>CAZGWG010000001.1:0-31028 GCA_964529165.1 uncultured Sphingobacterium sp.
AACAGGTAAAGGAAGGTAAATGTGATCGTTGCAGTAGCGAGGTTATAAAGAAAACATTAAATCAATGGTATTTTAAGATCACCGATTATAAACAACGACTAATTGATGGACTTGAAAATATTGATTATCCAGAAAGTACCAAAAATGCGCAGCGCAAGTGGCTTGAAAATTTACACGATTGGTGTGTAAGTAGACAGCGCAAATGGGGATGTCCTATTCCTATTAAAGGGGAAACAGATACCATGGATACATTTGTTGATAGTAGTTTTTATTTCATTATTTATAGCCACTTGTCTGGCAGGAAGCTCCGACCCGTAGATTTATATGTTGGTGGAAGTGAACATGCTTGTATGCATTTAATCTATGCCCGTTTTATTACCATGGTCTTGTATGATTTAAAATTGATTGATTTTGAGGAGCCATTTAAAAAAGTTATTCATCAGGGAATGATATTGTACAATGGAGAGAAAATGAGTAAAAGCAAAGGTAATGTTGTTAGCTTAGATGGATATGATTCAGATGAGATTCGATTTTATCTAATGTTTATAGGCCATTATTTTGAAGGGGGGAGTTGGAGTGATCGAAATATTGTAGGTATTCGCAGATTTATTACTCGATTTAGGGAATGGATGAGCAGAGAAGGTGAGGATGTAATTGATATATCAACATTTGAGACTCAAATACACGCTTATACGGATAGTTTTAAGTTCAATAAGGTTGTGAGTTCTTTTATGATTTTATTGAATGATAACCGTATTAAAAATCTACAAAAATATCAAAAGGAGAAGTTAATAGATCTGTTGGCAATTTATATGCCCAACATAAAAAATAAATTGATATGAGAAAATATAGTTTAGGAATTATTTTTATCTCTTATGGATTTTCACTAATGGTGATGAAAGGCTATCCGCATGTGGTGATTTCAATAGGTATTGGATTGTTTCTGATTTTAATAAATTTTATGTTCCGAAAAAAACTTTGATATGCGTGAGTTAATAGACAAATTTATCGTTACAGAAGAGCATTTGAAACTTCTAAATAAACTTCATGTTTATAGAAGTCGGCGTCTGGAATACCCTTTCAGCATGCCGGAAATTAATACCTCTCGTCCATTTGGAAATAGGGACATTTATCAAGACATGGCCGAAATACTTGGTTATCCAGAAGCCGTTGAAGGAAAATTCCCTAAAGAAACCATTGAAAAAATGAAACTCTTACTTCAAGATCTAGTATATGTGCTGCAGATATGTCTTTGTACCCAATCATTTGAACCAGGTGAATATTATAGGGAAAGTGCTTGTGACCAATTAGGTTGGACGAAAATAAATATTAGTGACCTCAAAGGGAGTCGAACCCCTATCTCCTGATCCGTAATCAGGTATTCTATCCATTGAAATATGAGGCCAAGTAAAAATAAAAAAGTGGGAGTATAACCGGGATCGAACCAGCGCCTCATGCGTCACAGGCATGCACTCTAACCAACTGAGCTATACACTCCATCATCATAATAATAGTTGTCCCACTACGGCTCGAACGTAGACTCTTCTGAACCAAAATCAGACGTGTTGCCAGTTACACCACAGGACAATACATTTTGTACTCGGTACGAGGTTCGAACTCGCGATAGCAGAATGAAAATCTACTGTGCTAACAAGCTACACTAACCGAGCAAAAAGTTGGGAGAGTCCTAACCGATAGACGACCGGTAGACGTGAGTTTCCGGACAAGATTCGCTGGATTTTTGCCATACCAACTACTTGCATTACTTCCTGGTCGGGGTAGCAGGATTCGAACCTGTGACCTCTTGCTCCCAAAGCAAGCGCGATACCTGGCTACGCTATACCCCGAAAAAGAATCGATAAAAAAAGAACAAAAAAAATCCCCATACGATGTACGGGGATCTCTGATTTATATATTGTATTAATTAAGCACAATACCCCCGTTCAACGATAATTGGTAGTTGTTCCGGTTGTTGATGTACTAAATTGAATAATTTTTTCATGGCAACAAATGTAAATCATTAAAATTAAAAAACAAATATTTTCAAAAATAAATTTGGAATTATCAAAAACTAATATATATATTTGCACTTCAATGACACAAACAATTATAAATATAGGCAATAGAAAAGCAATTGGGATGGCAACGGCCGATGTCCTTAAAAGCGGAGCTTATATTTATATTCGAGGTTAATACTACATTTGATCCAGATAAATGAAAAAGCTCCAAGTCAAACTGGGGCTTTTTTTATGTTCTTTTTTTATTGAAAATAATAATAATACAAGGATAAGCCAGAATAGCTCAGAAGGCCAGAGCAGTTGATTTGTAATCATCAGGTCGCGGGTTCGACTCCTGCTTTTGGCTCTACGTGGTAGCTTAGGAGGTAGAGCACCGGATTCATAAACCGAAGGTCATGGGTTCAACTCCCATTCACGTAACGAAGGAATGGCAGGTTATCGTGTTCCGGGCTTGCACCCGTCCCGGTTCGAGATAATCGTACCTAACGGTGCTCCAGTAAAGTGAAAGGCGAATGCGCTGACTCACAATGGTGTTGTTCTTTTATTTATAAATAGGCATGTAGCTCAGTTGGTCAGAGTATTACACTGATAATGTAAGGGTCGTTGGTTCAAATCCCACCTTGCCTACGAAAATAATTCCGGGTAGCGTAGCTGGTTAGCGCAGCAGACTGTTAATCTGTGGGTCGTGAGTTCGAATCTCACCCTGGGAGCAAAACATAAAAGTGGTGTAATAATGACATTACTTATTTTTAAAACGTTCATTGTCAATACTAATATTAAAATAAAAGTGATGTTTTAGCTACATTACTTGAAAATATCCCCATACATAGCTATAAATGGCGGAGAGCAACCCAGTATGTTAAAGCGAAATATTTGCTGCAGCGAGTAGTTAGCGTTTGTAAAAAATCCATATTGGGTAGGAAATGGTGGTTCAATTCTACCGTTGGGACAATTTTTTAAATAAATGAGTTTGGTTTGTTAGGGGAGAGGCCGTCCCTGTCTGACTGTCGATCAGAAGATCACGGGTTCGAATCCCGTACGAACCGCAATATGCTGGGATACGGGAATGCACCGGCAGGCATGCCGCCCGCCCAGCTCCATATTGATAGTAAATAAGCGGGAGTAGCTCAATTGGCGGAGCCACTGATTTCCAATCAGAAGGTTGTGGGTTCGAGTCCCATCTTCCGCTCAAGAGGGGAAGTTGTCAGAGGTGACACGAACGGACTTTCCTTTGGTAGTTAATGCAGGAATAGAGAGTGGTTCAAGGCCACGGGTGCGACTAAATAATTAATTGTGCCAGTTTGGAAAAGCTCTATTTCGGTTATCTTCCAAACTTCAGCTGGAGATCCTGTCGTTCGAAAGACAGGGTTGAAAGCTGTTGAGTGATGAATAAATCGGCTTCTAGCTCATCAGGTTAGAGCGCCAGACTCATAATCTGGAGGTACTTGGTTCGAGACCAAGGAGGCCAACAAAAAATCGTTTTTGCAATTATTTCCACGAAAATTAACAATTATTTCCGTCAGAATTAATTGAAAAATTAATGGGGTTGTAGCTCAGTTGGCTAGAGTAGGGCATTTGCAATGCCAAGGTCCACGGTTCGAGTCCGTGCTTCTCCACAATAAGCATAAAAACATGCAGACATAGCTCAGTTGGTAGAGCACTTGTGTTACATACAAGGGGCCCATGGTTCGAGTCCATGTGTCTGTACAAAATAAATAAATTGGGAGTATAGCTTAAGGCATGCCAAGGAAAAGCTCCGGTAGTTAGTACCGGGAGTTGCGAGTTCGACTCTCGTTGCTTCCACAGGAATAAAAATATGAAACTAAGAGGTAAAATAAAATCTGTATTCTCATCTTTTCGAAAGAGGAGATGTAGATTATGATATATTCCCTCATAGCTTAATGGTAAAGCTCGAAACTTTTAATTTTGAGATCCGTGTTCGATTCACGGTGGGGGAACAGTATATGTTCCCGTAGTTCAATGGATAGAACGACGTTTTTCTAAATCGTTAGTTGGGAGTTCGAGTCTCTCCGGGAATACAAATGTTTTATGATTTAATAAAAGTTAATTTAACATTCATTGTATTATTAAATTCCTTATAAATAGGTGGATTTATCTACTATTGTTGTATAACATATCCACTATTTTACCATCTAAAAAAATATGTACATGCTGTGAGGTAGATAAGCTTAAATCAGCTTATAGAATTCGTTATGAAATTTATAAGAAGAAAAAAACATTTTATCTCGAACCAAAGTGTAAAGAGTGTGAATATCTGATAAGGTTAATCGTGTATTATTTTGATCCAGAGAAGTCAAACAAACGTTCTCGTAAATATTCCATTGAAAATAAAGATAAGGTTAATGCCACTCGGCGAAAAAGAAAACGTAAATATGCGAAATATTATAAGAAATATAGGCAGCAATATGATCGTAAAAACAAATTAAGAATACAAGAATTACAGAGAAAAAGATCTTTGAATTTTGCTCAAAAAGAATCTACTCAATTAACTGATAATTATATTATATCAAAGATAAAACAGAGAACATCTCTTTCTAAGAAAGACATTTTAAAGTATCCTGAATTAATTCAAGCATGGAGAATGAATTTAAAATTAAAACGCGAAATATGAAAAAAGGAAAAATCACTAACATGGGGCAACTTACATCTAATTTGTCCGAAAATTATTCTAAGTTGTGTAATGGGGATTTAGAAGCCACTAAAGCAAAGGAAATTTCCAATATGGCTGGAAAGATCATTTCCAGTTGCAGAACTCAGATTGAATACAATAAATTGATTAAATCTAAAAAGAAGATTGCATTTTTAGAAAGTAGATAAAATTATACGAATTTTGGTTTTTAAAAAAACAGCATTATATTTGTAACCTCAATAGTTGAACAAAATTATATTTATGAAGCAAAATACCCCATATTGTCTCTTATCGTTTAGTTGGTTAACTGACCATGGGGGATTGGTATGTGCTTCAATACATAAGATTTAAAACACATAGCAAAAAAGACAAAAAGGAAAAGCCCCCTGTTCATAGCAGGGGGCTTTTTTTATGAAAAAAAATAAATAAACATGGGAATGTTCCAAGGTGGCGATTAGGTCTCCAAAACCTGATGGGTAAGTTCGATTCTTACTCCATGTGCAAAAAAAGGTAGTGATAATATGATTGCATCTGAAGCTAACTCGGTAGAAGCATCGGTTTGAAAAACCGGGGGAATTGGTTCGACTCCAATTGGGTGCACGAATAGTAATAGTAAAATGGGGAGATAGCTCCGTAAGTGGAAGCGGGCCGGACTGTAAATCCGGTGTCTTTGACCTTGAAGGTTCGATTCCTTCTCGCCCCACAAGTAAAATGCCCCGTTGGTGGAATGGTAGACACTCCAGACTTAGGATCTGGTACCGAGAGGTGTAAGAGTTCGAGTCTCTTATGGGGTACGAAGGGGCAGCGTGGTGCTAAGGGCGACGGTCCACTCATGGAGTTCGATTCTCTACGGCTGGTAAAACGGTTGAAAGGTTGGGAGCGGGGTTCGATTCCCTGCATGCTCTGACATGGCTTGGTGGTGAAACTGGTAAACACGCAGGACTTAAAATCCTGTGATCGACGATGATCTTGCGGGTTCGATTCCCGCCCGGGCCACAAAAAGATAAACATATCTGTAAAAGGCAGAACGCGATGGTTCATTACCTGCTACCCCTGAGAGGTGAGTTGGTTGCGGAAGAGATGGACATATGTTTGTTTTTAATACGGAAAAGTGGGGGAGATGGATTAACCCACCACACTGCTAACGTGACGTACCGAAAGGTACCGCGAGTTCGAATCTCGCCTTTTCCGCCAATTAATATAAAGTCAGGTGTCCGATTGGTAAGGTCCTCGTCTGCAAAACCTGGTATATGGGTTCGATCCCCATCTTGACTTCAATGAAATACAATAATTCCCCTAAATTATATCCGGAGGATTGGCAGAGATGGATTATTGCGCCAGTCTTGAAAACTGGTGTACTCACAAGGTACCGTCCGTTCGAATCGGGCATCCTCCGCAAAAGTAATTTTATCTACATAAAATGTGGCACAAACTTACCTTGATTGCATCCCACTATTGGTATTAGATCATTGCTCATGATATTCAATTCACTTTTAAATGGGTGATTTTTTATTTCATTGTACCAGGTTTTGCCAAGATCATTCAATCTAACCAAGCAGTGAAATCCGCCATTAGTTTTGATGAATGTTAGATTTTTATCACTTACAATTGATCGTATAAATTTTACGATTTCCAAATAATCTTCCCCTTCTTTAATGTCTACATCAATATCAATGAAATTTTTGGTTCCATTGGCACCTTGTATAACATCGTTTGCCATTGATTTTACATTGATATTTTGGCTGTTACTTTTTATGCTGGCCATACATTTGGTCATTAAATCAAAACAAGCCTTGTGTTGGTCTTTAGGATTAAATCCAATATAAACTCCTAGATTCCTTAAGTCAATTGGTATTCCACTGCTTAAATAAGCACCTTCCGCAACTTCCCACTGACGGACTGTTTGAATGATTTTATCTTTAGATCCAACGGTCTCTCGTTTTAGTTTATGAGCAGAAGGAATACCGCTTTCCGGATACCATTTTTTACGAGCAATCAGTATCAAAAAATATCCTTCATTAGGACTTAGTTCAGGTAAAAAATCAACGAACTTTTGCAATTGATCTTCATTGTGGATTAGTTTGTAATTCATATTTTTTTTATTTCTCAGGAAAATTTGATTGTTTTTTTTTGTTTTCTTCGATAGACTTCTCGGCCATTTTTTCCAAGATATCTTCCACATAGTTCTTGAAATTGGATCCATTGTCTATGGCATCTTTCGAAAGTTGTTTAATACACTCTTTTGACAAAAGGAGTAGTTTAGTTTTTTTATTATTCTGCATCTTTCAGTAATTTTTCAAGATTTTCAATATTTGGAATAGCGATCATTCTTCCATCTCGATCACTCATGCCTCTTCCTGGAGACTTTACTTGCTGGATAATATCTTTGATGCCATTTTTTAAGTTTTCAATACGCATACGTTGCTCTTCAATAATTGCATCCTTGCAATTATCTACAGGATTTCCTAATGGAAAAGTAAATTTCATATTAGGAAATTTATCTCTCAACTCTTTTAATCTTTTATCCATATCATCACTTAATTTTGAATTTTCTTTTCTAAGCAAGTCTAACTTAATTAATCCCAAGTAGTCTATAATTACTGGTTCAAACGGCTTTTCCTCCGGAATTGATTGATCAAAATATTTATCATCAATTCCAGGTATATCACAAGACCCACGATGTAACCTTATATGAGTTGATGATTCTCTGTCAAGAAAATTACAAATCCCCGTTAATCCCCCAAACCAATGTATTGGATTAATATTGTGGTATAAATTATATCCGGTTCCATCTTCGTTTTTAGAGTAGCATATTGAAAAAGAAAACAGCATAATTCTTGGCCCCGCCTGTTTAAGACCATAGCTATTAACAGCCCTAACGATACAGCCATTATAGGTTTCCCCTATTTTAATGTTTGATTCTTGTGTATTCATTGTATGTAAGGTTAAATAATATGCATATATACGGTATATGTTATATATATGTATATTATTTTATCATAAAATTTGTTAATGGCATGTAGTTTTATTTATCTTTGTTAGGTTATGGGGTTAAGTCCAACAATTTGGGGTCCACAGGGCTGGCATTTTATACATGCTACGGCAGCAACATTTCCGAATGAACCCACGAAAGCAGATAAGGAAAATTATAGTGTTTTCTTCAATGACCTCGGTAACATTCTACCATGTGAACTCTGTAGGGAAAACTTCAAGGAAAAACTCAAAAAGCTGCCTCCGCCTTTAACCAATTCGGAGGAGATGTTTAAGTGGTCGGTAGATATCCATAACCAGGTGAACCGGGAAAACAATAAGCCGGAATTAACCATAGAACAAGCCAAGAAAGCGTTTAATAATAATGTATTGTCTCCATCCAATATATCTGGTACATCCACTATGGAGAAATTAAATAGTCTTGCTGTTGTTTTAGGAGGAGTCGGAGTTGGGATGTTTTTAGGTGGTGGAATTGCACAAAAAAAATCAATAATGACAATTGGTGCGGGAATTTCAATTGCATCAATAATAGTTTTATTGCAGATTAGGAGAGATTTAAAACATAGATTGTTAAAAATTAATTAAGCATTAATTCTATTATGGGATTTGACAAAAGAACGGCATTGGTGGTAGGATCATCGGTAGCTATTGGATTTGTAGGAGATTTAGTTATTTATTCTCTTGCGGAATCAAAAGGGCAGAAGTTTAGACTTCATATGCCAAAGGGAAAGGAACTGGCAAAATTATTAGCCCTGGGATTTATCACCGGTTTGGTATTGGACTTTGCGGTTAAAAAGCTGGAATATGCTACCTTGAGCAAGGAAGCGAAGAAACTTGAAGATCTGGTGCAAGAAGAGAGAAAACGAATAGCTGCAGGAGATCGAATGGGGAAAACCCCAACAGCTGTCGCTTGGGCCTAAATAAAAGGTGCGTTATTTTTTAATATTTTTACCAGTGATATAGGCAGCCGCATCTTCTCTAACTATTTCAAGTCCCCCATATTCCTTTATTGTACTTTTGTTAAGATAAATGGTTACTGGAACCTTTTTATCTTCTACTTTTTTTCTACCAGAAAAGGATACTTTCTTTTTAGAATATATTGTATCTAAAGGTAATATCATATTCCAGTTTTTGCCCCATGCAATTTCGGTACCACCACCTATAATTTGAAATTTCTTAAATTTTTCGATATTTTGATATGGAATACTTTCCTCATGATCCCACATGACAACGGAAGTATAATCAAATACATTTACTTTTCCATCACTAAATGTAAATTTAATATTGTAGCCTCCTACCCATTCTGCGGAAATTATTTTTATCTGCGTATTTTTTTTCATGTTATTTTACTCTTTTTGTAATCTTTTCGCATTCTATAGTTTGTTTCAAATGAAATACCAATGTCCATTTTTCTACAATTTTACCTCTATAGGCTTTTGCAAATTTTAAAGCTTCTTTCATTTTGTTATTAGGTAGTGATTTCTTCCTTCCAACTTTCAAAACCTTTATCTCTTTTAATTCTCATTTTTTATAGATAAATTCTAATTTATTTTCATATTCTCCATATCTCACATGAACATGTATTGGCTCATGGTCATTTGAGAAAAATAAGAATACTAATCCAAAGTACTCGTAAATTTTAGGCATTTATATATATGTTAGATGTTTAATACTACAAATATAGTTTTATTTTACATATTATAAAATAAATGATAAAATAAAACTATATTTACATTGTGTATTTTACATCTGTCATTGCCCTTGTAATGCCCACGTATAAGCAGTTAATTTCCTCATTAGCCTGAAGAATGGCGTTTTGGAGATCAGAGCTTAAATATCCTTTTGTATCTTTTTCATCCTTGATCGCAGCTGCTAAGATTGCAATATCTTCTGAATTAATGAAAGTATCATCCAATTCCACCATGGGGTATTCCTGTCCTTTTGCCTTGTGCACCGTAGAAAAGTAAGCATCTGCCTCAATGCGTTTTGATACGACATGTTTTTTTACCTGGTCTTTCATGCTGAATACCTCGGATTTATAGGTGTAGATCAGATCAATCATGGATTTAATATCCTTGTTATTGGTAGCCTGGCTGAACTCATAAAGCTCGGTAATGTTCCTGAACCCGCCAATCATAGGTTGTTTTATTTTCTCCTTTTTACCAGCAAAAAGAAAATAAATATCCGACATTAAACGAACGGATGAGAAAAAGTTATTTCCTCTTAAACCACCTTCTAAATAGATTCTGATATCCGGATTTAAATGCACTACTTCCACCATTTTTTTAAACAACCCGACATTAGATCGACATAAATATCCTTTTTGCCCTAATGTAACCATCCCGGAGGATCTTATTCCTTTACAATAAACAGATTGTCCAAAAGTTCCAATCTGTTTTTTCATGCCCAGTGTATTATTAGCAAAACTGGCAATCAACGGACCGAACCGATGAGAAATAGTAAGATTGTAGGAAGGAAAATCCACTTTGTCTAACGCATTTACAGCCCCTCTCCATGAATATATTTGCTGTGATGGGTCTCCTACTATTACCTTTACACTTTTCTTCTGTATATTGAAGATATGAAGCATTACCTCGTTAGCATCCTGTCCTTCGTCAAACAAGATATAATCATAACCTAATTGTTTATTTTGTTTGGCAAACAGTTTTAAATAAAAATCATGAGAGCAGGGAAGATCACCATCTTTCATTTCCCGAAGAAAATAATTAACGGACTCAACTACCTGGTTAAAATATTTTTTTACATAAACCTGATCATAATCTTTAAAATCCACCAAATAGATTTTCCCATCCATCCTGTTACAAGCTGCCGCCATACCATCCTGAACCATTTTTGCCACGGTGTACCTACTGGCCTGACTACCATTCATAAGTGCCAATCGGCTAATGATCTCATCTGGATCCATTCCTTTGGTATTTATCTTAAATTTCATGCCCATGGCCCGAAGGCTTTTTAAGGCGAAGGAGTGAGCAGTATGAATATGTAATGAATCAGGATTGATGCCACATTTTTCGGCTTTATCCAATGCTTCAACCCTGGCCGAAGCATTATAAACAATGTATAAACCTTTTTTATCTGGCCTTTTTAAGGCATATTGCATCAAGGTGGTACTTTTACCCGACCCGGCAACTGCAATGCATTTAGCGGACCCAATGGAGTAAATCAGGGCTTGTTGTTCGTCGGTAGGAGTCATGAACCGGGAGGAGTCAATAAATTGTTGATCTCATGCTGAAGATGAGCCCCTTCTAAATGATCTGCAGTAACGTGTTTTACTAAAGTATTAGAGTAGTTTTCAATGGATTGTAAATGCGGCGAGGCCAAAAGTATTTCTCCTTTATCGTGAGAATTTCGAAGGAATTCCAATAGCCCTGCAATGGTCAAAGCATCTAAAGAAGAAATTTCTATGGTAAGTTTTTCCAGCATAACTGAAACTAAAAATAACCATCTTCTCCTTTTCTGCCAATATTAGTTTTCCACAATTTCCATTCTTCCCATTTTTTCTGAAGATCTTCTAATTCCTTTTTAAAGTTTTCCATAGCAACAGTACCGTCCCAATTTTGTTGGGTTTTATCTTTACCAATAAAATATTCGGTATTTAATTTTGTTCCGTCGGTTAACCTAATCCAAGATCTATCACGTAGATCCTTACTTGGAACAATTTCAATATCTATATTAAATGGCCTTTGAACATATATTCGATTATGCGTCCCTTTCATGTAAATATAAAATGAAAGGCATGCTGCATATGGAAATCTGCCATCAGAATCAAGTGCATTAATACCAGAAATATCGATCATTTGAAGGTATTCCAGATCAATTACGTATCCCCACGGTAATTTATATAATGAATTCATAATATCAAGAATAATTTACCAAATAAATCATTTTATCTTCTTTGGTAACCATGTTGGTTAATAATATTTTTTGAGTGCCAATTTCTTTTACCCGGTATCGATTTACTTTACACTCCATTCCGTGTTTATGGAGTTCAGCCCGTACTTTGTTTTCAATATGAATACTGGGAGGAACAATTACCGCATCCGTTTTGAAGTAATAACATTTTCTATCAATAGCAGTATTTATCTGCTTATAAATCTTATATGTATCACAAATAATGGAGAAAAAGAAAGGGGCTAAATAACTTCTATCTTTGGTCACCATTTTTTGCCTCCCACCAAAGAACTGTTTAATGTATTTTACTTTAGCCAGGTTTCCTAAAGCAATCAACCGTTCTTTTTTATACGGTAAATATTTTAAATAGGTTTTTTGCGAAATGAATCTTTTTTGAAATGCCAATGTCCAATAGCAGGAATTAATATCAATTTCATGAACAATATCCCCCATGATCATCGTACTGATCATTTTGTGATCCCAGTCCATAGTAATAAAGTCCCTGTCCCAATCATATTCAGGCATTGGATTGCTCTTTAAATATTTTTTGACATCATTTTTAACCGCTCTGCAAATATTCCGGATTAATGATGGATCGGATCTTTCTTCAAGAGGGTCATTTGGATTATCATAGACATCCAGAATATAGAGTGTTGATTGTTGCCTCCCATTAACGGTATAAGTAACCTCGACGGTACCGGTAGTCTCTGTAACGGTAAAATCCATTTTCTTCTTTCTTAAAAGAAAAATTTGATCGTCCATTATTTTTTGCGAATTGACAGTAATAGGAGCAGTTGGCATAAATAATATATTTTTACATTAATTTAGGATTAGTTTTAAGTTCTTCTCTTACATGCATCAATATTTTACCCAGACAATTAGCACCTCTCAATGTTTTATCATCTACTCCAAATAGAGTATCATTCCAATAATTTTTTTCAATTATCTGAACATCTCCTGTATCCATTAACTTTTTTGCTAAGTAAGTATTTGCGGCAAATTTTGATCTAACAGCTATTTGCATGAATGCTATCCGTTTGTCTTCATCCATTTCAAGCATAAATTTTTTACGAGAATTCCGGCTGCTTTGTCCACCTTTTAGAGATGCTTCCGCAATTTGGTACTTAGTAGGATAGTGATCCGAACGAAGCGCCATATAGTAGCCTTCTGAATTCCAATATTCTAATCTATGTTCATCTATTATTGGAAATTGTAATTGTTCATAATTTGACATGAAACTTTTAGCAGTTCCGATAGCATTATCAAATTCTTCCTTTGAATATTGATATTCCTTATTGATTTCTATTTTCTCCATGCGTTATAAATTTTATAGGTCTTTTAATTTTTTATTAATCAAATTAATTTCTGCCATCAAATCTTTATTGGTCTTTTTATATTCAACCATTTGTTCTAATTCATCGGAGAAATCAATTTTGTTTTTGCGTAATACTTCCACTAAACCAGCAGTATGAAGGATCTGTTGATTATTGAAAGCAATATCTTTTTGATACGATTCTTTTTTTAGCGTCAAACGCTCCAAGTCCCCTTTTTTGTTTTCTCGTTCAATCGCCGCTCGTTCGGTAGCTGATATTTTTTCTGTTTCCGCTGGTTTTTCTTTTTCCTTCTCTTTTTCTTTACCCTTGGTAACCTTTTTCTTTTTGCCCTTGGCTTCTGGCTCAGGCTCAAATACCGGGATTTCGGTATCATCCATTTCCCCATCCACTACACGTAATTTATCAGGAGACTCCTGATCCACAAGTTCAAAAATTAAACTTTCGTTATCTTCAGACTTTAATATATTGAAAAATAAGAACTGGCTATCGTCTTTTTTATGCTCCCTGATGGCGAACTTTTTCACATCTCTAACTACTGTTGCAATATCCAGATCATCTAAATCTTCCTCTTCCTGATCATTCCCAGGACCTAAAATTGAATCTAATGAAATAGCAACATTGTTATACTGTTTTAATTCATCGTAATATTTTTCAATGAAAACCTCTAAGTTCCAGTAGTCAATTTGAATGGAGGTATCAATAATGAAATCGGGCTTTGCGATTACGCTTGCCGGTTTGTGCATGATACCATCCAAGTTGTTTACAAAACCCTTATAAAGGCTGTCTGTAATAATTCCTCCGGCAGCTTTCCCTTTCAGGATTTTGAAGGCGTATTTGGTCCTGGCCTCCAAAAAGGTCTTGTCTAACCTTTTTTTGCCATGCTCTTCTTTATAGAATTGAGAAACTTCTGATTTTAATTGGTTATAATACTCAACACTAGAACGTTTGCGGTCTTTATTGAAACCTTTCTTTGAAGTAGATTTTTTGGCACCGGTTTTTTTCGGCTTTGCCTTAACCGATTTCACTGACTTAGTGGACTTTGATCTGTTGTAAGTCCTTTTAGTCGGCTTTTTGGAAGAATTGGTGGTTTTTTTCTGCTTGGCCATTGTAAGCAACGAAGTAACAGAAATCTATCAAAAAAAACTAATAAAAAATATTAATTTCTTAAAAGTTAAATAATTAAAAAAAAATCGTATCATTGTGTTAAATAACGCAAAAAAAGTTCTAAAATGCAGAGAAGTGAGTTTTTTGAGCAGAAGATAGCTATATCCGAGAAATTGCTCGAATCCTACAAAAAGGTAGAGACCTCATTGACCTACCTAATTGAAAACCCGGAACCAAATTTATCCAAACCCATGCAAAATCTTACTACTGCAAAGTATGAGATAGAGCGTTTTGAGATCCAATCGGCCATCGTATCCCAGCAATTCAATATTGATCAATTTAAGACCCAATTTGATGAATATAATGGAATGATTGATCAATTAAGAGAAAGGATGCCAAGGGAATGGGAGCCAACCTTAAGAGCCATTAAGAAGAAAATGGAGCAACGCCATGGAAACAAGGTAGCTATTCATGATCTTGCATCTGCACTTGACCGAGCGGATCAGCCTTTTGTGTCAGACGAAGAAAAGATCGAATTTTTCCGATCAATACTGGAGTTATCTAAATAATCAACAGTGATTGTATGAGATTTACGGTTATCACACCATCTTTTTTAGGGGATTATAGCGGAGCAGCTACTAATCGTGTAGATAAGTTCCATCGATCTGTTCATAGTTTAAAAGCCCAATTCTTCACCGATGTTGAATTTATAATTGTATCCGATGGATGTCCTGACACAACCAGGATTATGAAAGAGGAATATGGATACCTTCTGGAACATCGTAATTTCAAATTGATTGAATTACCAAAACAAGTACTTCATTCAGGCCATATCCGCCAAGCGGGGATGGAAATCGGCCAGGGAGAATACTTTGTATTTGTAGATAGTGATGACTTTATAGGAATGACCTTCTTATACGATTTGGATAAGGCATTAAGAGCCAAGAAAGAGCCGGATGTAGCTTATTATAATGTGAACCGATGGGATGGTCCATTATCGAATAAACAAATAATTTTAAAGACCAAACCGGAAGAGAATCATATCGGGAATGGGATGTTCACCTTTAAAAAGAAACTTACTCAGGAGCCCTATAATATTACCTATGAAGGATTTGATGGATATAAGCATGATTGGAAATTCTTTAAATCAATCAAAGAAAAAACTCAAAATATAAAGGAATTGAATACCATGGAATATTATGTATGTCATATCCCAGGAGTAATTGATTTATAAAACAATATATTATTATGGAAGAACAAGCAGAATATCAAAGAGAAGTACCAACCAATAATGTTTCAAGACTTATAGAAAAATGTGGCATGGTTACATTGATTATTGAAAATGATACCGATCAAATCCAACCCGTTATTTTATTTGATTTTGCTGCAATTATAGCCGGTATTGACCGGTCTCAAGGAACTCGTATTACTATGCGGCAAGGTCATTATAACCAATTTATCAATAAACTATTAGAAAATAAGCTTAAAATTGATGGATTAAAAATCAATACACTGGATGAGGCATTTTTAAAAAATCCAATCATTCAAAGATATACGACATTTAAAGGAGAAAAGGTATATGAAATATATGATCCTTATAAATGTATTGAGGAATCTAAGGCGAAAAATAATGGCGAAGATTTCCGGAGCATAAAATGGCAATCGGATGATTATAAATATAGCTTTTGTACTGGTGAAGATTCTAGTATGACTGTTATTCTTTCTCCCAAAGAAAAACGTACTATGAATTTTTTCATATCCATGGAAGATAGCTCAAAATTAAATCTCTCGGATTCCTTTATCGAACTGGTAAAATCAAAACTATAAAACAATCAAACAAATATTAATTTAAAACGCAGAAAATTATGTCACATTTAACAATGATCGGAAACACAAATCTTAGCTTCGGCCAAGCTCTTGAGCTTTTAAAAGAAGGAAAATTGGTACAACGTGCCGGATGGAATGGGAAGGACATGTTTATTTTCATGAGACCGGAAGATAATATCAACATCTGAACCGTGGTCGAAAAAATCCAGAGTTTACCTCAATCTGTAAAGCATTATTACGATGCGTGTGATGATAGGGTTAATCAGGGAGAATTTGGATTAGCCTCCATTAAATTCACTCCATATTTATGTATGAAAGCAGCTGATAATAGCATCGTGAACGGCTGGTTGGCCAGCCAAACGGATATGTTGGCAAAAGATTGGGTAGAAGTACAAGTTCAGCTGGTAGCTGCGGGTGTATAAACGCTGAAATGTATTTTTAGACATGACTAAAAAAGTAAAAAAATCCACTTTTAAGAAGAAACCGGTGAAGAAAATTATTTCTAAGCCGGACTCTTTCTTAAAAAAGAGTCCCAAGGCTAAGGATGTAGTCCTGGTTCAAACCAAAACCGGGTTTTATATCTATGGTGGGAGGGCCAGATCTAATGAGTATAAAACCATAAATTCAATACCGAAATCAGTAATTGAATTTATAGAATCCACTAATTAAATCTATATTGTTTATGATTACAATTACAACTGACCAATTTATAAATTACCTGATAATATATTGGATATTTTCAATAATTATCAATGTTTTATTTGGCTATTTAGGTAGGCTGTCTATCCGAAAATTCTTATCTAAGCCAAAGAATTTGGACATGAATATTTTTGCTTCTGCTATAAGGGAGGTAGTCAAAAAGCAATTTAAAAAACCTTGGACTAAGATTAGTGCATTACTTGAATTTATATCAATATCAGGATTTCTTCTTCCCATTATATCAATAATTGCTACCAATACATTTATAAGAATGTTATTGAAGCGAAAAAAGAAGAAGTTAGAAAAAGAGAAACAAGTATTACCACCCATATCAGATGAGAATTTCTGGGATGAATTGGAATCTAATCCTGTAGGAACGCAACATCAATATGAAGATGGGCATGCAATACCAGATTTCCTAAAAGAGCCAGATGAAGATTTGATTCTAAATGAGGGTACCAGTACATTTAAAGATGCCAAAATAATATTGAAAATCCACAATGGATATATTATTGATAGCAAAATCAATTTTTTAAATGCAAGCGAATTATTTGATCCATGTATACCTTATTCATTACCAGAAGGAGTATCCGTAAAATTATTTATGGATGACGAAGAACAGGAAGATTATAAAGAATGGATAAATTTAATGACCTTAACTCCGGAATATCTTGTTATAAAAGATATTGAGATCCGCCATGAAGATGCACCTCATACGCAAAAGATTGCACCAGGTATTCAGGATTTTCCATTGACTAAGGACAATGTATTTCATGAAACGGGATTTGTGAATAAGTTCCCGGACCATGCTATTAAATTTGAACGAGACCTTTGTTTTACAACTTTACTAGGTCCCGGTCGAAATCTTCATATTCAATTCACACTAACTGATAAGGAATAATAATAACACTCTTATTATGGGAAGAACTACAGTACAGCAGCAAATAGCATTTAAATTAACCAATAAATCAAAGGAAAATGAGGTCATCCGCATTCTTCATTCAGCAACTCAGAATGAATTAAAAAAAGATTGTTTTATTGAATCTTTAATTGGATCATCTCATGATACAATTCGCCGCGCCTTATCGCAAAGAAAATGTAATATTGTTTCAATTACCGCCTTTGCTGAATTTTCTCAGTTTCAATTAGCGTGGCAATATGGTACCCAAAGCAATGATGGTAAATTTGTTAGTCATACATATCTTCCATTAAAGGATATTAATTACCTGCAACCTCGAAAAGACCAGATCCGGACGACTGATATTCAAATAGAATTGACTCCTGAATCATTTATTGATATTCCAGTTCAAGGGACAAATTCTAAACCAAGAGGAGGACAAATCATTATTTTAATGACAATTGAAACCAAACTGGAAGAAGTTCGAACTCCAGAAAAATTGATAGAAGAAAAATAAATCCCCCATGTCATTTATGAAAATAAAGAAAAAAGAAAATTATACTGTATTGGGTGGCAACTACAAACCAAGATGTACAATTTTTATTAAGAATGATAGCGATAAAGCTCAATCTGTATATATTTTTGATGCAAAAAAATGGTTAAAGGGGGAACATGCTCCAAATGGTATTACCATTGGATGCTGTCAAGGTAGTTACGATGGGGTAATGACAGAAATGTTCCAAAAACCTTGGGATATCCTTGGTTTAAAATATAGTTCAAAAAATCGGGTGCAACTTTCGAATGTCTTTCGGGTAGGATATTATAATGATACTACCGGAACAATAAATTATCAAGTGTATACGCCTCGTTATGTTCAAAATCTTCATAATCTTATACCAACAAAAATAGAAGATACATCATTTAACTTTACTGTTTGTGTAAATTCAAGTATTGAAATTGTAGTGAATCCAGGAGAACATGTTGAGCTTTTATTTACTATTTCAAAAATATATGATGTTGTAAAATATCTTCAGATGGATCAGCCATTAGGGAAATTACCATATCGTAAATGGTCTTGGAAATGGATAAAAGCTAAACTATTTGGGTATAAAAAAATTCCAATCCCCTTATTGTATGGAAATCCATTTCCACCAATATCTTCTGATATAAAATAATGAATAACATGAAAACAGCATTAATCACCGGAGTCAATGGTCAAGACGGATCCTATCTGTCAGAGCTTTTATTAGAGAAAGGCTATATGGTGCACGGGATTAAGCGTCGAACCTCTACCATCAATACCGGTCGGATTGATCATTTATATCATAATCCAAAATTCAAACTTCATTATGGAGATGTAACGGACGCAGGGAATATTATCTCTATTATCCAAAAGACCCAGCCGGACGAAATTTATAATTTGGCCGGTATGAGTCATGTGCAGGTAAGTTTTGAGGAACCAGAGCATACAGTGGATGTGAACGAGAAGGGGGCCCTAACAATATTAACCGCTATCCGCACATTAGGATTGGATCATAAGGTAAAATTTTACCAGGCGAGTACCAGCGAGATGTTTGGGAAGGTTCAAAAAATCCCTCAAGACGAAACGACCCCTTTTTATCCCCGATCACCCTATGCTATTTCAAAACAAGCCGCGCATTGGCATGTAATTAATCACCGGGAAGCCTATGGGATCTTCGCATGTTCGGGAATCCTGTTTAATCATGAATCCCCAAGACGAGGCGAAACATTTATTACCAGGAAGATCACCCGGGCTGCAGTCGCATATAAAATGGGACTTATCAAGCAGATTTATGTGGGAAATTTGGACGCCCAAAGGGATTGGGGTCATGCATATGACTATGTAAGAGCCATGTATTACATGTTGCAGCAACACCAACCGAAAGATTATGTAATCGCCACCGGAGTAACCACCAGTGTAAGAGACTTGATAATTATGGTATTTGATATATTGGGGATGAAGATTGAATTTCAAAAATATGGAGACGTTGAAACCGGATGGCTTGTATATCCTAATACATCGGAATGGGAAAATACTGCACATGTAAGTTCTCAAATTATTTATCAGCATCCAAAATATTTTAGACCTACAGAAGTAGATTTATTGATAGGAAATCCTTCTAAAGCGAAGAAAGAATTAGCTTGGTATTGTAAATATGATTTGAGAACAATGTTGGAAGAGATGATCCAATTTGATACTATTGACATAAAAAAGAACGGATACAATGGATAATAATCAAAAAGTGCCACATACATTACTCCCTCACGAACAGCTTTACAAGTTGAAAGAAGATATTTGGAAAAGCTATGAATATATTCGAGTGGAGATCACCAATAAAGAAAATGAAAGCAGAAAATACCAAGAAAAAAGTATTGTATTTCGCCGTGGAGCAAAAATCAGAGTAGTTAATTTTGAATTAGAGAGATTAAGAATTATTCATGATCATCTTTATTCTTATTTTAAGCAGGTGAATGAGGAGTATCAAAAACAACATGATTTAGTTCAAAATTAAATGGATAAGAACAGCAAAATATTGGTATTAGGAGCAAAAGGAATGGTAGGAAGTGCCATTTCAAAAGCTCTTAAATCCGCTGGTTATACCAATGTAATAGATCAAATGCGTGATGAGTGGGGAAGTTCTGATTTAACTCAAAAGCAATCTGTTGCCAATATATTCTCGCGTAAACAGCCTGAATATGTATTTCTTTGTGCTGCAAAAGTGGGAGGAATTATGGCCAATGATTCTTTACCGGTATCTTTTTTGGAGACGAACCTGGCAATTCAAAATAATGTAATTAAACAATGTTTTGAGAATAAGGTAAAGAGATTAATTTTCCTGGGATCCAGTTGTATTTATCCTAAACATGCACAACAGCCGATCAAAGAAGAGGCCCTAATGACGGGACATCTTGAACCCACTAATTCAGCGTATGCGGTAGCCAAAATAGCGGGGATTGAGTTATGTAAATCGTACAACAAGCAATATGGGACTGAGTTTATTTCGGTAATGCCCTGTAATCTATACGGGGATAATGATCGATATATAGAGGATGGCCATGTAATACCTATGCTTATTAGAAAATTCCAAACTGCAATTCAAAATCACCCTTCCACTGTACAAGCATGGGGAACAGGAACTCCATTAAGGGAATTCATGCATGCGGATGACTTGGCGGAGTGCTTAATCCAATTGATGAATGTAGATCAAAAACTTCCAGATATTATTAATGTAGGAACTGGGGAAGAAGTGAGTATTCGAGATTTAACAGAAATAATTTCTAATATCATGAAATTTTCTTCATCAATTATTTGGCTTCAGGATTTACCAGACGGAACACCCAGAAAGGTACTTGATTGTACATTATTAAAATCAATATTGCCAAATTGGAAACCCAAATATACCTTAGAGGAAGGATTGAAAAGTGTAATTAATAAATTATGACAGTTAAACAATTAACTATTGAGATACACGGAAATATGCCCATCGAAATGGAGCTTTCAATTCGCGAGTTTGTTGTAAAGCAATATCAAAAGTATCAATCAGAATTACTTCCATTGGAAGATTTGGATCAACCATCAAAAGATAGCAAATTGATCATGGGATTTTATGTAGATGGGCATATAGATCATGCGAAACCAAGGCAATGCCAATCTGCAAACTTTATTTATGATTCCGGTGATTTAAAAAAGGAATTAGAAAAAATAGAAGAACTTAAAAAATACCATAATATATCATGATCCGCCCAAAATTATCTATAGTAATAGCCTCCATCCCCTCAAGGAGAGAAAAAGCGTGGACATTATTGGACGAACTGGAGAAGCAGATTAATATTCGTTTAACCAATCCTGAAGAGGTAGAGGTTTTAATGTTCGTAGATAATAAGCGAAGATCTATAGGTAAAAAACGAGAAGGGTGTGTTAAATTATCTAATGGCTATTATACAGCCATTCTGGACGATGATGACCTGCCGCTGCCGGAATATGTATATCTCATTCATAAAGCAGTCTCAGAATCGTTCCAAAACATCTTGGATGGCCAATCACAATTCCTGACGGACGTGATTACTTTTAAATCAAAGGTGACCAACAAATTTGGCAGTTATATTGTTGATATGGATATAACCAATCCGAATAATGAGGAAAGCGGATTGGACGAATGTGGAAGGCAAAAGGATGTGAAGCGCAAGGCTTGGCATCTATGTGCCTGGAAAACGGAATTGGCTCAATCGGTACCTTTTGCCGATGTAGGGTATGGTGAAGATTGGCATTGGGCGAAGCAATTAAACGCTCTGGCTAAAACCCAGATCAAGATTGATGAAGTAATTCATCATTATATCGAAGATCCAGAAATATCCGAAGCACCGACGCATAGTAATGAAATATGGACTAATCCGAACCAAGAATAAATAATTTTATGGAAGTAATTTCTTCAAAGACAATTCGGACTGGGATTACTGGGAAAAGAATTCCCAGAAAAATAAAAAAAGGATTAAAGAGTAGAATCTTTAACCCTTTTAAACAGCAGATATTAATTACAGAAATAATTGTCCATCTTCGACAGGTAGATAAGAATGCGCTTCATGCCGCTTCTTTTAGAAAGTTTTCAGTTACAGGATATATTTTATTTTAACTTAAAAAAATTATGAGTAGATTAAGAACTTTATTTTTTGTATTCGCTTTTCTGGGAATTATCGGAATGGTAGTATTCTGGATAATGAGTATTAATATTAGTATTCATAATTTAGAATATTTATGGACTTGGGATAATTTCCATCCCACCGGTTGGACCCCAGACTCAACATGGGGATATATTTTTGGATCTATCAGCTGTATGATATTTTATAGCATTCGAAACCTGAAAAAGTAAAATAAAAATAGTATGTCCTCTAAAAAACGAGCAATAGTAAACCTTATTACCCATGATCATGCCGGGTTAGTAATGGGACAACAAAGACTTAAAAAATCTTTGGAAGAGCATTTTGATGGCCAATTCTTTGGATTTGTAGGCGAAAATTCGGTAGGAGCGCCATTGCATACTGAAAATCCATATGCGTTTAAAATTTATGCAATCCAAAGAATCCGTGAAGAGCATGAAATTGATGAAATATTATGGTTAGATGCTAGTGTATTTGCCATAAGAAATATTGAACCTATTTGGGATAGGATTAAGAAGTTTGGATTATTTATGGAAGAGGCCGGACATTATGCAGGAACCTGGACGAATGACCGAACATTGCAATATTTTGGAGTTACCCGGGATCAGGCCATGATCATGCCGATGTATTCCGCCGGTTTTAGTGGATTTGATTTTAGTAACAATGTAGCCAAAGAATTCTTTGCCGAATGGAAAGAATCCATGTTAAATGGTATGTTTAAAGGAAGTTGGGGAAATATTAACGGGTCAGAAAGCCAAGATTCGAGATGTGAAGGGCACCGGCATGACATGACATGCGGGTCGATTATAGCTAATATTCGCGGATTAGTTAAAAAAGATTATTATAATCAGGGCGGTAAGTTTTTTGCCTACATTGGCGGCGGATATCAGCCACCTAAAGATGATGTTTTGTTTCATTTGCAAGGTGTGAGGTAAGAACAAACGCAAAAAACTAATACAATGAGAATTCTCTTAAACAGAATTAAGACTCCCGATGGAACAGTTTTAACATCCTATTCAGTCCACGATTACCAATCCTATACCGATAAAAATGGTAAAACCTATGGAGTTGATGGTGGAACGCAATATTTAAGGAGAACCGGTGATTGCCAGGATTGCGAAGATCTTAGTATAAGTATCGACGAAAATAATATTGATGCTGAAACATTTGAAATCATCCGCGAAAATCTTCATTGGGGAACCCGTGGCAAAAAAGGTGATCAGCCATTGAAATGGATTGTCTTAAAATCAATGGATGAAGACCATCTTTTAAATATTCTAAACGTTTATACCGGCCCAATAGATCCGTTTATTCGGAATTGTTTTGAGATGGAAATTCTTTATCGAATAAATCTACGATAAATGGAAAAATCAAAAGATATCAATGTAACTGGAAAATCATCAATATCAATATTGGCCATTGAATCATTGTTTAATTCAGTTGGTTATAAACTGGATGAAGTTAATAATAAACAGGAAAGACTTCAACGTTTTGCTGATGAGTTTTCCAAGTTTGCAAGAGGTCAACATGGATTTTGGGAAGCCCTTCAAGATAATGCTAAATATCTACCATTAAAAGATCAGATTAGGATGGTTACGGTTAGATCAAATGGGAAAAGTCTCAGCTATTTTTGTTGGTCTTACAAGAAGCCGGTCAAAAATTAATAATGTAATAATGAAGCCAATTAATTAGCTAATGTCCCCAGAATTAAAATTCATAATATTTCTATCCAATTTAATTGCAATTCTTATGTTAAATGATATTTTACCTCGTGTAAAATTATGGAGACGACTAAGAGGTGGGTTATGGTATTATGTATATGATGCATATGGATATTATGATTGGCACAGGAACTATTATGCCCCTTTTAAATATGGTCATAAAAGTATAATATGTAAAGAAGATTACCGTAAAAATAAAACCAAGTGTCTTGATAACTTGGAAGATCGCGAACGAAAGAAAAGGTTATTGCAAGCGAAGAATAGATTTGATGCATTAGTAACCGCCCGGGAAATTGAATTTTTTAAAAAGTGGCATTATCCTGAAGCGGCCCAGAATGAAATATTAAAATGTCATAGTTGCGGATGGAGTGGCCCAAGGAAAGATACGATAGAGAAATGGGTTAATACACAAAGACATTTGAGCGGTTGGAAGTGTATGGAATATTATTGTCCGTCAGAGCAGCATCAGGGTCAAATGATAATTGGTAGAATAATAATGAGTAGATCATAAAAATATACATATGAATGATAGTTTTGAACTTATAAGGGATTATGATGGTTTGGGTGAAAGATACCGATTCATTCATTATTCCGGTCCTAATTTAATAGAGATCCAGCAACTTGTAAGCTACAAATGGTGGCAAAGAATATTCAAAACCAATGGTCAAACAAATTATTGGAAATGTATTTATAGAGGATTTCCTACTGTAATAGAAAAATGTTTAGAGACCTATCAGCTTGGCTTGGCCAATAAAGAACTTCGAAATAAAAAATATTTATAATGAAAAAAATATTCATGTTTGATGTAGAATCCACCAGCCTCCATGGTGTTGGATTTTGTGCTGCGGCAGTAGTGTATGACCATTTAGGAAAAAAGATTGATGAATTTGCTATGATTGCACAAGAGGCAATTCCTTTGTGTAATGATTTTGTAAAAGAAAATATTTTATATCTGTTAAAAGACATTCCATCGGTTGCAACCATTGTGGAGCTTAGAACTCATTTCTATAATTTTATGCAAAAGCATAGACATCATGCGGAGTTTTGGAGCGATGTAAATTTCCCGGTGGAAACGAACTTTTTAGCAGCCATAGTTAAAGATGATCCAGGACCAAGAGAATGGGAAATGCCATATCCATTAAAAGATGCATCTAATTTCCTTCCTATAGATCTTGACCGCCATGCAACCGCCAATAAAACATATTTGGACCGCTTAGATAAGCATAATCCAATTCATGATTGTATAGCATCTTATATTTGTCTAAGAAACGCTTATCCCCTTCTCCATGGATATTAAAGACCAGGCGAATAATTTAGGTTTAATATTTGTTGTTTTTGGGAACGAGTGTGATCGAATGGCAGCTCATTGTGTTGCTTATTCCCGCCAATACACCAAACTGCCAATTACTATTCTATCAAATCTGAATGAGTATGAGAGGAATGTAAAATGGAAAGAAATTGACAATATAGATTTTATTCATATTGATCTGCCTTTAGAACAAAACCGCCAGGTAAAAACCACCTTACCTAAATATACTCCCTACGAAAAAACATTATACTTGGATGCGGATAGTATTATTCAGCACAAAGATTTTGATGAGAAGATCATAGAAATGTTCAATGAAGAAACCGATCTTATCTTAAATCTTTTCTGTACTTATCCATATCTGGATAATCGTTTCCAGAACATATATTTAAGGGCCGTAGAGCAATTTAATTGCACAATGCCATTAGAAGTATATAATGGGGCCTTTATAGGCTTTAAAAAAGGAATTACCAGTGAAATATTTTTTGAACTTTGGAATCATCTTTGGATCCAATTTGGATCTCAGCGGGAAATGCCCCCATTAGCTTGCGCTATAAATAAACTTCAATCAAATTATTATTCTACCATAGAAGAGCCACTTTTAACAATTACCAAGCTTCCAGAAGACTTTTTTGCTCCGGATAGCCGAAACGATGCCTCTTTTGTGCAACATAACTACCATCAGGACTTTTTCCAAAGAATCGGCACAGAACCAGTTGAATTAGCCCATGCCAACCACCACCAGGACGATTATGGATTTACCCAATTGTATGAAATCGATAAAAATACTTGGTCAAGAACCCCTGTTTCATAAAAAATCATAAATTTACGGTATGAATCAGGGCATACCGTTATTCAAAGTATTCATGTCACCTAATGCTGCAGTGGAAGCATCCAAGGTATTGGATAGTGGATTTATCGGCCAAGGACCCAAAGTAGAAGAGTTTGAGAAGGCGCTGGGGGATTTCTTTTGGAAGGGGGATATTCTTACATTAAATTCCGGAACCTCAGCTTTACATTTGGCAATTCATATGCTAAAAACACCGGTAATTCATTCAAATGTAATGGATGGAATGGCCAGTACTATTAATAATTGGCCGGGAATCCAGGATGGTGATGAAATGCTCACAACAGCCTTAACTTGCACCGCCTCTAATTTCCCGGCAATTCATAATGGATTAAAAATAAAATGGGTTGATATTGATCCTACGACATTGAACATGGATTTGGAAGATCTTGCCAGAAAGATCACGCCAAAAACCAAAATCATCATGGTAGTTCATTGGGGAGGCTATCCAAATGATTTGGATAAAATTCGTCAAATACAGGTAGATGCAAAAGCGATCAATGGATTTGCGCCTGCGATCATAGAAGATGGAGCGCATTCTTTTGGAACAAAATATAAAGGTAAATTATTGGGTAATCATGGCAATATTGTCATGTATTCTTTACAAGCAATTAAACATGTAACCTCAATTGATGGTGGATTACTTGTGCTTCCTCACCGGGAATTGTATACTCGAGGTAAATTATTGAGATGGTATGGAATTAATCGAGAAGAGGGAAGATCTGATTTTAGATGTGAAGCAGATATTCCGGAAACCGGGTTTAAGTTCCATATGAACGATGTATGTGCGGCTGTGGGCCTTGAAAATCTAAAACATGCAAATGAAATTATATCCAAACATCGTAACAATGCTCTGTTTTACGATCAAAAATTACAAAATATCAATGGAGTGACGACCTTGACCCGGCATGAAGGACATGAGTCAGCCTTTTGGATTTATAGTTTATTGGTAGAAAATCGTAATAATTTTATGCGGTATATGAAATCTCATGGAGTAGCAACGTCCCAGGTGCATGAGCGTAATGATAAGCATACCTGTATGAAGGAATTTAAAACCATGCTTCCTAACCTGGATAAAACCATTGGATCGGTAGTAGCGATACCGGTGGGATGGTGGATTGAGAGTGAACATAGAGAAAAAATAGTAGAATTAATAAAAGCTGGTTGGTAAATGAAGAAAGTAGCGTTAGTGGCATTGGCGGATTTCCCTTTGTGGAAAATGTGCATGGAAAAATTAAAGACCCAAGTGGATGAAATTTATGTAAGAGTAGATACCCGAGGTACTAACCGACTGAATGAGCTGATAAAATCCAATTTAGCTACAAAAATCATGACTAGTGCTGAAAAATGGAACCGATATAACTGGCGAAATGATTTATTAAGAATGATTGATGATGTAGGAGCAGATATTGTGTTGATCCCGGACCATGATGAGATGTATGATGATACATTAACAGAAGAATTGGATAACTTTTATAGGAGTGGAAAAGATATGATGTTTTTTGACTTCTTTGCTCCTATGCCGACTGATGATGATAGGACAATTCCGGAATTGAATGGCAAAGCCTATCCGTCCCTTGCTCATTGCAGTGCATTTAGGTGGATCCCAGGATTAACTTATTTCCCTTATGAAGGATTGGCTCAACCTACGAATTATGCTAATAAAGCCAATAACCGTTATTACTCTACCACTAAAATAAGTCATTATTGTATGTGGACAAAAGAGATGGAGGAGGAGAAGAAAGCCTGGGTCATCAAGGAATATGGATCATTTTAAACGAAGTTTTAATAATATGAAAAGAGAAATATCTTCATACGCAGAAAATAATTTTCTTCCTGAGTTCCAGGAATTGATCAGCATTGTAAAACCAAAATTGATTGTAGAATTTGGAATAGGGAATGGCTATTCTTTAGTAGCCTTCGACATGTTTACATTGAGGAGTCAGTGTAAAATCCACGCATATGATTTGTTTGATAAGTATGAATATAGCCATGCGGACAAGGCTAGTATTTTAGATCGCTTTGCGCAAAAAGATATCGTCATTGGAGAAATGGATTTTTACTCTGGATTTGTAAAATATAAAGAAGGGTCTATTGATATTCTTCATATCGACATATCCAATACCGGCGATACATATGAATTTGCTATGGAGAATTATTGGCCATGTATATCCCCTACAGGCGCCATAGTGTTTGAAGGCGGGTCTACGGAACGCGATCAGGTAGAATGGATGACTAAGTTTAATAAGCGTCCAATCGTGCCATATCTTGATACTATTAGGGATAAATATCGTATGGAGGTAGTGCAAAAATTTCCATCAATGACGATTATTTATAAGTAGTAATATCCATTTATTTCATGAAAACAAATACACCATTTAAAAGCAAAAAAGTATCTAAGAAATATAGCGTATATGCATATGATGGTAAAACCGTGAGATTGGTGCATTTTGGAGCAAAAGGCTACGAGGATTATACAATGCATAAAGACCCTAAAAGGAAAAGATCATATCTTGCCCGCCATGAAAAGAATGAAAATTGGGATAAGTCAGGGATTTTAACCCCAGGATTTTGGAGCGCCTGGGTGTTATGGAATAAACCAACTCTTAATGCTAGTGTAAAAGATGTTCAAAAACATTTTCATTTGATAATAAAAGACATCGAATAAACTCCTTCTAAAGAATTTAAAGTTTCTTAACTATCATATTTATTTTAATATACGTACACTTGTATTAAAATAAATACCTAACTACAATATGAGTACAGAAATTACAAAAGACCAAGCCAAGGTTCGATTAAAGGAATTGGACATTGAAAGGCAGCAATTAGAATCTATTATTAATGCACCTATTGATGAAAAAGATATTATTGATTTAATGTCATACGAATATGCATGTAGGGAACTAAATATAAAACAACTTACAATAGATGATTTTAGCAATTTACCTATAGAAGATCAAGACTCTCAATTAGCTTTCCATGAATTAACAGTTCAATATCGTTGTATTAAAAAAGGTCGAATTCCAGATTATATAAATGTAAATGAGAATAAATGGTTTCCTATATTTGTATGGGATAAGAAATCTTCGGGTTTCGTGTTTTCGCGTTCGGGCTTCGGTAGTTGGACTGCGGCTACGCTTGTCGGGGCGCGGCTTTCGGTTTTTGACGAAAATACGAGCAATCGAGCAGCAAAGAAATTAGAAAAAACCTGGGATAGATTTTTAAAACCATATCAACCATAACACATGAAAACTTCAAAAACGATCACCAAGAAAACCAACGTGCCGAAAGGCCGTAAGAAGCCAACACAGGCTTTAAAGCCTGTAAAAAAGGCGGCCAAAGTAAATGCCTACATAGTAAAAGATAAATTGGTCGAAAGTTGGGAGGAGGCTTGTAAAATTACAGAGAGAAACCCAAAGCATGTTCCAATAGTAAAACATCTTCCAGTTCAAGATAGAAGGTATACTGTTTCGGCTTACAAACTCCCTATTATTTATGAGGCCCAAAACATAAATGATGGTTTTTCACCTGATTATTCAGATCCTAGCCAATGGAAACATACTGCCGGGAGTTTTGTTAAAAAAGGTGGTAAGCACCCTTCGGGTTTCGTGTTTTCGGATTCGTACTACGGTCATTGGAGTACGTATACGTTTGTCGGGGCGCGGCTTTCGGTAAAATCGGGTACCCGTGCCATGGAATTGGAAAAACAATTCGCAGATTTACACCTCGATGTGAAATTCCCCGACCAACCAAAACGAAATTCGAAAAACAAAAAATAAAATTACAGGTTGTATATAGCCAGTGCGGTTGACTTCAGGTTTCGTGTTTTCGAATTCGAACTACGATAATTGGAATACGAATACGAATGTCAGGGCGCAGCTATGCTAAAGTAAATTTAGGTTGTATAGACCTTGCCCACATGGCAAAAAATTACATAACGATTTAAAAAGGCGTTGGTACTGCAAAGGAAGGCGACTTTTAGTCCAGCAAAGCGTGAAACGAAAAGGAAACATATATAACGATATGTGCAGCATGGAAAATTTAATCCTTGCACAGGGGCGGGCTCGTAAATGTAAAAGTAACCAATACGGTGTAAAAGCATTTGATAGGGACCCGAAAAATAAATTATTGCTTTTACAGCAAATGTTGCTAAATAAAACTTATAGAACATCTGCATATAAAACATTTGTTATAAGCGATCCTAAACGAAGAGAAATTTTCGCATTGCCTTTTTGGCCCGATCGTGTTTGCCATCATTTGGTAATGCTGCCTTTAGAAAAACTATTTGTTTCAACATTTACTGCAGATACTTATAGTTGCATAAAAGGAAAAGGCATACACCCATGTTCGTTTAAAATAAGGGAATATTTAAAAGATAAAGAAGGAACCAGGTATTGCCTACAACTTGATATAAAACAATTTTATGCAAGTGTTAATCACGATATTCTAAAAGCATTACTTCGTAAAAAAATAAAAGATCCTGATTTATTGTGGCTGTTGGATGAAATTATAGATTCAGCACCGGGTGTGCCTATTGGCAATTACCTAAGCCAATACTTTGCCAACTTTTATTTAACATATTTCGATCACTGGGTAAAAGAAGTTTTAGACGTAAAGTATTATGTTCGCTATGCTGATGATATGATTGTATTGCATAGTAGTAAACAATACTTACATGAGATACTTTATAAATTTAGGCAATACTTACGTAATGAGTTAAAGCTTGAAATAAAAGAAAATTACCAGGTATCAAAAGTAGCCAAAAATAAAAAAGATACCGGTCGACCTATAAACATGGTTGGGTATTTACATTTTGGCGAAGTAACTTACTTGCGCAAAGAAACTAAAAAAAGATATGCCCATAAAGTGGCAAAAAACTGGTATACTGCACCCCACAATTCTTACAATGGGTGGCTTAAACATTGCAATGGAAAACATTTACAAAAAAAGCTAACACAAAAAATAGCCGCATGACGTATGACACAACCGACAACCGACAACCGACAACCGACAACCGACAACCGACAACCGACAACCGACAACC
>CAZGWG010000001.1:31128-60844 GCA_964529165.1 uncultured Sphingobacterium sp.
GACAAAATCTTTAAATTTAGTGATTTCGAAATAAAAAAACCACAACAAAAGAGTTTAGTTGGGAATAAAATTGAAATGTATAAAATTATTAATAAACCAATAATTGTTGAAGCATTTAGAATCATGCCCTCTAAATATACAGATAAAGGAAATGGCAAGTGCTTACATTTGCAGATAAAAGATGGTCCAGATACTAGAGTTGTTTTTAGTGGTTCTCAAAGACTTATGAATGATATAGAGCAAGTCCGAGTAGATTCATTTCCGTTTCAAACAACAATTATAAAAGAAGAAAATTATTTACGTTTTTCATGAATCAATATAACATGACATTTATGGACTGGTTGCGATATTTTGAGCGACCGACTTTATCCGAACAAGCTTGTCGCATTTATTATAAATATCATGGGTATATCGAAAATGCAACTCCATCCGAAAAAAAAATATTAAATCAATGCGGTTATCAGGTAGAATTACCTAAAACAATAACAATAGTTGTAAACCATTTCCCATTATGACAACTAAAGCCCTAATAGAAAAATACGAATCTACTCTTAAACTTTATGAAATCATGAAGCAAAAGGGTGATATGTCGCCTATTTTGATTAATGCAAAAGTAAAGCTGATAAAGGAATTTATAGAGCAACTTAAAAACCTCAACCAATGAAAGCACTGAATGTATTAGAAATTAGCCGTAAGGATTTATCGGAAAAATGGAAATCTGATAGAACTGGCCAACCCGCAGATTTATCATATTTACCCGCTAAAATGTATGCAACGTGTAATCATAAAGCCGAAGTAAAAGATTGGAAAAAGGTAGTTTGTTACTATCCTTTAGAGATTGAATATAAGAAAAAGGAAAGAAGGGTAATAATTCACACTACACCCGAGCATAAATAAGGTTCTCTGCACAAGTAAAGATGCAGGTCATGCCAAATTTATTGCAATATTCATCAATACGAGCCCGTATAGGATCTTTTGAGTTCCATTCTATACAAAGACATTTCGTATGAGTTAAATCGATCTGTCGTAATATAGTTTCATCCTGGCCTTCAGCATCAATAGAGATAAAATCAAATTTTTCATGAGCAAACGGATATCTTTTCACCTCGACCTCAATATCTTCCCATTGCTCGGTATCACCCCAACGGTCTTTTTCTGCCTGGTCAAGAGTAGATAATAACCCAACATCCCCTTTTTTTAAGTGGGATCCATTCATATGAAGAACCAGTTTGCTATCGGTATCCGAAAGAGCGAATTCAAAGAATTGATGTTTTTCGATCTCCTCTTTGTAATTTTCTTTTAATCGTTTCATAGCTTCCGGATGCGGCTCCACGAAATAACATTGAAACTTTGGAAATAATTTTAATAACCGGTGCGAATTAGAAAAAGTGATCCCGTCATTGGCCCCAATGTCTAATATTTTAAAAGACATATCCTCTAATTTTGCAGTATTTATAAGGTGATCGAAATAATTGCAGATACCCATGTCCTCATTATTCTGTGAAAAGCTTTCCATATGCGTTATGATTATGATTTATTATTAATGAATGATTTTGCGATTGTATATTTTTCGGATTTGCATGTTATTATTAAATGCCCATCTCCTTGCTCAATATCTATTACTTTTGCGCTGGCCGCATATCCCCGGTCCACTGTTTTTATATGAATGGGTGCACCAATTTTTATTTCACTTTGTAAAAACCCAATAAATCTTTTACCTATTTGTTCAGGATTATCTCCCGAAGATTCAATGATTGTAGCGATCACTTGCTCGCCTACCTTAAAATGGGTATTAATGTTTTGGCTCATACATGTAAAAATATAAGGTGTCCTGAATGGTAATGCAATTACGTAATAAGGGTTTTAGGGCACAGGCGTAATCATAATCTTCGCCATGGTGCTTATCGCTGAACCGTGCCTTTTGAGCTAATTCTGTTTTAACAACAGCTAAATGATTGATGGTTCTGTGATATTTATAGGGCCCATTAGCAATCGTTTCCCAATCGGCGTATTCATTTGAGATTCGGGCATTTCCCAGCCTATTCCCGGCATGAAAGACATCTACGATAAACCCAATTGCATCAATATTGGGATAGCCTACCAATGTATTATATAAAGAAGAAATGTAATTATCACTGGGTTTATCATCATCATCAAAGAAATTGAGATATTTTGTATCACAATCATCGATCATATTATTTCTAATCTCTCCAATTGTTTTCTCGCATCCGTTATTCCACAGTTTAACTATTTTAATGGGATAATCGCCTCTATCAATTTGACTTTGCAATTCTTTTATAAGATTTTCAAGACAGCTTTCCCGTCCGGGCTTAGTAGGAATAAGAATGGATAGAATATCTTTCATCACTACACTTTTTGAGCAGGAGTGGCACCCCAATTATTTTCAATATTTCTTCTATTAAAAACATCCGCCCCTTGATTCCAGTTAGCAGAAGATCTATTATAGGTTTCGTCCATTGTCATGCCCCTGGCTCCGGACCATGAAGGATGAACATGCTGAAATTTCAAGTGGTAGGCAGGAATAATGAATGGTTTGCATACAAAATACAAATCTACATCTACCCACATACTTTTATATTCTCGATGCCACATGTAGCCTAACTCATTATATAAAGCATGACTCATAATTGGCATGGTAATAACAGTATTTTCCGGATTTTGACACCCATCATCTACTTTTAAAATCCATTTACTATTAATATCTACGTTATTACGAACCACTGCGTCAATAATTTTTTCATCCCACTGAGGCAGGGGGATTTCGAAATCGTCAGCCAGAAAAACGAGAATATCTGCTTCCATTTCAGATGCTATTCTTGCCCCAGCATTGGTTGCCTTTACGCAATCACTTCCTACTTTATCATAGTAAGGCGCCAAAAGTGTTCGGTGAGAAGTTTTAAATCGCTCCACATATGTATCCTGTTCCGGGTCATCTGTATCTACTATTAAAATATGCTTTATTTCATGGTTACCAGACGAGGCACTTAACCATCTTTGACTTGTATTGTAAGCTCTTTCGGATCTGCCTCTGGTAGGGTGGATGAGTGCTATTTTCATTATAAATTAATTTCTGCGTGGACAATTATACAAAAAAAATGCAAAAAAGATTGATTATTAGATTGAAATATAAAATTAAATATCATATATTTGCGTCGTGAGGTAGAGAAGGGTCCATCTCGTCAGGCTCATATCCTGAAGCTCACCGGTTCGAATCCGGTCCTCGCAACAAAAAGTAGTTCATTGACTCTTTAAATTATGGCTATTTGGACGTGGGTTCGACTCCCACCACCTCCACTGCAAAGTATTTGTCAGTCGCATGACGAATTGGTGGAGATATTCGGGTTTTCCGGAGGTTCCTGCATCAGGATTATGACGTAATGATCCTGATTGCATTGGGGGGTGACTGGCTTTTGACAGGTAGCAGAGCATAGGAAAAGAAGAGAATTATTTTTGTCTTAAACGACAACAATACAGTAAGTTTTGAAAGAGCTGAAGCAAAAGCAGCAGCTTAGTCACCCGATGTACCTGGGACATGGTTCAAAAAAAATACTTAAGATCATTCATTTCAATGGATGTAGGTTGGTTACCGGAGGGGCAGTTTTACTGTCCCTTTTGGTTTTATATAATTAACCTATTTTAATACGTAAAAGGTGATCAATATTATTTATCTTCGTATAAAGCAATAACCAAATATTTTATATCCATGAAAACTAAAATACTTATAAACAGATCTTTATTCTCCATTCTAATTGGAATATTGTCAATATTATTTATTACATCCTGTAATACTTCGGATGGTCATTCTGGCTGTCAGGACCCCGAGTCTGAAAATTATGATGCGTCAGCCACTAGTGATAATGGCAACTGTGAGTATCCTTACGAAAAATTTGAAGGTACTTATACCGTATATGAAACGTATAGTACCAGTAGCTGTGGAAATGGGTCAGATACCTACACTACCCAAATAATGAAAGGGGCCAATAATCATGAAATTGTGATTACGAACTTAGGAGGACTTCCCGGGATCCGGTTTAATGTATCTAATCAAACCCTTACAGGAATTTACCAAGGGAATGTACCAACCGGAGATGGGGATATGGAATTTAATGAAGGCTCTGGTACTTTAAACGGCAATACCATCCACTTAACTTATGAGTTAAGTGATCTTCTTGGCACTGGTAATTGCGGATATTATGATGTTACTGCTACGTTTACTAAATTATAACTTAAAAAAATCCCACATTCAATTATTTCCTGATTATGATATTTGACGAAAAATCTTATTTAGCGATTCCAATTCATGATTCTAATGAAACAGTCAAACTTGATTTTATAGTAGGAAAAAGAAGTCTATGGAAGCGCCTTTCCTTATACCTTCGCCGAAAAATTTCCAGGAGTCGCACTATTCCAGATGATATTGAGGATATAGATTAAATCATTATCTTTGGTCATTATTAGACCATCAATGAGCAACAATAGTCATGGAGGCGGAATCGCCGTAGGGGAAAGTCACGATAATGGAGGCATTGATTTTATTGTAGAAGGTCGAAATATTGAGATTGAGGGAGATGAAATAGGAGTTTGCATAGCTGCCTATAAATCCAATGATATTCTTCAACTGGAAGGAACTGCTTACTCTATATTAATGAAAATCCAGAAGAAATATGGATGCAATACTGGCAAAATCACCAGCCTTACTCCTGGGGAATATATTATCTGTAAAAGAGTGGTAAAGGATCATGAGGTTATCCAAGTTGAAGGAACTGTAAAGCACATCATTAATGTACTACAGTCCATGGGTGGGTGTATAGTTAATATCAATGGGTGTGATGGGGAATGTGATGATGAGAAGAATAGTAGTGATAAAAAAATGTATGGTGGTTCTATAGAATATTTTAAACCAAATTTTTCCGACGATGGATATAAGTGGAAATTGAGCATGGAAAAGGTATATGAGTTATATAAAAATAACCGCTCAATACAGTTGCAGAATTTAATTAGTCATCCTGCTCTTTTTAATGCATATCCGGCAGTAAAAACAATAAGGGTGAGGTTTGGGAAAGTAAGTAGTACTAATGTAGTGTTTGCAGAAACCACTCATCCCCCATCAGGATATCAAGATTGTGAAATTAAAATTGACTTAAATTTTAAGTATTATGAAAAACAGAAAACAGAGGAATTCGAGCTTAAAAACAGCAGGCATCCTGAATTTGCTAAAGAATCGGTACTCTTGCACGAAATCCAGCATGTATGCCAGCAGGCAGATGCTAGGGCTCAAGGAAATTCCTACGAGCGCATCCATAGAAGCCTTATCCAAGTACTTAGAGCCGTTCATAGATCCAGTTACTCGGATATTGAATCTATCGCAATTGAACAATATAAGGCTCAATGGCCGGAACAGGAAGCAATGCGCACGGTCAAAACGTGGCTTGAAAATCAAGGCTTAAAATATGGGGATGATAAATGGATAAAAAAATTTGCTGATGGTGGGCCTATAATCCCATTCCACTATCCTTTCTACGGCCAGGTATTATTGAACCAATTTATTTCCATGTTGCAGGAGCATCCTATTTTATCGAAGGAAGAATCTTGCTTCATGGAAAAAGTGTATCACGAAATTAGTTCCGGAGTAAAATTCAGACGTCCGCAATTAGATAAGATTGCAAAGGAATGCGGAATGATCAAGTTCCGTTCGATTAAGGAGCTTACAGAGCTTTGTTATGTTATCATGTATAGAAATGTAGCTCTTGACACAAATCTATCGGTAGATGAGAAATTGGAACATATTATCAATATTTACGAGAACCAAACGAACCTTCGTTTTGGTGATCAGGATACCATCATATTGCAACAATATTCTACCCCCGGACCAATCTCCTATCTTCTAGGCCAATGGTGCTTAGACCAATACCCACAAAATGAACGAGAAGAAGTCCAAGCCCTTGAACCATCAGCAGGTAATGGTTTACTTACTTTAGCTATCCCCCCGAACCAGGTAACCGTAAACGAACTGGATCCACTTCGAAATACATCTCTTCAGTTGCAAGGGTATAAGAAAATTACCAATGCAGATGCCAGCCATGCATTGAATTTCATTACTCAAACTGATTTTAATATCGTATTGTCCAATCCTCCATTTGGAGGCCATGATGGGGAAACCTTCAACGGATTTACATTAAAGGCCCTTGAACATGTAATGGTAGCTCATGCATTGGATAAAATGGCCAAGCATGGGGTAGCAGCGTTTGTCATCGGAGGGCATACCAAGTATGATAATCTGGGTCGAATTGTCGGAAGAGATAAACTTTTTTTACAATTCCTCACTAAAAGTTATCAACTTTTAGATGTTATTAACATTTCAGGCGACCTATATGCAAAGCAAGGAACCAAGTACCCAATAAGGGTTTTATTGATTTCAGGGAAAGAAAAATCGGATAAGAATTTCCCGCTCTTCAAACCCGATGAGCCACTATATAAGCGTTTTAGTCCACAAATTATCTATAACTTTATGGACTTGAAAAAACGAATTTATGGGACAAACTCCGGTAATTAATCAAAATCCACACGAAAATCTTGATAATAATGTAATTGAGGCTAATTTGAAAAGTCAGGCCTATGAACCAGTTTCAGATAGTTGTAACACAACAGGAACTGTAGTGCCGTTAGCCTTAAAGTATGAACAGGCCAAGGCTCTTGAAACAGTTGAAAGACGTGTAAATGGTCTGGATATTTATGTTCAAGAAAAATTGGAATATGCTGAGTTATCAAGTCTTTGCACTATGTTTTCCGCCGAACAGGTAGACTCAATTGCGATGGTAATTTATAACTTGGAAGAAAGAGGAGCGGCAACGATTATTGGAGATGGTACCGGGGTAGGAAAAGGCCGTCAGGCGGCAGCATTAATTCGCTATGCGTCTAAAAAAGGATTGATCCCGGTTTTTATTACAGAAAAGCCAAATCTATTTTCGGATATTTATCGTGACCTTATTGATATTAAGAGTGACGATGCAGTTGTTTTAAAGAAACTATTATCAGAAAAAAAGAAACAGCGCAAGCGTATTAGTAAGAAGGATATTGAGGCCGCTATTATTGATGATATTAATAATGGAGAATTTACATTAGAATATAATGTTTCAGAGATTCAGGAAAATCTAAATTCAGATGCCACGGCATTTATTCAAACGTTCAAAAAAACGGATTTATATAAGGATATTGTCAATGAATATCTTGATACATACTTTGCAGATCAGTTTGAGGAAATTGATCAATACATATTAAATAAGGATTATCAGGCAGAAGCGGATAACGCAACGAACCGTATGATCCCGTTTGTTGTAAACGGAAGAACAAATAAAATTATTATTCAGGATAAAGCTGGAAATATTATATATGAGCCAAACACAAATCATGTAAATTACATAATTAAATCCAATCAATTTACCAGTTTTGAAGATGGAGATGTGATCATGGCGACCTATAGTCAGTTCAGATCGAATAAACCTACCCAGAAAAAAGATTGGTTAAAATCTATTGCTTCTAAATGCTTATTCATATTGGATGAGTCCCACAATGCAGCAGGGATATCAAACACTGGTAAATATTTTGATGAATTGATCAGAGCTTCAGAAGGATGTGTTTATTTCTCTGCTACCTTTGCGAAGCGTCCGGATAATATGCCAATTTATTCAAGCCGTACAGCCATTGGCGATGCCGATATGACTTCTAATGATCTTATCTATGCTTTCTCAAGAGGAGGCGTAGCATTGCAGGAGGTAGTATCAGCCCAATTGACCAAAGAGGGGCAATATATTCGTAGAGAACGATCTTACGAAGGAGTAATGGTAGAATATCGTGTAATGGATGAAAGCCAGGAGACAGAATATCAAATGCCTCAACTGAATCTTTCTGAAGTTCATACAGCTGCTATGGATAGATGTACTGAAATAGTTCGTGATATTATTAATTTTCAATCAGATATTGTAGATCCCAAAGTAAATAAAATGAATCAGGATCTTGCTTTCGCGCAAGGATCAGCAAGTATTCATAAATCGGATATTGAAGGAGGAATTTCTAATTCACCAGCATTTTCAGGAATATTCCAATTGATCAATCAACTGTTAATGTCAATAAATGCTGAAGCGACAGCTATATTAGCAATTGAGGATCTAAAAAATGGAATAAAACCAATTATAGCTTTGGCAAATACCATGGAATCATTCTTAGATGGTATGACCAATTTAGGAGGAGATCCGGTTCAAGTAGGAGATATTATTGATATTAATTTCAAACATGTATTGTATAGAAGGCTTCAATCATCTATGCGTTACCGTGAAGATAAGGGGGAAGGAATTATAAATACTAAATATTTTACTCCGGAGGAATTTGGAATAGAAGGACTTGTTCAATATAAATCAATTGTAGATAAAATTGAGAATTGTGTGACTGATCTTGTATTTTCTCCCATAGATCTTATACGTAAAAGAATTACGGATGCAGGATTTACATTTGAAGAAGTAACCGGTCGTGATCGTCGAATAGATATTCAGGAAGATGGAACTGGTATGGTGATAGGAAGAAATATCCGCCCAACGAATGTAGTTTTCCGCGAATATAATAGTAATGTTATTGACTGTTTATTGATCAATCAATCCGGGGCAACAGGAGTATCCGGGCATTCGATGATTGTTCCTGATAAAGTGGATGTAGTTCATTATGACAAGGAAGGAAAAGCATTAATACCAAACTCTTTGGAACCCAGAAATGAGGTAAAAATGCGCTCCATGATCATCATGCAAGCGGAATTAGATATCAGCTTTGAGGTACAAAAGAGAGGACGTGTAAACAGAACCGGACAAGTATTCCCACCTAAATATACCTATGTCACCAGTGCAATACCTGCGCAACAGCGATTATTGATGATGTTGCAAAAGAAACTGAAATCCTTGGATGCAAACTCTACCGGAAATCAAAAGCAATCCACAAAAATCCTTGATATACCTGACTTTTTGAATAAGATTGGAGACACGATCGTAGTTGAATATTTGAAAAAGAATTTGAATATCAATAATATGATCGGAGATCCATTGAGATTGATGAAAGATGGAGAAATCGAAGTAATAAAACAAGAGGGTGATGAGGAAAAGATAGTTGCATATCCAGATGCAGCGAATAAGATAGCAGGTAGAGTAGCTATTTTGTCAGTGAAGATGCAGCAAGAATTTTACGATACCATGTCGAACATGTATCGCCAGGAAGTAGAGCGTTTGAAGCAAATGGATGAATATGATTTAGAAGTAGAATTCCTGAATTATAGAGCAACTACATTGGCTCAAACGGTAATTACTCCAGGAGACCTTACCAAAAAACAAAGTTATTTTACCCGGGCAGTAGTATTGGAGAAAGTAGAGATCGATAATCTCCGCAAACCCTATAAACTGGCAGATATTAATAATACTGTTAGAAAGAACCTGACTATTGAGACTGAAGCCGGGGAATCAATACAACAAACGACAACTGGGTATGGCCAATCATTAATTGAGGAAATGACTTCTTATTATAAATATAAGGAGAAACGCAATATTGAGAACATTCATTTGAAATATGATCGTCGAATAGCAGCAGTTAAGGAAAAAGGAGAAAGTTCCCGAATAGCCTTATTGGAGCAAAGAGAACATATGATTAATAATGAGGTAGAATTGTTTGAAGTAGAAGATCAATCTATCAAGAAAAAATCTACCCGTCAAAAGAGACAAAAGGCAATTACAGAAGAAGAAACTCTTGCAGAGATAACAGAACTTGAATTAGACAGAGATCAGGATATCAAGGATGAAAAAGCCTTGATCAAGCAAATTATTTCCAGAAATGTGAAATTATTTGAATTCTTTGTACCAGGTAGAATGTATAAGTTCCCCCTTGTTAATTATAATAAGACCGGTGAATTCCAATATTCTATATTTATGGGCTTCCGTATTGCTAAAGAAATGCAACATTCTAATCCATGGGCGGCAAGTGCCATTGAGTTAGAATTTGCTATGGATAACTCTTTGAAGCAAATCAATATTCCATCTAATCGTGAAGAAATAACTCAAATGAGATCCTTGAATAATCAATGGTTTTTTGAAAATCAAAAAGATCTTATTTCGGATTGGAATACAATGATCAAGTCAAGTAGTTCTAATCGATTAATTCGTTATATACTTACAGGAAACCTTATGAAGGCATTTACGGCCACGGATGAACTTGCAGAATATACCGGCGGAGGGCGACTTGTTTCATTTAATTTAAAGGACAATACAAAAGCTATTCGCACAGGATATTTATTACCATCAAATTTTGATCTAAAAGGAAAATCATTTGAAAGTATTTTAATATCAGTTCCCATTTATTATATGAATGAATATTTCAAGACAGCATCCAAACCGGATGAGGTACTGAATTATCAATCAAGTAAAATTCTTAGTATCTGGATATCTAAAAATTCCCTTACCTTGAGTTTTAAAGGATCAAAATCTGATTATAGGCAATATATTACAGACTCCAATTTAATATTATTATTTGGCACAGATTTCAAAATAAGTGGAAATACGGCAACTATTGCAACTTCTGGAAGAGATGTTTCAGCTATTATTGATTATTTGTGGAAAATGTATAAGATTACTGTAAAAGTATCACAAGCGATGGCTGAACAATTAGGAGTGAATACTAATGTTCAATATGATGATACGGAAATTGTTATTGATCCTGTAAACGAGATTAACAAGGATTTTGCAGCAGAGGAAGATTCCAGAAAATTAACCGAATCGGAAATAAAAGCTAAAGAAGAAGCGGAAGCAATAGCAGCCCAGGAGGAGATGGTGAAACTAATGAACCAGGATAGAAGATTCCGAGCAGCGCAGAAATGGGATATATTTCTAAAAATGTTGATTGATGGAAATTGACAAGAAATTTAAAACTCAATATCAATCTCCATCGGTAGCATGGGATTTGATGGAAGAAGATCAAAAGGCTTGGTTTATTCTAAAGAATGGGATAAATACCCCTGAAGGTGTGCCTTTTGATAAAACCATATCTTATGCTGATCTTCCTGTCGCAGTTCAACATAAAATAATGGAATGTATGCATAAGCCGCAATCATTTTTATTCAAAGAAGGTGGTCTTGTTGATAAAAATAATATAAATGGAATAGTCTATTATCCATTCTTACGTCCTGAACATTATGATGAAGGAGATATGGTGGTTGTGAATTTTAAAGAAGATGCCATTCCTGAATTAACAACCGTGAAAACCATATCTAAAACCACAGAATATTATATAATGACTAATGGAGCAGAATATCATTATTCGGAAATCGCTCCAACTGCATATGGTGATAATTTTAATACGGACAATATTATTGACGAAATACCTTCAAAATTAAGTAAACAAGTGATGAAAAAAGAACAAAAAAAAGTATTTTCAAAACAAAATTTTTCGAGAAAATGGGATATTATCCAGCACATAATGCCTAATGCTCAATTGAAATTTCTCGATGAAATAAAATATTCGGAACATACTGATCAAATGTTAGAACTGGCAGAAATATTTGAGAAAATGCCTGCATTACATTCTCAAAGGAGCAGAACAAAATTAAAGTCTTTAGAAGTAGTTTATCTCCATTATTTTTATGGGAATACCGATTTATTCATTTTAGAAAAAGGTACTGGTGATAATAAGGATATTTTTTATGGATATATTATATTGAATGGTGATTATCAGAATGCAGAATATGGAGATATATCAATTCCTGAAATAAAAAAAATAGCTGAATTAGATTTTTACTGGGATCCTATTCCACTAAAGGTAGCATTAAAAAATGTAGGCCATCCCAACTTTTTAGAAGAAGAAATCGAAATAACAGGAGATATTATATCTTCGATAGAGAATGACGAAATCTCAGATACAAATACAACAACTATGCAAACTGCAGCAGATTTCTTAAACTCATTGACGTTATCGGCATTTCCAGCTGATATGCAAACCTATATCAAAGAAACGTTGATGACCGATCCAGATCCGGCATCAATTCCAATGGACGATCCAAAGATATCCATGATTCGGGAATTTATTGAAAAGAAATATCCAATGGCCCTTCAGCCAGAACAAACCGAGTATTCTCGTCAAGACCTCATAGATACAATTGAGGGGTTGAGGCTTCTTGCTGATGAGGATGAAGATGCCGCAGCGACCTTATTTGGTCTTGAGATGTTATTGGAGGATATGCCAGAAGATGAAAAAAAAAATGACGAGCCAACTGTCTATATAGAATTCCTGAATAAGAAAAAAAACTCCCAACAAGATAAAAAATCATTTACGGGCCCCAAAGCCTATAAGGATGCCGTAAAATGGGCCCAAAAGAATGTGGATAAATTTGATCCAGATATGATCAAATATGAATATAAGGGTGGTGGAGCTATTTATGATATAAAGGAAGGAGAATCTTTTGCAGATTATTTCCATAGAAAAAATCCACGTTTCCGTAAAGAAAGACATGTCAAAGAAAATACAACTCCGAGGGCGGAAATGAAGTAATCATCATTATTTATAATCTATAAAATCATTTACAATAAATCAAATATACATTATGGCAAATCTTACTAAAGCGCAACTGGAAGAGCAAATAAAGAACGCGGATAAGGCAATAAGTTCAAAGGCTACTCCTCCACAATATATTGATGGAATAAAAGCGAAAAAAGCTAAACTTGAAGAGCAATTGGCCTCTTTGAATAAAAAACCAAAGAAAACGTTTACTCCCACAAAAAATAAGGAGAAAAAATCTCCGTCTGCTAAAAAATCAGCATCCACCAAAAAAGCGGCACCAGCCCCTAAAGCAAAAACAACTCCTCCAACAGCCAAGGCAGCTGCTAAAAAAGAAGAAGAGGATGAAGATAAAATCACTATAAAAGGGGTGACCTTAACTAAAAAGGGATGCCCGGATGGATATGCAGCATTCAAAGCTCATAAAACTGCAAAGAAAAAATCAAATGAAAAAACAGCCTCTAAACCTGAAATCCAAAAGACCAAAAAATCTTTTGAAACCGGTGTATCTCAATTAACGGAAGCGATCTCGGAGAAGAAAATCAAAGAGGATCCAAAAGGAGTGAAAGAGGCTTTAAATAGCTTCAAGAGCCATTTGGATAAAGGATTTTCAGCATTAAAGCCAGTGTTATCTAAAACGCAACAAACTGAGCTTGATGGAGCAATTAAAACCATCAACAAGATTATTGCCCAGGTAACCTCAAAGGCTAAATAACGAAAATAATAGGGAATTAATATTAAGCGCAGTAATATGAAACGACCTGTAGAATGGTACAATGAGATTAAAGATGTGAGAATTAAGGAACTGGCTATACTTAATCTAAACAAATTAAAAAGCCTCCATGAGACATATGACTCGATGGTAGCGGCAATCGGAACCGGTTTCCCATGGGCTCATACTCCACAAGGATATGATTTCTGGAATAAAATTCATGATGATGCTCCTAACATTAAGTCTTTCAATGACTATATGTATTTATTGATCAATTAAGTAAATAATATATATAACCTTATGACTGAACAGATTGGATATGAGGGCCTATTTATAGCCCTTATTAATGATGGATTTATGCTCGTCGAATCTGAATTTGATGATAAACAGGTTGAATCAATTGTTGCAATGGAGTGTAGAGACCCCCAGATACTCATTGAAATAGAGCATAAGAAAGATATTGTAACAAAAATTACTTGCAGTAGTGAAAATAAAGAAAAATGTTTACCTTTGAACTTGTCGGAGTTTAATATATTCATAATTGGAGTAAGAACCAAGAGGAATAATTTAATAATCGTTAATTAATAAGTTAAGAAGTATTAAATATTATAAAATAAAACGCAGGAAAATGTCAGACACCACAGAAACAACAGAAGTAGAGACAGAGGAATTGATACTACCACATCAGGAAGTATTGGATGATCTAAGGGAAGAAGGAATTTTAGATCGATCCGATCTTGATCACAAAACCAAATCCAAATTAGGTACCATTGAAAATGCATTTGCCAAAGCAGTAAAGAATGACGATGAAGATGCCCAAAAAGTTCAAATGGATAAGTCCAAAGATCTTGCTAATGTTTTGTTGGAATTTGCCCGTCAAAAACGCGAACAACAAACATTACTTAATAATTTTAATATCCTTGTTGAGCAAGCGGATGGGTTATTGAAAGAAGGAAGCCGTGCCCAGGCAAAATTATTATATGAACAGGCTTTATTGATCACAGCCGATGATGCTCATGTTCAGGGACAATTAGCAGCAATTGCAGAAGCAGAGCAGGAAGAAAATACCCAGGCTGAAAACCAAACCAATATGGAAAATCATATGAATGCTGCTATGGCATTTATGGAAGCCGGAAAACTTGTGGAGGCGAGATCCGAATATGAATCCGCCCTTCAATATTCGCCCGATGATCCTAAAATACTCCAAATGATCACGGATATTGATATTCATCTTTTGGAATCCACCAATAATGCGGGGGATGGAGTAGGAGCGATTTCAGGCAAAAAGGAACGTCTTATAGAGATCATGAAAGATATTCAGAAGCACGTAAGTAACCGAGGCCAAATTACCCACCAGGACCTCATAGATATTGGTATTACCAAATATAAAACGGATGCTGATGAATGGACGATTGGAAAACAAGATGTTCATGGCCAAACTATCACCCTTGTAAAAGTATCCGATGGAGTATATAAACTCAAAGAAACTCCGAAGAAAAAAACAAATTGGGGAGCTATTACAGCGATAGTAGCGTTAGCAGCAGCAGCTATTGGAATTGGAGTTTATGTAAGTAAGCGCAAAAAAGGATAGTATGGCGCCTATGTTAAATATCATATTAAATGGAATAATGACTTCTATGAATATAGAGGTCATCTCTTCTATAATTTTATTGTGGGTAGGATTATTTGCACTATGGTATTTTTATAAAAGGATTCATTATCCATTTATTCGGTTATTAGAATTTGATAAGAGTGCAAAAACAGTTCAGTTATTACTTACGCATCATATGAACCGTGTGCCAATGTGGCTAACGTCAAGTGACCAGGCATTTGAGTTTGAGAACCATGAATATTTATGGACTTCAGTTCCTAATTCGGATAACCAGGTATATATTTTAAGTATTAATAAGAATGGCAGATTTAAGGAGATTTTTCGTATTGATTTTATAAATCACAAAATAGAATTAGAACATGCTATTTGAAAGAAGAAAAAAACGCCTTTTATTGAAAGCTCTTGATGGTGGAAAAAAATATTCTGCCTTTAGAAATTTCAGCCAGTTCGGCCCGGATTCGATAGGATCAGGAGCGATTGAAGTAACCTTTAAAAATAATTCCGGGCATTCAGTACCAGTAAGTTTATTTCAGCCATTCGATACAACAGATGTAAGTATAACAACAACGGGATCCGGAGGATATCAGCAATTAATATCTTCTATCATTTCGAAGCCATTTGTTGTAAAGAACTTTAAGGTATTAGCTACCACTAAAACTCAATTGCGTCAACCTTTTGTATTCACCTACAAGAATGAACGAGGAGAAGTGAAGCAAATGACAGTGGTACCATCTCAATTTGGATCAGCATATCAAACTATCCAGACAGAAATAGACACCCTGGGAACTAAAATGATTGTGGATTCGGATAGTAGTATAAATTTTACCCTTCTCCCCAATGAAGAAGTTACAATTGTACTTCAAATGGGAAAACAGGTGGATCCGGTGAAGGGATTAAATAGCAAGAATAATAATTTCAACAATTTTTTACCGCAGGTATTAGGGAACTTAATGTCAAACCAGGCAGATCATGATAGGCAGTATGGTCCCGGAATCGGGAATACAATATATCAGGGAACCCGGTTCATAGATACCCTGCATTAAGAGGTTGTGAACCTATATTGAGAGTAATTTTATTTAAAGCATGAACGCAGAAAATCAGGCTTTTTTCGAAAGCACATATCCGCCCAGTAATATTTTTATTCCATAATAATGGCAGCTAATAATAGAGATATTACTATTGCGCAATATGACGAGTATGACCAGGTATTAAGTCGAAAAGCGGAGACGATCATATCAAAGATGATAGAGAAGGATACGAAGCGTGAACAGCCAGTTGATCGTCATCCATTCTTTATAGAATATATCCGGTATTGTGTATGTAAGCTTTATGGAATTATGGGAGATTTAGAAAACCATAAACAAGCGCATGCTGTCTTTGTTTTTCTTTATTGGAAAACTACCCAGGAGAGCTATGCTACCATCATAAAACGCATAGGAGGAGATAAGGCAACCCATAGTAGAGCAATTAAGCAGGTTACTATGGAATCAGATAAAACTAGATTGAATAAAAACATGTACCTACAACAAAAGGCAGAGGATTTTTATAGAAAAATGTAATTCAGTATTTATAATTATTATAATTAATAGCAGAGTAGAATGGCCAAGAAAAAAAATAATCCCGGCATGTCAGGAGAAGATCAACCGGCAAAATCAAAATTATTTGACATCACTGAAGAAGAATTAAATCAGGAACTACCTGATGTAGATGATTATGAAGAGATCATACCACCTCAACAGGGGCCATTAGAAGTAAAAGTATCTTCCGAAACATCTGCTTCTCCGGATGCGAATAAGAATGGGGTAAATAATGGCAATGATATTAAAAACAATAATAATTCATCAGTCTCAACCGATACTACCACTACTACCACTACTACCACTATAGATCCTAAAAAACAATCAAGTACTGTAGTAGTAGAAGAGGGTGATATTAGTTTTACTATACCAAATAAGGGAGCAAAAGCTCAAACGAATCAAAAAACTACTACAAATACGCAGGATAAAAATAATACGCAGACACCTCCTCAGCAAAATCAAAATCCATTGCAGGAGCCCACATTTGATGGAGTTGATGATGATATTTGGGATATATCATCTCATCAAAAAGGAAAAACAAGTGGAGCCGGAGGTAATAATAATGGCGGAGGAGGAGCTCCTCCGGGAATAGATACAGGGGGAGTAAATTTGCCCGATGATGATATGCAGGATGCTGTAAGTGATCTTGGAGATACGGGATTGATCTTGTATGAGCAATTTGTATTGGCAGGATTTAAAGATAGAGTTAAGATTGATGTACCTAATTTCCTTGGAGAAATGTTCTCTATGGATATTCGTCAGGATTATCAGCAGGATTATCTTCGTTATGTAATTCAATATAACCAGCAGATTGATGATGATTTTAAAATGTCAGCTCAAACCAGATCTGCTTTAAAGCATGCCCTCAAAATAATTTTAAATAAGTATTCAGGCTTTGCCGAAAATGTCCCACCGGAACTTCAGGCAGCAATAGTAATTGGAAATACATTACGTAAGGACTACACCAAATCTAACCGTTGGATTACTCCAAGTAAGCAATTGCTTACCCAGATGGATGATCGTTTAAAAATGACTCCTAAAAATGCGACATTCAATGCCAAACAAGGCAATAATAATAATATGACTCCTCCGGAACAAAATCAAAAGAAAGCCGAACCTAATAAAGGTACAGGAACCAATAAGCGTACGACTAAAAAATAATCAGCAATAATATCCATGATAGAAGAATTTCGACAGAATGGATTAGGCGCTGTAACTGGCCGTCAGGGGGTAGGTAAATCATATCATTCTGCCCATATGCTTACATGTTATTCTATGGATAATGTGAATACGCAAAAGACAGGTGGCCGAGCGTTAATTTATGATGTAACAAATGATCCTGCATATCAAAAATTTCCTATATTAAAATGGAAAGATATTCCCAATCAGCCACCCAGAAGTACTTATCGATTATTAGCTAAACTACCTAATGGAAAACCCTTTTTGGCAGAAGAGAAAATTGCTCGTTATCATTACATGATTGAGAAAGCTAAAGAAAGATTATTATATTTTGAGGATTGGAATACATATGCATTGACAACAAAGAATTCAGATGTAATGGGGCCATTGACCACAGCCCGTCACAATGGATGTGATATTATATTTGCGATGCAAAATATGTCTCGTATTACAAGGGAGATATGGGAAAATTTAACTTGGTATCGTTTCCATAAACAAAATACGCCAGTAGATGCACAAAAGAATGATATTGCAGATTTTGAATTGTTGAAGATTGCTGAGATATTGGTAAATGATGAATTTAAAAAGGCAACACAATTACGCAATGCAGGAAAGCTTAATGAGCTTGAATTTAAGAAACGAGCCTCTTATCATTTATGGGTAGATTTCAAAAGATCTGTAATAGAGGGATGTAAGAGAGAAAAATTTATCGAAGCTGCAATTAAAATGATCCAATCGGATAAATATAAATTTTGGCATTTTTGTAACCTTCAGGGACTTGATCATAAGAAACCTGATGAAAATAGGGAGGCAGTTCGCCTAATGTTAATGGACTATATTCCATATTTCTCGGAAGTTAAGCGTTAGGAGCGCAACGATTTTGTAACGATTTTGTAACGATTTTGTAACGATCTAATGTTATGAAACATTAGTTAAATCAAGTGTTATATAACACATATCTTATAAAAGTACCATAAATATTGAGATACAAAACCATGTGTCTCTAATCGCCTAGTTTTTATAACGTTAGAAAGGATATAATTTTGAACTACTGATTTAATCAAACAAACTAAAAGATATAATTATGAAAAAAATGGGACCGGAAACTAAAAAAGCACTTGTAACCATCGGATTGATGGTAGTTGCATTAGCTTTTTATGAAAGAGTTGCTTCTCCACTTTTGGATAAGATTCCTTTTCCTTCATTTGGAAAATAATAATCAATCAATAAAAGTTTGGTTGAAAACAAATTTAATTAAGTCACTAACGATTGATTAAAAAAACAAATATGAAAAACGGTATCAAACATAGTGTACGTAATTTGGAAAATGGAGCTGCAAGAAACTTCAGAAATCAAATTATATATGATCGTAATAGTTTCCAGTTTGCGAACTTTGCTTACGGGCAGTTCAATAACTTCGATGCTGCTGGAGTTCAGGCACAACAAGCATTGGTAAGTCGTTTGAACCCGACTGCCGCAACGTTAACAATTGTTATTACGAACTCTTCAGCAGCAGCAAAGAGCGTAACAATATTTAACGTAGGGGGTGGACAATCCGGAGCAAGTGGGCTTTCTCCAACATTTGATGATGGAGTAACAGTAACCTGTCCTCAATCAAGTTATGGACAGGTATTGATCTCTTTATTGAGCAAAGTGTTCAAAATCGGAGGTTTAAAATATGCATGTCAAAACCGTACCCAGTTATCAAACTCATTCATTTTGGGTTATGCCAACGAGCGTGGAACATACACCCGTCAGGCATATACCCCACGTTACATGGGTAACAACATGCAAAACGTACAAGCGGAGATCGATGACCCGACCTTCCAAATGGACGTGTCTGTAGACAGTTTCATCACAATTACTGTAAACGGTACGGCCGCAGTATCAGGTGGAGAAAACGTGGAATTAACATTCACAATAGCAGGAATCAAAGAACCGGTAAGAGGATTATCAGGACAACCTACCCTAGCGGTAAACCCTGAAGGTTTCCAATCTGGTATCCCGGCTCAAACATTAGTAGTAAGTAATCAAGGTGGAGCAAACGGAGGAATCCCACTCAATCGGTAATATATAAAATATCAATAATCTTTTAAGTCACTAACGATTAAACAAAAGTCAAATTATGAAAAACGGTATCAAACATTCGGTACGTAATTTAGAAAAGGGCGCGGCAAGAGATTTCCGCAACCAGATCATTTACGACCGTAACAGTTTCCAGTTTGCGAACTTCGCCTATGGCCAGTTCAATAACTTCGATGCAGCTGGAGTTCAGGCTCAGCAAGCATTGGTAAGTCGCTTAAATCCTACGGCGGCTACCTTAACGATTGTAATCACTAACTCGGCTTCGGCTGCACAAAGTGTAACGATCTTCAACGTAGGGGGTGGACAATCCGGAGCAAGTGGGCTTTCTCCAACGTTCGCAGCGGGTATCACAGTAACGTGTCCTCAATCAAGTTATGGACAGGTATTGATCTCTTTATTGAGCAAAGTGTTCAAAATCGGAGGTTTAAAATATGCATGTCAAAACCGTACCCAGTTATCAAACTCATTCATTTTGGGTTATGCCAACGAGCGTGGAACATACACCCGTCAGGCATATACCCCACGTTACATGGGTAACAACATGCAAAACGTACAAGCGGAGATCGATGACCCGACCTTCCAAATGGACGTGTCTGTAGACAGTTTCATCACAATTACTGTAAACGGTACGGCCGCAGTATCAGGTGGAGAAAACGTGGAATTAACATTCACAATAGCAGGAATCAAAGAACCGGTAAGAGGATTATCAGGACAACCTACCCTAGCGGTAAACCCTGAAGGTTTCCAATCTGGTATCCCGGCTCAAACATTAGTAGTAAGTAATCAAGGTGGAGGTTCAAGTGGTATTGCACTAGGCGGAAGGGTCGGTGGAGCACCGGTAGCGGCTACTGGCGGAATGACTAAGAACTTCTACGGTCTATAGTCTTAGGTTTAACAAGCCATCAAACTAAATAGAAGGGGCGGCAACACAATGCCCGCCCCTTTTTTCTTTAAAAGCTACAAACCAAGAAAAGAAGTAAATATGTCACCGGCAGAATTCATAGCACAAAATAATCCAGATGCAGTTGTAGCGTTTGCACGTCAGCACGGCCATCAAATATCGAATGATCCCAGAGAGGCTTATGCGTTTTTAAAGGCAGCATGGGATACAGATCCGGAAGCAGTGAAAGCAGCCATGCCAATGCTTAATCCATTAGCAAATTTTTCAGGAGGACAATTGAACACGACCCCAAGAGCGGTTAGAAGAATCAGCCGTTATCGTCATTTTGATGGAAGTCAATATGATGACCAGGGGGAAGAATCAGATTTTATGGATATCCTTGAACGCGGAATCAATAAAGGAAAAGAAATGGCTTCAAGTATGTTTAATAATAATAACAACACGAACCAAAACCAAAAAGACCATACCAAAGAAATTTTGACATACGGAGCAGTATTGCTAGCCGGTATATTTATTGGAAAATTTTTAATGAAATAAAAAAATATTCAAAATCCTATGGGAGTAATATTGCCATATTTAACAAAAGACGTAGATCAGACTGCAGAAGATCAATCAGGATTTAACTTTCCTGAATATAGTAATGCTACGGGAGATAGTGGGCCCTTTGGATTTATTGGATCCGGAGTGGATTTGATAAATAATATTATTAACCAGGCAACGGGAACCACTGCACAACAATTAGCCAATCAACGAGCGCAGGCGGATGCTTTAGCGGCGCAGGCAAGAGCTATGGAAGCCAGAAAAAATACCGGAATTAAGATTGCTATTATCATTGGAATTTCAGCAGTAGCGATCACCGGAACTATTATGGGATTTAGATATTACAAACGCAAAAGAGTAAAAGTGGCTTAAAAACGGAATATGGAATACGATCAATATCCAACATTTAGAAACGCAGTATCAACCACGGCTACTACTCAGAATTGGGCAGATTTGACCAAAAAGATTAGTAAGAAAGTTGCTCCATTTACCAAAGAATATTTGGTAGAGCGTTTTGGCTGTCATAACAATGGTCCTGATACGGCTAATTACGTGATAGACCGTTTGGATTTAGAAAGAGATAATATCACCAATCTTATAGAAAAAAGTCGTGTAACAGGAGTTATTAATGCTCTGAAGGATAGCTTAAAAGGATGTGCTCAAACTGGAATTGGAGTTAATACTAATCCGAATGTGCAATTGGATGCGAATGGAAATCCTATAGGAGTTCCAACGACCCAAAGTTTATTTGACAAATTAAATCAATTGTTTACACCTGGATGGAACCCATCCCCAGGTACAGGATTAGATCAAACGATTGATGTGAATACCGGGGGGTGTCAACCGCCATTGGTATCAAAAGATGGAGCATGTGTAACGCCAAAGAGTAATAATACGATTTGGTGGATAGTTGGAGGTGTATTAGCAATTGGAGCAATAGTAGGAACCGTAGCAATAGTAAGAGCCAGAGGGAAATAAAATGAGTGGTATTTGGCCTCCATATTACGCACAGCAACGGATGATGAATCCGATGGGATATCCCGCCGCCGGTTACCAAGTGCAGGTGAATGGCAAGATGGATTATTATAATGCGGTTGAAGAGTACGAAAAAACATTGGAAGAGGAAAAAGTTCAGCGCAGGAAGATCATTGTTGGATGTGTAGTATTAATAGTGGTTGTTCTAATTGGAAGAAAAATAATTAAGCAAGATATTTTAAGCTAAAAAAAATAAAATTATGAGTAAGAAAGCCAAAATCATTATAGCCGTAGTCCTTGGGGCAGCAACTATTACCACGGTAGCAGTAGTAGGATATAAACAGGGGTGGTTTACAAAAAAATCATAATAGGGTGACTGAAGAATATGAATTTAAGAATGGGGAATTTGTTCCTGTAAAGCGATCAGCGTTATTGAATGCCGTTGGTGATACGGTTCATCATCCTGTTACAAAATTCATTGGCAAAACAGTATTGGTTGGCTTATTAATATATGTAATAGTACAAGTATCAAAAAAAACATAGTTAGGTTATGGGAGTTATATTATCATTATTACCAAAACAATTGGTTCTTCCACAAGGAGCCTCGTTGAGTAATTTTAGCAATGTGGTAGAGGGAAGCACACCGCTTTACCAAAGCGCAAAACGTAATTATGACAAAGCGGTAAATGATTTGACTGCAACCAATTCGTCACTATCTAATAAACAAGCAGAGCTTACTCCTTTACAATCTTTTGTGGACACTTTCCGTCCTCAGATTAATGATAATAATTGGAGAGCAGCATATGAGGAGATCCTGCAAAGAGGACACTATATGTATGATACTATGTGGCCAGGATATCGTACAAGGTTCCCAGCAGCATCAATGAATGACTATCATAATGATATTTATACTGGTTATTCAACAGCAACCGCTTTCCAAGAAGTTGAGAAAGATATTATTCGCCAAGCGATTGAGCAAACAGAGCAAAAGGTATCTCAATTGAAATCTGATATCAAAGATCTTGAGCGTACCAAAAGTTCTCAGGAATCAAGAGTAGCATCGGCGAAAAGACAACTTGATGCTGCGGTACAAAAAGAAAAAGAGCTATCGGATCAGAGGATTCGCGAAAATATGAGTGACCCGGCATATATCGCAGCACAAGCAAAAGCAGCCCAACAAAAGAGGACCACTTATGCTGTTGCCGGAGTCTTGGGTCTTGCTATTTTGATAGGTGGAGGAGCATTAATCTTTAAAAAATAATTGAACATGGGATTAGTAATGTCAAATATCACATTGGAGGGACTTAATACAATCAAGAAGCCCTCATTAACTACAAATACGAAACCCGGTTCAGCAGCCAATCCACAATCGGATGCAGATAAAAAAGCCAAGACTAGGAGGTATTTATTATGGGGAGGGCTTGGAGTAGTAGCATTGACAATAACAGTTTTGGTAATTAGAAAAGTAACGAAATAAGAAAAAAAAGATTATGGGAAGTGTACCGCAAATTTTTCCGAAGAACTTAGTGATAGAGGATGGCAATAATCCTTATCAGCAACCTTCATATAACATTGGATTCCAGAACTTCAGGAACATGATGCCCCCATCGAATAGTACGGATCCTGAATCAACAGAAAAATATTACCGTTGGGAGTGTCTTAGTGGATCTATTGTTTGTAAGGTAGGAACCCCCGATGCGAATGGAAAGATAAATTATCTGCAAACGGACACTCAAAAGTGTAGTGACATGAGTGATCGTCATCCGGGAACCATGGATGTGCCTAAGAATTGTGGAACTTCTTCAAGAGGTATAAATATGCCTGGCTTCCTTAATGTAAAAAATTGGGGAACGAAAGAATATGTGATTGCGGGATGCGTGGGAATAGTATTGATTGGAAGTATCATTGTTATTGCTAAAAAAAGAAAAGCATAATGAGTCCCCAAAAACAAGTTTATGTGATGGCGGCTCCATTTATAATTATTGGTACTGTGCTTTGCTTTGCGATTCTTTATAAAAAAATAGCAAAGCAAAACCAGCCATCTGAACTGGGAGAAGACTTTGTAGCAAAATTAAGATCAGACTGTGACGCAAAGGGAAAGAAACTTTATATAAGTACGCTGCCAAATGGAATGAAAAAATACGAATGTATTAATTAAGAGCATAATGAATAAGTGGACAAAACAATTAACTCAACGTGAAATCGTAATCATGGGTACAAGCATATTACTAGGTTTGGCATTATATCACTTTATGATTATTCCACTTAAAAAGCAAAAAACATAAAAAAATAGTAATGAGTAAAACACCAATATATAACGGAGCTGATTTCAGTCAATATCAATCAACCAGTACTTTCCGAAATGCAACGTGGGAAGAGTGGTTTGATAAGATCGTTGGAGGAAGTCAACAAGTATTGGGAACAGCTCAAGGGGTAAAAGATCAGATCACTGGTAATATACCAATTGACCAGGGATCATTGGGAGATGGATATGGAGACTACCAGGTGAATAGTGGGGTAAATGATCCGGAAGCCCGAAAAGACACTTCACCATTAATATGGGGAGTAATCATTTTAGGAGCAGTAGCTACTTTATATTTTGTAGGGTCTGCAGCCTTAGCAAAGAATAAAGTGGCAACGAAATAGATAATAGTAACAAAGGAGAAACAGTAAACAATTTAAACGCAGAAATATGTTAACATTAGAACAAGTAAGAAAAGAAAATGCAGGAGAAGCCCCGCCAAAAGGATTTAAAGCGTGGTTTACCAAAAACAAAGGAGTCGTTCTTATTGGTGGCGGATTAGTGATAGCTACCGCAGGATTTTTGACTTATAAAGCAGTTTTTAAGAAAAAATCCGCGATAACATCTGGATCGATGTCATCACCATCAGGTAATGCAGCTAGTAATGATTTATCAGGAGTAAATATCCCGTCAGTTGAATTCGATTAATGAAATAACCCCTCTGTTTGAGATTGGGAAAAAGCCTAAGATCTTTGATGTAAGGTTTGCTGTATTGAGACCTATTACTTTGGAAATCACGATAGCTGATCCAATGCGCCCTAATACCGCTTATACGGTATGGGAAGAAAAATTTGATCGCCCGGATAATAATTTCCGTTTGGAAATGAAAGTTCCAGTAACACCTGAAGTTCTTTTATTTTCTATGAAGATTAATCAGCAAGATGGGATAGAAAAGTATATCAAGCCAAAGAACTTGATTATAAAAGATTATTCTGTGCCAGTACCTAATTTCAGTCCTCAAACCAATGCGTTCTTTCATTTTATTACATGGTTTTGCGAACGGGCCGGTTATTTGACTGCAGGGATGCCGCCAAGCGGAACAACCTATACAAATAAGATAGTTGATCCGAACAGTTCCTTTCATTTTGAAATGGAATACGTGGATATCCTGACAGATGAACATGGAAATGAGCATCCCACACCAGCACGAATTCATACAGTAAAGAAGTTTATCCAGAACAGTGCAAAATTAATGCGCCCAAAGCCAATAGCAAGAAGGTTGGGGATTAACTGGCATGAGTATTCGCATGAGTTCAAGAATTTGAATCCGAACAGTGAATCGGAAGCAGATTTTAACGGGTCATTTTTCTTTGATCAAACTGGATGGAACGATTGGGATTATGTGGATTCATTTGTAAAAACGTTTGAAAAAGCGTCTCAGCATGTAAATCTCAATAATGCAGCTACTTATCAGAATCATTTGGTTCAAAAGCGTCGGGAGCAAGCTATTATTGATAAGTACAGAAGAAAGAACTTTTTAAAGAATAGATAACAGAAAAGGAAAAAATACAAAAATTATTATGGGAGTAATCTTAAATCTTTTACCAAAAACGATCATTCTAGGAGATCCGAATAAGAACTTTAGCAATATAGTTCCATCAACTTCAGGAACAAGTCGTGATGGAATCACACCCATTGCTCCGGCAAGTAGTGGCCAAACCAGACCTTCTGGTGGAAGTACATTAATGACAGGCGGAGCGGTATCAACACCATTAGCTCCTGGAAGCAGTGTAACCCCACCAACAACTGACCCTGTGGTAACGGATCCATCTATAACTGATCCTGCATTAACAGGAGATATGGTAGGGTCAGGAACAATGACATTTGGAAGTGGCGGCGGCGGAGGAGGAGGAAGTGCAGAAGAGCCAGTGGCAGCAACAGAAAAATCATTGGAGGTTGCAAAGAAAAAAAGTATTGTGCCATGGATAGTGATCATTGGGGCAGTTCTATTGATCTGGATGATTGCTAAGAAGAAAAAATCAGCATAAATAATAACAGTAATAGTAAAAAAATGGGAGTTATATTATCATTATTACCAAAACAAATTGTACTTCCTGCTAATATGGCCGGAGTAGAAATGAATGGATTTTCGAATGCAACCGGGAAAGAACTTCCGAAATGTGTTTGCGGATGCGGAAATGATGCAGGATGTTGTAAGCCGCCCCGTCGTTTTAGTTTAGCAGGACGTAGAGCAGCGAGAATGCGAAACAAAGTATTTAGAAACTTCGCATTGGTAGATTTTTTATATACTCCAAATACTCCTGCAGATTTTGAATCATTTAATGGTTCTGAGTATAGAAATTGTTGTGGAATGTAACCTTAAAATAAGATGGAAACAAAAAGATTACCAGTAGCAGCAGCAAGTGGGATAATGTTGGGAATGATCGGATTCATGGGAGCAAAAACCATGATATCTTCTCCAAAGAAGAGAATCGTTGTTTTGGTTACTAGCGCAGTATTGGGTTATGTCGCAGGATATTTTTTAGTTTATCCAATTGTTCAATCGAAAATGAATTAAATGTATTAATGAGCTAATTATGGCAAAGTATTTAATATTAGAAACGACTCCCGCACAAGGAATGAGACCGGAGACGAATGAAAGTATCTCAGGAACATTTCCACAAGGAAGTGATATTGAAGGAACCATTATAAACCAAAATGGATTTACCTTAATATCGGATGGAATTTATTGGCAATTTCCAGTACAAAATCTGTTTCCGATTGATGAACAAACCGTAACAGCACCAATTGATAATGTTCAACCAAAACCCAACTTTTCTAATAATAATCTATCGAGCGATGGACCTAAAAAAGATCCAATTTGGAAACATCCGGAGATGCCAAATTACATTGGAGCAGGAGTAGGAGCATTATTGGGAATGAGAATGGCTGATAAGTTACCGGTGTTACCGGGGCCATTGAATTGGATTTTGTTTACAGGATTGGGAGTGTTGGGTGGATATAAGGGCACACAATATCTTATTGGAAAAATAAAAGGAACTTCAACTTCATCTAAAAAATCATAAATAAAAAGAAATGGGAACAGAAGCACCAGTAAAAGCAGGAAGAGCGATAGCAAGTTTTGTATTTGCACCAGTAGGAGTGATCACTTATTTTATGATAAAGAATCAGACACCTAAAAAAGCAAAAGTATATCTTATGCTTTCTATTGTTGGAGTAGCAATGGCAGTTGGAGGAGTAGTATTGAGGAAAGCGATAAAGGACTAAAAACTAAGCGAAAAACGAATGAATATTTATACATTAATTAATTTAAACAATAACAAAAAACGATTATTATGAAATTACCATCAATCAATTCATTAACCGATCCAAAGACTATCATACCAGTAGGTATTGGAGCTGCAATTTTAGGATATGGTGGACACTGGCTGTCTAAAAAAGTAAAAATACCAGTTTTACCAGCAAAATTAAATGGTTCAGTGATGATCATTGCTGGAGTATTGGTGGGAGCTATGGCAGGAAAATGGGCATCTGATAAATTTATGCCAAAATCTACTCCTGATTATGTGCCACCGGTTCAGGAAAAAGCATCTATCCCAACGGATACTGAACTTTCTATCCAGTAATAAATAAAACATTATAAAACCATCATTATGGGACAATTTCAAAAAATAGAGCAAGCTCAGAACGTACCACCAGGATTTGGTGGACCACACGGAATGGGATGTTGGGACAATATTAATCAGCAATGGGCACCATATAGCCTTTGCGGAGGAATATTTTCAAGTTCAAAAAAACCGGTAAAAGCACCTGCATGCGGCCAAACAAGAAACTTCTTGGGAGAAGCAGCATTTAATAGCATGGCGGCAAATCCATTGCCATCAATTGCGGGAGCTGCGCTTGGGGCTATAGGAATGAACTGGTTATCAAAAAAGAAACAAATCTCCTTCTTGGGTAAAGCTCAGAAACCAATCGCTATTGTAGCGGGGATTCTGCTTGGTGCCTATGCAGGAGTATTTATAGCTGATAAAATCAGTTATGGTAAGGGAACGCCAGCAACGGATCCGGTAACGGATAAGAACCAGGCGCCTGATCCTCATACCATGAACGGATATCAGCCAGTTTAAAAATCTCCTTTTCTGCGTAACGATGCGAAATAGGCAGTGGCTTCGGCAACTGCCTATGAGCTCGTTAACAATAAGATAATTGGGGTAAAATATTTATGTATGTCAGTAAAAAAAAATACAGTACCATATATTTTATTGGGTACAGGCATTGCAGCTACACTAGCATTGACTGGGTATTTAGTTTTAAGACATACAGGAAAGAAAGTTCCTTGTAATGGCCGTTTTTTATTTATTGGAGACAGTAATACCGTTAACTCAGTTAGTTATAGCAAACAATTAAAGCAATACTGTAATCAAGCTGTTGTAAAAGAACTGGCAGCAAATGGACGGAATACCAGTGATATGTTATCATCATTGAGAGCTGAACTGGCCAATAACCATTATGATGCAGTAATGATTTTGGGAGGATCCAATGATTTGGGAACTAATATAGATACGAAAGCTAACCTGCAGTTGATGTATGATTTGGCCAAGTCAAAAGGAGCCAGAGTAGTAGCGATTACCCCACCTTCAAAGAACTATATCCGATCGGCCCAACCGACTTGGGGTGGAAATAATTATAGCCAATTGCTTGAAAAATTAAAAAATATTGTGAACTGGCAATTATCGAATCGAACTCCTGATTTGGTAGTGAATTGGAATAAAATCACGGATAAGAAGGAATTATTTGCAAGTGATATGCAACATCCGAACCAGGTGGCGCATGCATTGTTATTGAATGAGATTATTAAAAAATTACCAATAAGTAATAAGGCATGACACCAGAAGCAGCAGCAGCAGAAGTCATCAAATATTTTGAGGGCAAGTGGTTTTGTCCCAAAACTGCTTATTGGGATGTGAATGCATATAGGCTGGGCTATGGATCAGACACAATTGAGCTTCAGGATGGAACGCATCGCAAAGTAAATAAGTCTGATTGTACAACCGAAGCAATGGCATTGAAAGATCTTACCAGAAGGGTTAAGAATGAGTTCATGCCAAAGATTCAAAATCAGATTGGAACTGAATATTGGACTAAGCTTCCATTGAATGCGAAAGCGGCCTTAACCAGTATTGGTTATAATTATGGCTCTATAACTAAACCAGCCATTATCCAGGCAGCAAGAACCGGGGATGTGAATAAGATAGCGGATGCAATCCTTGCTACGACG
>CAZGWG010000002.1:0-19199 GCA_964529165.1 uncultured Sphingobacterium sp.
GAGTTTTTATGGCAAAGAACATGGCTTTCCTTTAAAATTCACATTTTATATGAACGGTCTGAGCATAAAAGCTGTAGTAAAAGAAATTCTGGCCGGTCCGGTACCTGCTGGCTCATTCAGCGCAACTAAAGATTATGAAGAGATAAGTCTGGATCAGTTGATGCAAATGCAGGGCGGAAGATAGAATTCATCCTTAAGATTGAGTTAACCATTATTTTAAAGCTTTTTAACATTCAGTGTTTTTCATAACTTGCGCTGATGTTAAAAAGCTTTGTTGTTTTTGGCCGTTTTTATCTATTCTGGATCATTTTCTTCTTCCTTGAGAGACTTATATTTCTAAGCTATTATTCAGAAAGAATTTCATATTTGGGGTTTGATGAAATAATCCTCACATTCTGGCGTGCTTTGAGACTTGATAGTTCTATGGCCGCCTATATTTCGGTAATTCCCGCCATTGTTTACATTATACTTCTTTTTCTTCCTTCTGTTAGTTTTCCTAAAATTATAGCTAAAACTTACGTGCTATTTTTAGTCGTAGTATTTTCAATAATTGGAATCAGTAACCTTAATCTGTACAGAGAATGGGGAACAAAGATAAATTTCCGGGCATTGGATTTAGCCATCGGTTCTCCTAAAGAGGCTATCGCCTCCACTTCATCCTCTCCCATCGTACTGATGTTAAGTATCTTATTATTTTATATACTTTCCTCTATTTTTATTAGCTCGGCAATCATCTCGTATAAAGTTGCCGATCGCACAAGACCTCTCTGGATCAGGTCAATGATGAGTTTTCTGGTATTGATTACTCTATTTCTGGTAATCAGGGGGGGATGGCAACTTTCTCCTATAAACCAAAGCATGTCTTATTTCTCATCAGAACCTGTCCTTAATCATGCTGCTGTAAATACAGAATGGAATTTAATGCAGGACATTCTGAATAATAAGTTAGGCAATGAAAATCCCTATAATTACTATAGTAAAGAAGAGGCCAGGAAGATCATTTCAGAGCTTTTCAAAAAACCTGCAGTCCCAACAGCACAGGTAATTGATTCGAATCGCCCGAACATTGTGTTTATAATTATGGAGAGCTTTACAGCCAGATTTGTAGAAGACCTTGGAGGAGAAAAAGGTGTGAGTCCAAATTTCAAGAAGCTCATTTCTGAGGGTATTTTATTTGAGAATATCTATGCGGCATCCGGCAGGACAGATAAAGGAGTTGTTGCAACATTAAGTGCGTTCCCTGCTCAGGCTATCAGAAGTATCATGAAGCAAAATGACAAGCAGGAGAAACTTCCTGCAATCTCACAGGAACTGGTTAAAAACGGCTATTCAAGTTCCTTTTATTATGGTGGAGAAAGTGAATTCTTTAATATGAAATCTTATATTTTAAGTCATGGATATCAAAAAATGGTGGACCAACATTCATTTGATACAAAAGACATGAATTCGAAATGGGGCACTTATGATGAGAAAGTTTTCTCGAAAAACCTTGCCGATCTGGATCATGCAAAACAACCTTTCTTCTCAACTATCCTTACTTTAACCAATCACGAGCCCTTTGAGCTTCCTTCTGAGCCTCAGTTCAAAGGTGATGATACTGACTCCAAATTCAGAAGCACTTCATTTTATACAGATTCATGTTTAGGTGCCTATATAAATGAAGCGAAACAAAAAAGCTGGTATAAAAACACACTTTTTGTAATGATTGCTGATCATGCTCATCGCATTCCGGGAAATTTAACAGAATACGATCCCGAGCGTTACCGAATCCCTCTTCTATTCTTTGGAGAAGTGATTAAACCGGAATTTAAAGGATTTAGAGTTAATAAAACGGGCAATCAAACGGATCTTGCAGCAACTTTGCTTAAGCAATTAAAAATTGACGCGGGACGATATGTATGGAGCAAGGACTTATTAAATCCCGAGACACCCGAATTTGCATTTTTTAATTGGGATAATGGTTTTGGTTTTGCAGATAAGCAACAAGCTATTTCATTTGACAATATTGGCAGGAACATAATTCTGAGAAAAAACAAAGTGAGCTCAGATAAAGATTCTGTACTGACAAACTATGGGAAAGCTTATATGCAGGAAGTATTCAGGCAATATCTTGAATATTGAATCAAACGAGATTTTAAGCATATAATTAGATTAAGAATAAGGAATCTGAAAATGCTTGTATTGGAATCAAAATCGCTCCAATGCTTCTTCAATTTTCCCGTAAATATATTGGAGCTGTTCCCTGCTGATACAATATGGGGGTAAAATGTAAATAATATTACCAAGGGGGCGCAGAATAATACCCTGATCCAGAAAAAAGTTGTAAAGATTATCCCTTAAATTATTAAAATAAGAGGTTTCAGATGAGCTCTTCCATTCCAGAGCAAGAATAGTACCTGTCTGTCGAATATTTTTAATCCTTGGATGATTCTTAATTTTAATCAGAAATTCGTGATGATTTTGAGAAATCATATCGAGACTTCTTGTGGTTCCCTTTTCCAGTAAAATATCAAGACTAGCCAGTGCGGCTGAACATGCGACAGGATTAGCAGTAAATGAATGTCCATGAAATAATGTCTTCAGTTTATCATCTGAAAGGAATGCATCATATATATCAGAAGTGCACGTAGTTATTCCCAATGCCATTGTTCCACCTGTCAATCCTTTTGAAAAACACATCAGGTCAGCCTTCTCATTAAGATGATTGGAAGCAAACAGTTTACCAGTCCGGCCAAAGCCTGTCATTACTTCATCTGCAATTGTTAAAATGCCTATTTTCCTGCAATGTCTGATCAGTTCATCAAGATACTTGGCTTCGTACATCTGCATTCCTCCAGCCCCCTGCACAAGTGGCTCAAAAATAAATGCTGCCAGATCAGAGGCAATTCCTGAAATATGTTCCTTAAGCCGTTCAATATTTCCGGCATCAGGAACATCAATAAATTCAACATCAAACAATAACTTTTCAAAAGGCTGGGTAAATGCACTCCTTGAACTTACCGCCATGGCACCGAACGTATCGCCGTGATAGGAGTTATTGAAAGCCAGAACTTTTGTCCTTGGATCGCCCAGGTTACTACGATATTGAAAACACATTTTTAAAGCAACTTCAACGGCAGTCGAACCATTATCAGAATAAAAGACCTTGGATTGATTTGAAGGAAGAATATTCAGAAGACGTTCGGCCAGATCAATTGCTCCCGGATGTGTAAATCCTGCAAAGATTACATGCTCGAGCCGACCAAGTTGTTCGGCTACTTTTTGAGCAATATGGGGATGTGAATGTCCATGAATATTAACCCACCAGGATGAAACTGCATCAATATATTTTTTACCATCTTCTGCAATAAGATAAACACCTTCTCCCCTGACAATTGGAATAGGCTTTACTGCATTCAACATTTGAGTATAAGGATGCCAGATCAGGTCCCTGTCTCGTTCAACTAAAGATTTCGTAGCCATTTCTCTTTCAATAACTCTACAACCCGCTGGTCTGTAGGAAAAGTAACATCATCAATTCCAATTTCCTTCAGATCCTTCCAGCGAAAAGCCTGTAAAATATCTCCTTCCTGACCAAAATCAAAAGGAACATCACGAAAATCAAGTTTCAATTCTGAAATTGGATTAACTATATAATAAACACTGATTACCTGACTATCATTGAATGCTGACTGGATGAAAAAATCGGTAGTATAAAAATGTCCGATTACATCTACATCAACATTACACTCTTCAATAAACTCTCTTTTCAAGCCATCAATAAGGCCTTCACCATACTCTAGTCCCCCACCCGGAAACTTACAAAACCTGAAACCGTATTCTTCTTCGTCACTCAATAGGATCTGATTCTGATCATTAATCAGTAAACCGTAAACCCGAACATTAAAATTATACATCCTTAGTAAAATGTTTTTGATTTTTTGTCACATTTTCTATTGTCCAAAGTATATCAATCCGCTTATTCTCTGTTCTTACCTCACAGGCTGGCATTCTGCAATAATGGCAACACTCAGGCATGCAGGGATCTGCATGAATAAAAAATTCCATATTGGAATTAGCCTTATGATTAACCAATTTATCTACCTCTGAAACCTCCTCGTGAACTTTACTAAGATTAAAATAATAAGGCAGTGTGATATGGCAGTCGATATGTAAATCAGGACCATAACGTTGGGTTCTGAGATTATGCATATCTATCCAAGATTCTTTACGATGCTCATTAAGTATGGTGATTATTTTATCAGCCGCATCAAAATCAGATTCATCCATTAAGCCGGAAACTGATTTTCTAACAAGCTTATACCCACTGTAGATGATATAAAACCCGATCAGTATGGAAAGAATACTATCAAGATAATCAAGACCGGTAACATAAATAAGAATTAATCCTGCAACGATTCCAACGCTGGTGTAGGCATCAGTTTGTAAATGCTTTCCATCAGCATACAATGTAAGAGAATTCAGCTTCTTACTTTGAGCAACCATATAATATCCCAACCCATAATTAATTATTCCTGCACCCGCTATGATTAATGTTCCATCCATAAGATCACTAATCTCATGAGGATAAAACAGATTATAAGCAGATTTAAAACTGATCAGAATTCCTGCAATAACGATGAGACTCCCTTCAATAAAAACAGAGAAGAACTCCACTTTACCATGTCCGTAAGGATGGTTGGAATCTCTTGGCTGGGCAGCTACATAAATACTGTAAAATGCAAAAAGACCAGCCAGAATATTAACTATACTTTCAGCAGCATCAGTAAGAATCGAATTAGAAGAAGTAATAAAATATGCCGTAAACTTTGCGAGCATCAGTAAAATACCGATGATCAGGGAAATTAGAATAATCTTTTTTTGAGTTTGCAAAACAGTATCTATCTATGAGCAAATTTATATAATAGGACAGAGCTATTATTATAAATATCGAAATATAAGCTTCATTTCTTTTTAATTTTTGCATTGGCTGGGCATGTTCATATATTTGCGTTAATTATGAGCACATTATCAAACCGAATTAACAATTTATCCGAGTCAGCCACTATTAAAATGGCAAAAATGGGCCGGGAATTAGCAGCAAAGGGAGTAGACGTTATTAGTCTGAGTCTGGGAGAAACTGACTTTTACACTCCGGACTTTGTTAAAGAAGCAGCCAAAGAGGCTATTGACAAGAACTTTTCTTATTACACGCCTGTTGCGGGTTATCCTGAACTAAGAAAAGAAATTGCAGCAAAGCTTAAGCGCGAGAATAACCTGGATTATGATTTTGACCAGATTGTTGTTTCAACAGGAGCAAAACAATCGCTTGCCAATGCAATTCTTTGTGTAATAAATCCAGGAGATGAAGTGATTATTCCTACTCCATACTGGGTGTCATATTCAGAACTTGTAAAGCTGGCAGAAGGTGAATCTGTATTTATAAATACGACACTGGAGAGCGACTTCAAAATCACCCCTGAAGAGCTTGAGGCTGCAATCACTCCAAAAACAAAATTATTCATGTTTTCATCCCCTAACAACCCTACAGGCAGTGTATATACCCGCGAAGAGCTTGCTGGCTTAGTTAAGGTTTTCGAAAAACATCCTAATATTTTCATCATATCTGATGAGATTTATGAACATATCAATTTTCTGAATGCACATGAATCCATCGCTCAGTTTCCTTCTGTTAAAGACCGTGTAATCATTATCAATGGTTTGTCAAAAGCTTATGCAATGACCGGCTGGAGGATTGGTTATTCTGTAAGCAATAAAGAGATTGCCAATGCATGTGATAAATTGCAAAGCCAGATAACCTCTGGTACCTGTTCAATTACTCAAAAGGCTGGCGTTGCCGCTTATGCAGGTGGGCTTGATACGGTCCGTGAAATGAGAACCGTTTTCAAAGAACGTCGTGATCTTGTTTATGGCTTACTGAAAGATATCCCGGGTTTAAAAGTTAACCTTCCGGGGGGGGCATTTTACTTCTTCCCTGAGGTTAGTTCTTTCTTTGGGAAAACTACACCTGATGGTGAAGTGATCAAAAATGCCGAAGATCTTTCACTTTACCTGTTAAACACAGGCCATGTGGCCACTGTAAGTGGTGATTCTTTTGGAGATCCAAACTCGATAAGACTTTCTTATGCTGCGGCAAACGACAAACTAATCGAGGCGATGAAACGCATAAAAGCAGCATTAGGTGCTTTAAAATAAATAATTTGCCCCTCATACCGGGCTAAACACCCGGTTTTTACATTCCTAATCTCCGATGACAACTATCTTCGAAAAATTCAACTCATTGAATATTATGATCATTGGAGATGTGATGATGGACAGTTATGTCTGGGGTAAAGTTGACCGTATCTCACCTGAAGCACCGGTTCCGGTAGTCAAAATAAGTAAAAAAGAAAACCGTCTGGGAGGAGCTGCGAACGTTGCTTTAAATGTTCAGTCACTCGGTGCCAAACCTTTCATTTGTGCTGTAATCGGAGACGATAAGGCAGGCGAAGAATTTCTCTTACTGCTGAAACATCAAAAACTTTCAGAGGATGGCATATTGAAAATCAAAGACAGGCCAACAACTGTTAAAACCAGAATCCTTGCAAACAATCAGCAAATAGTTAGGCTTGATGCAGAAACAGACAAAAATATTTCTGCCAAAGAAACCGAGTTACTGATTAAAATCATCAAAAAAGTCCTTGCAGAACAAAAAATTGATGCCATTATCTTCGAAGACTATGATAAAGGACTGATTACTGATAAGTTAATCAGCGAAACTGTAAAACTTGCGGAGAAAAACAGAATAATAACTGTCGTAGATCCTAAAAAAAGAAATTTCCATTCCTATAAAGGAGTCCAACTTTTCAAGCCCAATTTAAAGGAATTAGAAGATGGTTTAAAAACAGCTATTGATCCTTCAAAACCAGATCAGGTTGAAAATGCAATTAATCAATTAAAAGCTCAGCTCGGATCTAAGTCTGTGATGCTGACCCTTTCAGAAAAAGGTGTTTTTATCAGTTCCGATGAGGGTCAACGTCATATCCCTGCTCACAAACGTGACATCGCCGATGTATCTGGCGCAGGAGATACTGTTATTGCAACCGCGGCATTATGTCTTGCTGCTGGACTCGATGAATTTAGAGCCTCTGAAATAGCTAATCTTGCAGGAGGACTTGTTTGTGAACATGTAGGTGTAGTACCTATTGATAAAGCAAGATTACTAGAAGAAAGTAGAAAGCTATAATATAGGTAATGGAGAGTGGAGAATTGAAAGTTAAGAATAACAAACTCCTACTTTTCTATTTCCTATTCCTCAATCCCAATAAGATTACTTACTCCTTATTGCCTCTACCGGATCAAGCCTCGATGCATTAAATGCAGGTATAAAACCTGAAATTAATCCTATAGCGGTTGAAAGCGCAATCGTTAAAATAACTTTGCCTATATCTACCACAATATTCAGATCGAAGAAGGTCTTGGAAATAAAGGCAAGAATAAAGACAATAATCAGGCCGATAAGCCCCCCCATTAAACATAAAAGTACTGATTCAATCAAAAACTGAAGCATGATAAAATAATTCTTCGCTCCTAGTGATTTCTGAATCCCAATAATATTGGTACGCTCCTTTACAGAAACAAACATAATATTGGCTATTCCGAATCCGCCAACCAGAATTGAAAAGCCTCCAATAAAAGCACCGGCGAAATCAATAATTCCGAAAAGCTGATCGAGTTGGGCAGTTAGTATCGTTGTTTTGTTCAGTGAGAAATCATCGTCATCCGAAGGTGAAAGCCGATGTATGGACCTCATTGTTCCTTTTAATTCACTTTCAAGTTCATTTACAGAAATATTTTCTCTTCCCTTAACCGTAATTTGCGGACCATAGCGTTCGTCTTCAACTTTTATAACGCCTTTTGCGAAATTTAGTGGGATAAGTACAGTTTTATCTGCTGAAATACCCAGCATATCTTCCCCTTCTTCAGTGAAAACTCCGACAATGGTGACTTTCCTTCCAAATACAGTAATGACTTTTCCGATAGGATCCTGATTTGGAAACAGCCCATCAGCTATCGAATAACCTATAATCGCAATTGGTCTTCCACTTTTTGACTCAGCATCTGTAAAATATCTTCCGGCTTCAAAATCAAATTTCCAGACCTTATAATAATCATGGGATGCAGCAGCTATCTGCGCACCTTCAATGCTGTTGTTTTTATATTTAATTGTCCTGTTACCAACACTAATCTCGTATGAAATGCCTTCAGCATTCATTAAACGTTCAGTCAGTTTATCATAATCGCGAAGACTGGGCTGCGGACGGCTGATGTACTTCCACCAGGGGAAATCAGGTCCTCCAACCCAAGGCCATTTCTGAATATAAATTGTATTACTACCTAACTTTTCAACACTGCTCTGAATATTATTTCTTAGAGTATCAACTGCAGAAAAAACGCCAATGATTGTCATAATACCTATTGTTATTCCTAACAATGACAAGATTGTCCTGAGCTTGTTCTGACGAAGCGCTTCGTAAGCAAACAAGAAACTCTCCTTTAAAAGTTTAAGAAATATCATATACCAGTTTAGACCAAATTTAATTAAAAACGTTACAGGTACACTATGATTTAATCATATAATATAGTCCAGGGGAAAAATCTCTGAATTAAGCATTAACTTTTGTAGTTTTATTTTGCTAAATTTGCGCCCTTAAATCCATTAAACATCATTATGAAATTATCTCAGTTCAAATTTGATTTACCTGACTCTTTAATTGCCCATAACCCCGTAGAAAATCGTGATGAAGCACGTCTGATGATCTTGGATAAAAAAACCGGAGCGATTGAGCACAAAATATTCAAAGATATTTTAGGGTATTTTGACGAGAAGGATGTAATGATTATAAACAATACTAAAGTATTTCCTGCTCGTTTATATGGAAATAAAGAAAAGACCGGTGCAACAATTGAGGTTTTTCTTCTTCGTGAATTAAACCGGGAATTACGTCTTTGGGATGTTTTGGTTGACCCTGCACGTAAGATCAGGGTAGGTAATAAATTATATTTTGGAGACGATGACCTGCTTGTGGCGGAAGTCGTGGATAATACCACTTCAAGGGGAAGAACTATTCGCTTCTTGTTTGATGGAACCGATGAGGAGTTCCGTAGAAATATAGAAATCCTTGGAGAAACCCCCCTGCCAAAATATATTAAACGTAAAGCAACACCAGAAGATAAAGAGCGCTATCAGACCATTTTTGCAAAAAATGAAGGTGCGGTTGCTGCTCCTACTGCAGGTTTACACTTCAGTCGTGAATTGATGAAGCGCCTTGAGTTGAAGGGGGTTGAATTTGCAGAAGTGACCCTCCATGTTGGACTCGGGACATTCAGATCTGTTGAGGTTGAAGATCTAACCAAACATAAAATGGATTCTGAGCAATTCATCATCACACAAAAGGATGCTGATCTTGTAAACAAAGCAATAGTCGAGAAACGAAAAGTATGTGCTGTAGGTACTACATCAATGCGTGCTATAGAATCTGCGGTTTCTGCAGGCAGGGAATTAAAGGCTGCGAACGATTGGACCAGTAAGTTCATTTTTCCTCCTTATGACTTTAGCATTGCCAATTGCATGATTACAAACTTTCATACTCCTGAATCAACCTTGTTAATGATGGTTGCTGCATTTGGAGGTTATGAGAATGTAATGAATGCCTATGAAGTTGCTGTGAAAGAGAAGTATCGTTTCTATAGCTATGGTGACGCAATGCTGATAATCTAAGATTTTCCGAATAAATACGGATAGTATAAATTCAGTTTGCTTTCTGGCTTTAATCTAACCTGCTTTTTTTATATTGAGCTATGAAATACTTTGCAATCATAGTGGGTGGCGGTTCAGGATCGAGGATGCTTTCTGAAATACCTAAACAATTTATGTTGCTTAGAGGCAGGCCTGTTCTAATGCACACTATAGAGGCATTCCACAGTTCAGAATACAATCCTCAAATTATTATTGTGCTGAATGTTGATTTTCATCCATACTGGGAAAACCTCTGTGTACTGCACAATTTTTCTATCCCTCACCAACTCGTAAAAGGAGGAGCACAACGTTTTGATTCTGTAAAAAATGGAATAAAAGCGATAAAGGAAAAAGCAATTATTGCAATTCATGATGCCGTAAGACCACTTCTAAGTCGTCATCTGATCGATCGTTCATTTCAGGAAGCGGAACAATCTGGAAATGCTGTTGCTGCAATAAAAAGCAGAGATTCGGTAAGACAGCAAAATGGGAAACATAGTATTCCTTTAAACAGAGAAGAAATCTATCTGATACAAACTCCCCAGACCTTTAGCTCCGACATACTTAAAAAGGCCTACAAACAAGAATTCAGGAATGAATTTACTGATGATGCCTCTGTTGTAGAGCGTTCAGGAATAGAAATCAACCTGATTGAAGGGGAAAATAGAAATTTCAAAATCACCTTTCCTGAGGATATACGTGTAGCCGAACTCTTTTTGAATCCGGGATTTTAAGTTGCACCCGTTCTTATCAGAACAGGTGCAACCTTGAATGCTGATTACAAAGACCCTCCCCTGATTACACGAAGTAATACTGCTATGATAGCGATTACTAAAAGTACGTGAATAAGGTTACCTCCAACTGGTGAAACAAAATAACCGAAAATCCAAAGGATGACCAGTATAACAGCAATCAGATAAAGTAAATTTCCCATAGTTTTAAATTTTAGTGAACAATTATGTATCACTAACTCCAAAACTGTACCATTTGTTCAGCCTGAAAAAATAAATCAGGGAATCACAATAATCAGACACATAAAAAAAGCCCTGATATACAGGGCTTTTTGTTTAATATTCATCTTCATTAAAGAAGAAATCATCTTTAGTTGGATAATCCGGCCAAATCTCTTCAATATTCTCATATGGCTCCCCGTCGTCCTCCAAAGCCTGAAGATTCTCTATAACCTCTACTGGAGCACCTGAACGAATCGCGTAATCAATAAGTTCATCTTTGGTTGCCGGCCATGGTGCGTCTTCCAAATGAGACGCTAATTCTAATGTCCAATACATATTTCTTAGAATTTGATTTATACTAGTTTTTGCAAAAATATAATAATTTAAATAAGAATATCAATTATTTTATAACATATGATTTACACACGCGGAAACCATTGATTTTCAGAAACATTGATATCGAAACACAATTGACGTGCTAATACAAAAAGATAATCACTTAACCTGTTCAGATAAATTATTATCTTATCATCTACAAAACTCTCCGACTTCAGATGCACTATAATCCGTTCAGCTCTCCTGCACACACATCGCGAAATATGACAGAACGAAACCGCCTGACTTCCTCCGGGTAAAATAAAATGCTTAAGTTCAGGAAGTACAGTATTCATCGCATCAATCTCTTTCTCCAGCAATAGAATATCTGATAAATGAAGATCCGGGATCTTCATTTTCGACTTCTCTGGATCAGAAGCCAGACTTGCGCCTATAGTAAACAATCTGTCCTGAATTTCCTTCAATATGTCCTTATGAGCAGAATTAATATCGTAATCCCTGATCATTCCTATATATGAATTAAGCTCATCTACAGTACCATAGCTTTCAATTCGCAGATCATATTTTGGAACACGTGTTCCGCCAATCAGCGATGTAAGTCCCTCATCCCCTGTTTTTGTATAAATCTTCATCAGAATCCAATTGATAATTAAGAGGACTAAGTTAAGTACTAAATAGTCACAAGAAAGCTATATTTAGATTTATCCCGACCTGAATCAATAAGTGAGCTTAGGAGAGGAAATCTATTCAGAACAAATTAAAATTCTATTGAATATTTTCAAAATCCGAACCTTTATTTTTCATGTCGGCCAATCTCGGAGATACAGACTTAACACTCGGATTTAAATAATCATTCTCAATCAACCCATCACGCATACGAACGATTCTGTGGGCATGCTGTGCAATATCCTCTTCGTGCGTGACGAGTATAATTGTATTTCCTTTGGAATGAATCTCTTCCAATAAACCCATTATCTCGACAGAAGTCTTGGTATCAAGGTTACCTGTTGGCTCATCTGCAAGAATAATTGAGGGGTTATTAACCAGTGCTCTCGCAACTGCCACCCGCTGACGCTGACCACCAGAGAGTTCATTAGGTTTATGATGTACTCTGTTACCCAGACCTACACTTTCCAATGTTTTTTGGGCACGTTCTTCACGCTGTACACGGCCAACTCCCGCATAAACCAGAGGCAGAGCTACATTCTCAAGGGAAGATGAACGGGGTAACAAATTAAAAGTCTGAAATACAAAGCCTATCTCCTTATTTCTTATTTCGGCAAGCTCACTGTCGCTCATCTCGCTTACCTGATTCCCATTTAATATATAAGTACCCTTGGTTGGTGTATCCAAACACCCGAGAATATTCATTAAAGTTGACTTACCAGAACCTGAAGGTCCCATCAGGGCAACGAACTCTCCCTTTTCAATGGTGAGACTCACTGATTTCAGGGCATGAATTGTTTCTGCGCCGATTACATATTTTCTACCGATATCTATCAGGGTAATAAGGGGATCTTTGGCCATGTTTTTATTTTTAGACTATCGGTATAAGCCGTTTGTTACAGCTTTGATCAAATTAGGGTTTATTAATCACCTTCGCTACTCTGAAAAATTTACCATCCTGCTTTGGTGCATTTTTTAAAGCTTCATCCCTGGTAATTTCCTGTTTAACAAGATCCTCCCGGAGAACATTAACCTCATCACTCATATAAACCAGAGGATCAACTCCTCTTGTATTAACCTCATTGAGCTTGTCCATGAATGTCAGAATTTTATTCATGTCATCCAGCAATCCCTGCTTTTCACTCTCATCTACCTCCAATCTTGCCAGATGAGCCACTTTATCAATCATTTCAAGGTTTATTTTCATCTCCTTTTCTTATAATTACGACAGTCCAAATCAATCAGTTTTATGCAGGTTTTGTATTATCTCGATTCATTAAAGAATCATTTATAATATTAAAAACTCTATCTCGCAAATACTCAACATCTGCAGCCTGCATTCCACTAGTTTCAATTGGGGAATGAACACAAATATCGCAAATACCCGGGGTACTTCCATATTTTTTACCATCATCCCACATTAAATTCCAGTTATTGTGGATACTTACCGGCAAAATTGGCACTCCATTTTCAATAGCAAGTTTAAAAGGTCCATTTTTGAAAGGCTGCAAAACTGGTGGATAAAATTCACTAATCATCCCTTCCGGAAATATTACCAAGTGTTTTCCCTCCTTTAAATTTTCGCTGGCCTTTTTAAACGCCCTGAATGCCGACATTTTACTCTCCCTGTTTAGAGGGATATCAATTGTCCGGAAATAAATTCCTGTAATGAAATTCTTAAGTAGCTCTTCCTTGCCCATGAATACATAATTCCGCCTGGCAAGAAGGATGATGGCCGTAATATCAAGATTGGAAGTATGGTTGGCACAAATGATATAATTTCTGGACCAGTCGACCTTTGTTTCGTATCGATATCTGAAAATAAATCCTGAAAATACTGAACTGATATAGCTAAAATACCATCTCAAACTGTTCATGGAATGAAACCTTGGCGGATTGCGGGAAAAATAAAAAATCAGGGGATAAAGACTTGAAAAAATCAGTGCAAGTGAGATCTGAAAATAGTAAAGATGAATACTTTTTAACAGCCTTTTCATTAACTCAAAAATAGAAAATTCCATTGATGTTTCAGGACAGCACCTGCTTTTGAACCTTCACCATCTTAGTTCAGAAAAAATCCTTAATTTCGCGGCTTATGGAAACTGTTGTAAGTGGTATCCGCAGTACCGGCAAACTGCATTTAGGGAATTTTTATGGCGCTGTAAAGAATTTTGTACAGATGCAGAATGAATATAATTGCTTTTTTTTTATAGCTGATTATCATTCGCTGACAACCCATCCAACCCCTGAAAATTTACATGGTAACGTAAAACAGGTTCTGGTAGAATATCTGGCAGCGGGAATTGATCCTGAAAAAGCAACTATTTACGTTCAATCAGATGTTCCTGAGATCGCAGAACTATATCTGTATCTAAATATGAACGCCTATCTGGGCGAACTCGAAAGAAGCACTTCATTTAAAGATAAGGTTCGTGCCCATCCCGACAATGTTAATGCAGGCTTGTTGACTTACCCTGTACTCATGGCTGCAGATATACTTATTCATAAAGCAACAAAGGTACCTGTTGGAAAAGATCAGGAACAGCATCTGGAAATGTCCAGAACCTTTGGAAACCGATTCAACAGATTATATAATTCCGATTACTTTCCTGAACCTTATGCTTTTAATTTTACCGGGAAGCTTGTTAAAGTTCCGGGCCTTGATGGCAAGGGGAAAATGGGTAAATCTGAAGGTGAAGGCAATGCTGTTTATTTATCTGATGAACCTGAAGTAATCCGTAAAAAAGTAATGAAGGCAGTGAGTGATGGAGGGCCAACCGAAGAAAACCAACAAAAACCAGAGGCTATTCAAAACTTATTTGACCTGATGAAAATCGTTTCATCTGCCGATACGTATGATCATTTTGATGCCTTATACAATCAGTGTGCGATAAGGTACGGTGATTTCAAGAAACAGCTGGCTGAAGATATGATTATTTCTACAGCACCAATTCGGGAAAGAATCAATGAAATTGCCAGAGACGAAACCTATTTAAGGGAAGTTGCCCGTTTTGGAGCTATAAAGGCACGCGAAAGCGCATCTAAAACGATCAGGGAAGTACGCAGTATCATCGGATTTAAAAGTTTTTAATATAGCTCTTGATTAAAAAAACAATTTGTATTTTCAGACACGCTTGGCGACCATCGCTTTGCACTTAACAAATTTATCATGCACATAGCTATAGTTGGAAATATCGGAGCAGGTAAAACTACTCTGACAGAATTGCTTGCCAAACATTTGAGTTATGAAGCGCAGTTCGAAGCTGTCGAGAATAACCCTTATCTTGAAGATTTCTACAGTGATATGAAACGTTGGAGTTTTAATCTTCAGATCTATTTTTTAAATAGCCGTTTTCAGCAAATCCTGGAACTTCAGACAGAAAACAGGAACATTATTCAGGATCGTACTATTTATGAAGATGCTTATATTTTTGCTGAAAACCTTCATGACATGGGTTTAATGACCTCCCGTGATTATGAAAATTACAGAGCGATTTTTGATAATATAACCTCTTTTATAAAACCTCCTGATTTGTTGATTTACCTCAAAGCCTCTGTACCTACTCTGGTCAACAACATTCAGCGAAGGGGCAGAGAATACGAAGCAGGTATCAGACTAGATTACCTTTCAAAGCTGAATGAGAAATACAAAAAGTGGATCGACTCTTACACTCAGGGCAAATTACTGATTCTGGATAAAGATAAACTCGATTTTGCCAATAAGCCCGAAGATCTTGGCTTTGTAATCAACAGTATTGAACGGGAAATACACGGATTGTTTTAATCGGCCCTAATGAAATTTATTATCCAATGAAGATACTCGGAGTCATCCCCGCCCGTTATGAATCCAGTCGTTTTCCTGGAAAGCCACTGATTGACATTGTGGGTAAAAGTATGATACAGCGTGTCTATGAACAATGTTTAAAATCTTCTTCACTTAATAAAGTTATAGTAGCAACTGATGATCAGCGTATTGCAGATCATATTAGCTTATTTGGAGGGAATGTTGAAATGACATCCCTTAAGCACCAAAGTGGTACCGACCGATGTGCCGAAATTGCCAGAAATTACCCTGAATTTGATATTATAGTAAATATACAGGGCGATGAGCCAATGATAGATCCCAGCCAAATCGATCTTTTATGCAAATGCTTTGTAACTCCGAAAACCTCTATTGCAACACTTGTAAAAATAATCAAAAGCAATGAGGAACTTTTCAATGAGAATACGCCCAAAGTAATTCTCAACAAAAAAAAGGAAGCTGTTTATTTTAGTCGAACTGCAATTCCCTTTCTCAGAGGCCGGGAAAGAGATACCTGGTTAAACTATTTTACATTCTTCAAACACATTGGTATTTATGCATTCAGAACAGAAACCTTACAGGATCTAACAAAATTACCTCTATCAGGATTGGAAACAGCAGAAGCACTTGAACAATTACGCTGGATAGAAAACGGCCACCGGATTCAGACAGCAATTACCGACAAAGAAAGTCAGGCAGTTGATACCCCAGAAGATCTAAAAAAAATACTCAGGCTTCTAGCTAACTAAAAATTAATGATTGAATCAGCAACGGCATCCTGTCTTCTGATTTATTTTTATAAATTGTCGACAGATATAATCAAGGCTAATATGAAATATCTCACAGCCATACTTTTCCTTGTAATCAGTCATTCTGCTCTTGCACAGCTGGAAAATCGTCTGGACTCAGTAATTAATAATAATGTTCAATCGGAAGGGCCAGGAATCGCTTTATATGTAGAAAACAATGGTAAGGTCCTTTATAGTAAAGGTTTTGGTTTTGTGGATACAGAAAGTAAAAAAAACATCAGTTCGAAAACCAATTTCAGACTTGCTTCCGTTTCCAAGCAATTTACAGCCATGTGTATTTTGCTGTTGGAAAAAGATCATAAACTCTCTTTCGATGATCCTATTTCCAAATTCTTTCCAGAATTACCTTCAGAAATAAGCAACACAATTCTATTACGCCACCTGATAACCCATACCTCCGGGATAACGGATTATGAGGAGATTATGGATAATGGTAATAGCAAGCAACTACTTGACATTGATGTATTAAACATCTTAAAAACTCAGCATAAAATCTATTTCAATCCAGGCAGCCAGTTCAGATACAGCAATTCTGCTTATGCATTACTGGCTCTAGTCGTTGAAAGAGTTTCCGGGCAGTCATTTCCTGATTTTATGAAAGAGAGGATTTTCAAACCCCTCAAAATGAAAAACTCCCTGGTTTATGAATCTGAAAAAAAGATACCTAACCGGTCACTGGGTTTTGCCCGCGACAAAGAGAGAAAACTCTACGCTAATGATCAAAGTTCAACCAGTGCAGTAAAAGGTGATGGTGGGGTTTATTGCTCATTAAACGATTATAAAAAATGGACTCATAGCCTCTGGAATAACAGTCTTGTTGATTTATCTTCTGCACTCAGGCAACTAAATATTTCAATAAAAGATGTTACTGACAGTTTTTACGGACCAGGCTGGTTTTACTTTGGCAAAGGAAGTCCGGCACTCTTCCACTCCGGTAGTACCTGTGGTTTTAGCACCTATTCTATTAATATTCCGGGACAGAAAACATCAATCGTATATTTTTCGAACATTGCAGGAAATTCCGAACCCTTCACAAAGATTCTGAATGTTTTAAATACAGAAGGAATCAGTAGTCCTGCCGAAGTATTCAGTTTGCATCAATTGACACGTTGATAAAACAGAAGTAAAAGAAAGCGGTTAAATATGAATTATACAGTTGATAAAACATTTGAAAGAGTCAAATTCAATGAGATTCCCCTACCAGAGGGCTCCTATGAAAACTGTGTGTTCAGGCAATGCGACTTTTCAAATACTAATCTTTCCGGGATAAAATTTACCGATGTTGAATTTATTGGTTGTAATTTGAGTCTGGTGAAACTGGGGAAAACGACCTTCCAGGATATAGTTTTTAAGGAATGTAAGATGTTAGGTCTCCATTTTGAACACTGTAATGAATTTGGTTTAGCTTTTTCATTTAAACACTGCCTGCTTAACCACTCTTGTTTTTATAAAACTAAAATCAGAAAAACGATTTTTAAGAACTCCTCATTGCAGGAGGTCGATTTTACAGAATGTGACCTGACAAATTCTGTTTTTGAAAATTGCGATTTGGCAGGAACAACATTTGATAACACGATTCTGGAAAAGGTTGATCTCAGGACATCCATCAACTATTCCATCGATCCCGAAAATAACAGAATCAGAAAAGCTAAATTTTCAATATTGGGAATTTCCGGACTTTTGATAAAATACGATATTGAAATAGACAGTAGCATTTAACTAAAAATGGAATTGGCAAAATAAATTCTTAAATCCTATAAGAAATGAATTCCTTTACGTTTTTTACAAACTGACAACATTCTTTTAGTTAAACTTGCATTATGAATAATCAAAGAATACTGGCCCTAAAATAAAGATGAACGAGGATTTTTTCAATCATATATTCAAAAAACAACAAGATGCAGATGCCGTTCCTTCTAATAAGGAAATTTCAAGATGGGCACTGGAACTTATCCGCTTACTTTATCCTGAACAATCCAAAAGAACACTTAATTCTGTTGATGAGTTAAAACTGGAGTTTAAAAGACTTGAAACAGAGCTATTCGATATGATGGAAGCAACAAAGGCCTGTATCAACTGTGATAATTCCAAGCTGGCGAATAATTTTTTCTCACAGGTGCCCGAAATATTCCGGATTCTGAATACAGATATTAAAGCCATTTTTGATGGGGATCCTGCTGCAAAAAGTGAGTTTGAGGTTATTCGGGCATACCCTGGTTTTTATGCAATTTCCTTTTACCGGCTGGCACATGCTTTGTACAATCTAGGGGTACCTTTGTTGCCTAGAATTTTCACCGAATATGCCCATTCAAAAACGGGAATTGATATACATCCTGCAGCAATAATTGGAGAGTACTTTCATATTGACCATGGAACAGGCATTGTTATTGGTGAAACATGTAAGATTGGTAATCATGTAAAAATGTATCAGGGAGTAACCCTCGGGGCTTTGAGTGTACATAAAAGCATGGCCAATACAAAAAGACATCCTACAATTGAAGATCGTGTAGTAGTTTATTCAGGTGCTACAATATTGGGTGGTGAAACAAACATAGGCCATGACAGCATCATTGGAGGAAATGTTTGGCTAACAAAAAGTATCCCCCCCCGATCGTCAGTATACAATACTTCGGAAGTAGTCATATCCAGTGAAAATTAATATAAAACAATAAAATGGCGGGCATAATTGATCTTGTTGGAAATACACCACTGGTTGAAATCAAAAAACTGAACCCCAATCCGAAAGTTCAGATTTATGCAAAACTAGAGGGTAATAATCCGGGAGGAAGTGTAAAAGACCGGGCAGCACTCAATATGATCCGGAGTGCATTGGAACGGGGAGAAATCAGAAAAGG
>CAZGWG010000002.1:19209-57914 GCA_964529165.1 uncultured Sphingobacterium sp.
GGATCTCGTTTAATCGAAGCAACGAGTGGGAATACGGGTATCGCACTGGCAATGATAGCAAGATTATTTGATCTTGAAATGGAGCTTGTTATGCCGTCTAATTCGACTAGAGAACGAACTTTAACCATGGAAGCCTTCGGTGCCAGAGTAACACTACTCGAAGGAATAGAATTATGTCGTGATTACGCAGAAGAAAAAGCTGCTAAAGGTGAAAGCTTTTTGCTTAATCAATTTGCAAATGCCGATAATTGGCTCGCTCATTACAAAAGTACCGGACCTGAGATCTGGAAAGATACCGAACAAAAAATCACTCATTTTGTGAGTTCAATGGGTACAACAGGTACTATTATGGGTTGCTCTAGATATCTCAAAGAGAAAAATCCTGAAATTCAGATTATAGGTTGCCAGCCTACAGAAGAATCATCTATTCCAGGTATTCGTCGCTGGCCGGTTGAATACTTACCTGAAATTTTTGAACCTGAACGTGTTGACCGCATTATGGATATTTCAGAACTCGAAGCTACAGAAATGTCAAGAAAACTTGCAAAAGTTGAGGGAATATTTGCAGGAATGAGCACTGGTGGAGCCGCATCAGCAGCAATCAGACTTGCTTCACAGCTTGATGAAGGCCTGGTAGTTTTTATATCCTGTGATCGCGGAGACAGATATCTCAGCAGTACTCTTTTTGGATAAAAAAGAAAACAGGGTATTATAATCTTATTCAGAATATTTGCTGACGTTCACGCTATAATATTGAATTATATCCGCATTAGCCGGACTTACGAATATTCCTGATTAAAGGCATTTGACAATGCCTTTCAATGATTTGATCAATAATGTCCTGAGTTATGTCCGGATAATCCACATCAATAATCCTATTGGATTCGATCCAGGTATTAATTATCATATCAAACCTGTCGTTTAAATTTTTAATGACAGGTACTCCCATCTGACTCAATGCAGCAGCATTCAATTGCTGCTCATATTGGTTTTTCATTGGAATAACCAGTAGTTTCTTCTTCATGAATAATGCTTCTGCAGGTGTTTCAAAACCGGCTCCACACAGTATCCCTTCAGAATTTGCCATACTTCTTATAAAACGTTCATTATGAATTGGTTGAACAGAAACATTTTTAGTCCTGAAAGGCTTATGATTATGTTTTGAAAATACATCCCAGTTTACCTTTTTGAATTTACTAAGCTTGGTGATTAAACGGGAATCATCATAAGCTGGTAAATAAACTGTATAATGCCCTTCATTTCTGACAACTTCGGCTCTGACTTGTTTTCTGATTACCGGCGTAAATACATTTTCAGCATAGGCTTTGAAATGAAAACCATACTGTGCTGTATTGGGTGCATAATTTTTTAGAATGAGTTTACCAACTACATCAACATTGTCTGTTCTGGGAGCAGCATCAGATAGAACAGCCGACTGATGGCTTAAACCAATACAGGGAACATTCTTAGCGTAACATGCCCAGGCAGAAACTGGTTCAAAATCATTAATAACAAGATCAAAATCTTCTACCGGAAGTGAATTTATCTCCTTTACAAGCTTTCTGACATTAGACTTAACAAAAGTTCTCCAGATATCAACTCCACCTGATTTGCCAAAAATAAAACTCAGACCACGCATCTTATAAGCAAGCTGATAAGGAAGTATAAGATCACCCTGGATTCCACTGACGAGGATTTTTACATCCCCATGCTTGAGGAGACAAGGGATAACATCCATTGCCCGACTCAAGTGCCCGTTTCCTGTGCCCTGAATGGCATAGAGTATCTTCATTAACTTAAAACTTTATAAATGCTAAATTGCGAAAAAACAATTAGAAAGCCGATGTCTGCTTTAATTTTAAAGGGGTTTTCTCTAATGTATATTTCCCTTGATATTTAAAGCTAGTTCTCTGTTTATCTTATTATAACGGAGCAAGGGATAAGATATTTTATTTAAATTCGCAGTCAAAAAACACATTTTTATGATTACTGTAAGCGAATATTTTGAAGGTGCCGTAAAATCTCTGGGATATCAGTCACCCGAAGGAAAGTCAACAATTGGAGTTATTGAAAGCGGAGAACACGAGTTTAGTACATCCATGCATGAAACCATGCTCATCATAGAAGGTGAACTGGAAGCTAAATTACCGGGTAAAGACAATTGGGAAATCTTTAAAAAAGGACAAGCATTCGAAATTGATGCTATGCAATCATTTAAAGTTCGCACCAGTGTTCAGACTTCCTATTTATGTAAATACAAATAACTTGTATTCAAACTAAGTCAATAAAAAAGCCGCCTTTCTTTCAAATAGGCAGCTTTTTTTGTTTTGCACAGGCTTATAGCAATAGTATGAAACCAGATTATAATATCAGGATCAATACTAAAAGAATGATAATAATAGCACCAACAGAAAGATAAACTCCACCATTCATTGCTTTAGCTTCTTTTTTCATTTCAAGCAATTCATTACGAAGCGCTTTACGTTCCACACGGCTCAATTCAGATCTGTCCATGCTTTTAATTTCTTCAACTCTGCGAGTAATCTCAGCAGCACGGGCTATCTGAGTTTCAGTCATTGCAGGCTTTGTTTTGACATCATTTGCCATAGCTGAACCAGAAGCCAACAGGATTGCGGTTAGTAAAAGGTAAATTTGCTTTTTCATTGTGTTTGATTTAAGTTTCTATAAGTTAATGATAATAATCTGAAAATGCTCCCATTTTTAGACATTAACCTTAAGGCAATTATTATTCCATAAAGTATAAACTGATTTAGAAGCTGATTTAGATCACAATCAGGAATAAACTGTCCATAAATCAGGAATCATTGTACTTTAATTCATATAAATGCTTCTCACTTTATGGGGATAACGGAGAGCCGCATTCAAAATCATATTGCGGATATAATCATTAGTTGGATAATGAGTTAAATGGCTTTTTAACAAGCTTATATCGGCCTGAGTCAGATCATGAGTAATATAACCCATCCCATAAAACTGTCCATTCTCTATCAATAAGCAGCTTTTTTCTTCAACTGTACGACCTTCATCAATAAGCACAAAGCCGGGTAGTGTTGAACTCAGACTTTCTAAGGCTTTAATAACCCGCTCATTATACTGTTCAGCAGGTTCTAGCTGTTCACATGCCCCTTTACAGGATTCATCTCCTAAAGGGATACAGGCCTCTGTATTACGCTGTACAAAACAAAGTTTCGGACAAAGGTTAAATCCGGCAATCAGACTTTTGATCAGATTATAGCCCTCAAGTATTGCATTAAATGTATAGTAAGGTTTTGAGAATTTCTTCTTTCTATCAATCAGCAAACGTATATAACCTTTCTGGTCCTCAAATGAATATAAAGCATACGCATACTCAAATCTTTTTAAAGATCGGTTATAGGCAGGCCAAAGCCGCTTAATTTCAACTGCTTCAAGAATAAATGACATCAGCTCAGTACCACATTCCTGAAAACTTATATGATGAATTTCTCTTAAAAAGTCCTGTTTTTGTCTTCCGGGTTTATTATTTGTAAAATGACTAACTACTCTCTTCCGGATATCCTTTGCCTTCCCTACGTAAATTACTTTGGACTTTGAGTTATGAAAATAATATATTCCGGGAACTGAGGGAAGTTTATCCATATCCTCCTTAGGCAGATGTGGTGGTAGGGATTGCTCCCTTGACCGTTGATTCAGGGTTTTACTGATATGACCTTCCGCATCCTGTTCAATCAGCATTGAAAAAAGTTTGGCTGTTGCATGAGCATCACCTGATGCACGATGCCTGTCCTGAATATCTATTCCAACCTCCTTACATAACCGACCCAGGCTGTAAGACGCAAGTCCAGGAATGATTTTCCTGCTTAAACGAACTGTACACAGTTTCTTTGTTTGTAAATTAAACCCGGCTGCAGCCAAATGAAAATGAAGAAATGAATAATCAAAATTAACATTATGAGCCACAAAGACTTTATCATGTAAAAGTTGATAAATCCGCCTCGCTACATCCTTAAATTCCGGAGCCATACTTACCATTTCATCATCTATTCCGGTTAGTGCCTGAATATAGATTGGGATTGGTTTTAAAGGATTAATTAATGTACTGAACTGTTCAATAAGCTCCTCGCCATTATGAATCAATATCGCAATTTCAGTGATTCCATTGGCGCTTGCATGCCCTCCGGTTGTTTCAATATCGACTATAGCGTACATTCTTCAAGAGCTCTCAATTCCTCAAATATATAAAGATTTTAACTAAAAATACTAACAATATTAGTATTTTTAATTAAAGAAAAAACAGGGAATTAATACTATTTTCTTATAGGTTTCAGCAAATACTCCAATCCGTTAAGCTTGATCTCATACATCGTGGCCAAAAGAATTCCAATTTTTCCTGCTGGAAATCCATTATTCTCATACCATACGAGATAATATTCAGGCAAATCACAGATAAGTCTGCCTTTATATTTACCATAGGGCATGGTAATACTAACCAGATCTTTAAGAATTTGAGGATTCATTCCTGAGCTTTTTAGAGACCTTGTTTGTATAAATGACCTGTAAATAGAGAAATGCAAACATGGTAATTGCAGCTGCAGTGTAGAAAATGGGAGGTATCATACTGACATCTGTGACGTACAAGCTACCTGCAAAAAAAGCACCCAGACCAATACCTGCTTCAAGTGCAATGTACATTGTTGCAACGGCTTTACCACGATGATCAGGATGACTGAGATCAATAATCCAGGCGGTTAGTGCGGGAGATAGCATCCCGGTTGCTATACCATAAACAGAAGATCCAAGCATGAGACTGATTGGAGAATCAGCAATTCCGATTAAACCAAGAGATATTACGAGTATAGCAAGGGATAACTTTATAATGCGAACGCGACCAATACGATCAGACATTTTTCCTGATATAAAGCGAATTAAAAGAGAGGACACCGTAAATACCATAAAGAAAAGTCCTTTGTTGGAAACCCCAAGATGTTCACCCCAATCCGAAATAACAGTTAGAATAATCCCATAACTCAGATACGATAAAAAAGTAATGAAAGCAGCCACCAAAACCCTTACTTCAATAAGCTCAGAACGGTTAATCTGCATCATAGAAAAGCGAAATGGTTCTCTTTTTTCCAGGGTTTCCTGCATATTCATCAGAATCACAATAGAGAGGAGTGCAAAAACTGAAGAACAATAAAACATAGCATTGATCGAGAACATTTCTGTTAACTCACTTCCAATTGCCGGTCCGATTGCCAGCCCGGTACTAAAACATAGTCCATGAATCCCCATAGCTTCTCCCCAACGATTCCCCGGAACGATATCAGCAACATAGGCGGCTGTTGCAGTTGGCTTAAACCCTGTGGAAAACCCATGGAATAGCCTTAGCCATAAAAACCCTGCAACACTGGTTAAAACCGGATACAGCAAGCCACAAACAACACAGACAAATGAACCTACAGCCATTACCGGAACTCTGCCAATCTTATCTGTCAACTTCCCGCTAAATGGCCTGGATATACCCGCAGAGAGTGTAAAAAGTGCAATGATATACCCTTTATATTCTGCTCCTCCAAGGCTGGTCAGATAAGCCGGCATTTCCGGAATCAACATATTGAAACTGGCTGAAAACAGAAATGAACTTAAACATAGAAGTGCAAACTGAATATTGTATATAGGATGTTTTGTACCAGACATAGCTTAAGAACCGCGTGGCTAAAGTAGTAAGAATTTCAGGTAAAACTATTGAAATAAAAAGCTTCAGAAATACAATAAATAAAACAATTAGTAATAAAAATGTCCAGATTTTCGGCTATTGTTAATAGTTTTGCCGGGATAATTATTCCCTCTATGCAATTTCTGAAATTGATTACCTTTTTAGTTTTAATAATATCCCTGGAATCTGCTTATGGGCAGAGCAGTTCAGAACTTAAAAAACGTAAGGCTACGATTACAAAAGAGATTGAAGAATTAAAAAGAAGCAGGAGCAAAATTGATAAAAACAAGAAATTATCCCTTAATCAAATCAATCTGCTAAATTCACAGATCAGGTTGAGAGAAGATAAAATCCGGACAATCAATACTGAGATTAAGATGCTTGATACAAAAATTATCAGCAACACCACTGAGGTTATTTCTCTTCAAACAAATTTGAACAAACTGAAGGCACAATACTCAAAAATGATTGTGTTTGCATTCAAAAATCAGGGGGCTTATAATAAACTCATGTTTATATTCGCATCTCATAACTTTAATCAAGCCTATATGAGGCTCAGGTATATTCAACAGGTAGGAAGCTTCCGTAAAAGGCAGGCTAAGGAAATTATAAGTACCCAGATTAACCTGAAAAAGCAAATCCATGAACTTGATCTGAACAAAAAGGAGAAAACGGATTTGTTGATGGACCAGATTGTTGAAAAACAAACGCTGGGAAAGGATAAAGAACAGCAATCTAAAATATTAACAGGCTTAACCCAAAAACAAAAAGAACTCCAGCAACAGCTATCCAAAAAACAAAGGGAGGCAAACCTCCTGAACAAGGCCATCCAGGATGCTATCCGAAAAGAAATCCTGGCAGAACAAAAGAAAGAAGAAGAACGCCGGAGACGGGCTGCCGCTGCTGCAGCATTAAAGGCAAAAGAGAATAACGAAAAAAAGCCAAGTGCAGCTAAACCTGTCGAAAGTGGTTCGTCTATTTTAGCCTCAAGTCCTGAAGATGCGAAACTATCTTCATCTTTTCTGGGTAGTCGTGGTCGGATGCAAAAACCTGCTCAGGGAATAATAACCCAAGGTTTCGGACAGCAAAAATTCAATAACGTCACCATCTTTAATCCTGGCATAAATATTAAAACAGCTCCTGGGGCCAATGTATACGCCGTTTATGCAGGAAAAGTCAGTAAAGTCATCTACCTGGTAAATTCTTATACGGTCATTATTCGTCATGGTGAATATTTCTCAATTTACTCCAAGCTTAAAAATGCAAGTGTAGCCACCGGACAAGAGGTTAGTGCCAGACAGAGTATTGGAACAGTGGCAACAGATCCCGCTGAAGATGTGACAGAAATGCAATTTCAAATTTGGAAGGGTGGCACTCCGGTGAATCCATCAGGATGGATTTCACAATAATTGTTGGACATTTTAGTTATTCCCTTTATGCAAAGTTTGATGAAATATTATAGTGTTAATTAAAATGCTATTAATCTGCATTATTAATTAAAAAATAATATTTTAATCATGTAACTTCGCAGGCCTTAAAAAAATAACAATTCATGTCTCAACAAGGAGCCGTAGTAAGTATATGGCGAAGCAATTGGCAATCTTCTGATTACAGAAAAAAATGTATTTCCGGATTAATCCTCATCTCATTTATTCTCCCTTTACTCCCATTCTTTTATCAGGCAATTGAGCGAAGAAATGGTATTAATTTCAATGATTATTTATTATCATGGCTTCCGGCATATGACCTGTCGATTTTCATTTTTATAACAATTTGGTCGATGACCTTATTAACTTTCAGCCGCTTCAAGCAGGATCCGAACCTGTTTTTAACCTTCTTATGGGGCTTTATTTTAATTAATCTGTCGCGCTTTGTTTCTATCGGACTAATTCCGCTTGATGCCCCGGAAGATCTAATACCTATTCATGACCCGATCAGCAATTATTTCTATGGGCCAAAATTTATCACAAAAGATTTATTCTTCTCGGGACATACCGCCGCCATGTTTTTGATGTTCTTATGCCTGAAAAAAAGAACTGATAAAATTCTTGCTCTGACAGCTACCCTACTTATTGGAATAGCTGTTCTCCTGCAGCATGTCCATTATACTATGGATGTGGTTATGGCCCCTGCAATTACCTATTTCCTCTGGATTGGCTCAAAGAAAATTGTTGAATCTTAAAAACTACCGACGGCTATCAGGTCTCTATTCTCAATGCCTACTCCTGAAAATTTTTATCTATCAGCAATTGAATTATTCCATCTACCAAACCTACTCTAGGAACGAATATTTGCTTCACCCCTCCCCATTTCATCACGGTCAGATAAATTTCAGAAGCAGGGATAATAACATCGGCACGATCCTGATTCAAGCCCAGAACATTAATACGGTCTTTAAGAGAAAAAGAACTGAGATAAGAATATAAATCCCTGAGTTTGGAAAAAGTTAACGGCGAACCATCTTTTCCTTCAGCCATCTTAAACAATTTATTAATATTTCCCCCGGTTCCAATACCTGAAAGGTTTTTATAGGATTGGGCTACATTCTTTACCCATTCTTTCATTTCAGACCATGTTTCATCTTTATCCTGATTATCCAGGATCCTGATACCTCCAAGATTAAATGAACGGGAAGAAATTAATTCTCCATTACTAAAAACTGAAAGTTCAGTACTTCCGCCACCCACATCGATGTATAAATAATTTTTCTTACGATCCAAGCTTTGTTCAATATGGCTGGCATAAATTATATTAGCTTCTCGCTGCCCTTCCACAATTTCCAGATCTATTCCCGCCTCTGCTTTAATTTTAGCAACAATTGTAGATCCATTTTTTGCCTCACGCATTGCTGAGGTCGCACATGCCATATAATCACTAACCTTATAGACATCAATCAGATTCCGAAATGCGACCATTGTTTTGATGAGCTCAATAGTTTTATTCGGAGAAATTAACTTGTCCAGAAACGCATCATCACCAAGTCTTAATGGCACTCTGATTAGTGTATTCTTTTTAAAAGAAACAGTCTTATTGTTTTGTATGACATCAGCTATTAAAAGTCTGACTGCATTTGAACCGATATCTATGGCAGCGTATCTCAAAATATTATTTTTTATATTTTAAATAGGTATATATATCGGTTTGAGCCCGGCTCGGGGTTTTTGTTCCGGTCTTCCGATAACGATTATTATTTAATTCATTAATTTCTCTTGCCTTTGTATTATCCTTTAACTGAATATTAATTATATCCAAAATTTCAGATTTAATTTCAGCATCCAGTATTGGGAACCCAACTTCAACACGATGATCCAGATTCCTTGACATCATATCAGCAGAAGAAAGATAAACATGCTCTTTGCCGGCATCTCCAAATATCCAAACCCGTGCGTGCTCAAGATAACGATCAATTATACTTATTACCGAAATATTTTCACTAAATCCGGCTATCCCAGGAACAAGGCAACACATACCCCGGATAATTAATTTAACATTAACACCTGCATTGCTTGCTTCATAAAGTTTTTCAATAATTGAAGTATCGGTTAAACTATTCATTTTAAGTATTATACTGGAATTTTTACCGGATTTTGCATTTTTTATTTCCTTATTAATAAGTGCATTTAATTTTTGCCTGCTCTCAAGCGGCGAAACAATCAAATGCTTATATCCACTGTAAAAAACCTGCTTTTGCAGACCATCAAAAAAAGTGACAAGTTCTGATGTAATCAAAGGGTTTGCAGTAAACAGACTATGATCACAATAAAGTTTTGCAGTCTTCTCGTTATAATTTCCAGTAGCAAGATTAGCATAGTATTTATCCTTTCCCTTCTCAATCCTTCTTATTAAACAGATCTTTGAATGAACTTTATAGTCCGGCATCCCATAATTAACACTCACCCCTTCTTCCTCAAGCCTGTTGGTCCAGTAAATATTAGCTTGTTCATCAAATCTTGCCTTGAGTTCGAGCAAACAGCTTACTTTCTTACCATTCTTTGCAGCATTAATCAAAGCATGAATAATTCTTGAATTTTCGGCCAGACGATAAAGAGTAATATTTATCTCCCGAACCTTTGGATCTATAGCAGCCTCTCTCAGAAAATGAATGATATAATCAAACGACTGGTAGGGTAAATTGATCAGGTAATCCTTTTTTTCGATCTGAGCAAAGATACTACTCACGCTGGAAAGCTCATTTACAGGTAGTGGCAACATTTTAGGATATTCCAGCTCAGGCCGGCCAATATTAGGGAAACTAATGAAATCCTTAAAATTATGATAACGGTTACCTGGAATTAGCCCATCAGCAGTTAAATCCAACTCGGCTACCAGATAGGTAAGCATATCCAATGGCATATCAATATCATATAATAAGCGCATTGGCTTTCCCTTGCCCCTTTTCTGGAGACTTTTTGAAAGAGCATCAATAAACTTTTCACTAACGTGAATATCAAGATCCAACTCTGCATCCCTAGTAAGCTGCACAGAATAAGCCTCTATACTATCGTATTCAAAAATGAAGAAAATATCATCCAGACAATACCTGACAACATCATCGATCAAGGTAATAAATTTGAGATTATTCGTCTCAGGGAGTGCTATAAAACGGCTTGAAATATCGGTAGGAATTTCAATAAGAGCAAACCTGTTTTTCTCTTTATTCTTTTTTTGTACCAGTCTTACAAAAAGATAAATTGCACGATCTTTTAATTCAGGGAATGGCTCGTTTTTATTGATCATTACCGGAACCAGTGTTGAAAGAATCTTTTCCCTGAAATACTCCCTTGCAAATGAACCGCGTGTTACGTTTAACTGAGTTTCGTTAATTAAAAAAATTCTTTCCCGCTCCAGTTCTTTCACAATGACGTCTTCATATAAGTGATTAAACTTTCGCTCTTGTCTTACAACGATGTTTTTGATCTGGTTTAATATTTTCCTCGGACTAAATCCTAGTATCGCTTTGGATCTGGTATTTAAATTCGAGAGTCGGCTGAGCGTAGCAACCCTTACACGGTAAAACTCATCAAGATTTGAAGAAAAAATAGCTAGAAAACGTATTCTTTCAACCAGTGGAACAGATTTGTCAGCAGCCTCCTGCAGTACCCGGTCGTTAAAGTATAACCAACTGACCTCTCGATTTATTAAAGGAATATTCTTCGGCATTGGCATAAATAAACAATCCCGTACCTGTGGACGGGACTGTAAAATTCAAAATTTAGTATTAACAAAACATTAACTCCACGTTAAGTATAAACGTGAATCCTGTTCATCTATATTTTCTCGTTCGAAGGAGAAGCTGCAGGTGCGTCCTGTTTTGCAGGAGCAGGACTGGCAGCAACAACTTTAGCGGCCGGCTTTCTGGTTCTTGATGCCGCTGGCTTAGCTTTCACAGGAGAATCTTTACTTGCAACAGGCTTACTAACAGGAGCTTTTGGAGCAACTGCCTTTGGCGCTGAAGCGGGAGTTGTACTCTTGGGTGCTCTTACTCTTGGTTTACTATCCACAGATTTTGTTGAACCTGTACCAGCTGTTACGAGTCTGGGTACCTTTGTCTTTACCGCAGCCTTACTAACACGGGCAACAACTTTTTCAGCTTTCTTAACTGAAGAAACCACAGATTTAGCAGCCGATACACCTGCCTTGCTTGCACTTTTGGGCTTTACACTCTTGGTCTTGCTCTCTAATTTATCCTCAACTGCATTCTTAACTTCCTTATACTTCCCTGCAAGCTTCTTGGCTAATGCCTTACTTGTTTTTTTAATCTCCTTAGAGAACTTTTCTGCATCATGTCCCAAACTTTTCATTGCTTCAAAGAACTTTTCAGAGATACTTGACTCTAATTCTTTTTTTACAACTCGCTTTGTTTGCTTTTTTACAACCTTTCCGGATGTTTTTACTTTATTTGCTTTCATATTTTTTCTATTAAAGAATTATGATCTTTAAATGCAATATTTAAAGATATTAACAATATTTGATTAACCATACTATAATAATTATGCCAACATTTGACATCGTAAGTAAGATCGACGGACAGACCCTCGATAATGCAATTAATACAGCAAAGAAAGAGATCCTTAATCGCTATGACTTTAACGATTCAAAAAGTAGCGTTGAACTCGACAAAAAGACCAATGAAATTACAATCATTACCGAGAATGATATGCGTCTAAAAGCTATCCAGGATGCGATTATATCCCGCATGGTTAAACACAATCTCGATCCGGGCAGTATGGACCTTGGAAAAGAGCAATACGCATCAGGTAATATGCTCAGAAAAGAGATTAAAATTAAGGAAGGAATTGATAAGGAAACTGCAAAAAAAATTGTAAAAAAGATAAAAGACAGCGGGCTAAAAGTTCAGGCTTCTATTATGGATGATCAGGTTAGAGTCCAGGGAAAGAAAATAGATGATCTTCAGGCTGTAATTGCCTTATGCAGGAACGATGATTTTGGACAACCGCTACAGTATATTAATATGAGAAACTAGGACTAAGCTGACATTGGATAGTTGCCAATTATCAACTGTCAACTGTCCATTATCAATTAATTAAACCGTCTTCACAAATTTCTCATCATAATCATCAATATCCATGATATAGCCATTCTGAATCAGAAATTCGAACAAATGTTTTGATTCTTTGGATACGGGCATATTGCGTGTTGTAATAATCTGCTTGTTCTTCTTATCAAGATATGGATAGGCATAGAGCCTTACATTTTTACTAAAAAGATCACTGATATAAGCTAAAAGCTCATCGGTATAATTTTCTCCATAATTTTCGGAATTGAAAATATTCTTCAGATTGGCAATATTAGTTGAAATGCCCACGCTTTTAGGGCTGCAGCGTGAAAGGTATTGCGCAAGCTTATGATTTCGAGCAAAGTCAGAAACAATTACATAATTTCCGGTCGCACAAAGCTCTTCTGCACGTTTTGCAAACTTTTCAAGATCCTCATTACCCAGCTCAGATTTGTCCTCCAGAAAATTAGTCATCAAAACCTCAATCATGACTATGATGTTCCTGTCATTGACGTTCTGAGTACGCTTAAATTGCTCAACCGCTTTATTAAACAAATCAAAGTTCGGTGTAGATTTCTGACCGAATTTTGTCCTGAGTATCATCACATCCTTTTTGTAGAGCACATCTTTAGACTGACGTGCATGACCATTCTTATCAAAAATTGCTGCCCCTGAAAAGCCTTTGGCTATCAAATATAAATTAACCAACCGATCGTTAGCGTTCTTAAATTCAGGACCGCTAAGACTAATCAGATCGATCTCAACAGAACCTACTGCCAAATTATCAACCAGAGACTCAATCATGGATTGAACATCATCATGGTAATAATATGCAGCATAAACCAGGTTAACACCCAATATTCCCAATACATTCTGCTGCAGATTCGAATCACTATCCAGAAGTCTGACGTGGAAAACAATATCATTGGGCTCACCACCCGGACTTAACTGAAACCTGATACCCAGCCAGCCATGAGGGTCATTAGTTTTATTAAAGTTGAGTGTTGTTACAGTATCCGCAAAAGCAAAAAAGGTTTTACCAGCATATTTAGGTCCGCAAAGACGTTCAGATAAAAGTCCGAATTCATGCTTGATCATTTTATCAAGTCTTGATTCAGAAACATAACGACCTGATTCCTCTTCCCCGTAAATAGAATTACTAAAGACCATATCATAAGCTGACATTGTCTTCGCAATGGTTCCTGAAGCGGCACCCGCAGTGAAAAAGTTTCTTGCTACTTCCTGCCCCGCCCCTATCTCAGCAAAAGTACCGTAAATTGATTCATCTAAATTGATCTTTAAGGCTTTCCGCTTATTCTCTAAAATTTCTCTCCCCATGAGGTAAAATTACGATTTTGCAGCTTATACTACAATTTAAATGGAAAAGGCAGACGGTATTCCGCCTGCCTTCTAAAACACCAAAAACAAACTTATTATTAACTTATTACTATTTCTCTCGACTGAATTTTAGCTTCTTCTTTCTTCGCCACTGTGATGTATAAAATACCATCTTTATACTCTGCAGTGATATTAGCGTGATCCGCTGTTTCAGGCAAGGTAAATGTTCTCATGAAAGATGAATAATTGTACTCAACCCTGTTATACTTTTTTGCTTCGTCCAATTCTGTCTTTTCTTCCTTCTTTTCTGCCGACACACTCAACAGATCTTGCTCAAGATTGATTTTAAAGTCTTCCTTCTTAAGTCCGGGTGCAGCTAATTCAATATGGAATTCGTTCTCATTCTCAGCGATATTAACCGCCGGATTACGATTTAAATTACTTTTAGACAAAAAAGGATCAGCATTGAAAAACGATTCAAAAACATCGTTATAAGCTGGTTTAAATACTTTATTTGTGTTTCCGTTTGCAAATTTTACAAGTGCCATTTTTATATCCTCCTAAATTTTTAATTAGTTATTTCTCAGTACTCGACAATGTGCATACCATTTTGCATATTGCGTAAAAACAGACATAAACAAAAGACAAAACGGCAGTTTGTTTTAATATCTACCGTCAAAATGTCAACATCACATGAAAGGATATCACTTCAAAATTCAAATCCCTATCCGTTTTGCCGATATAGATGCTCTCGGCCATGTTAATAACGCTATATATCTTACCTATTTTGAAATAGCCCGATCAGCTTATTGGGCAGAAATTATAGAATGGGACTGGAAACTATCTGGAATAATAATCAGAAAATCGCTTGTTGATTACCTTTATCCTATTGTACTTTCTGACGAAATATATGCTTATATCAGAACCTCTAAAATCGGAAACAGCAGCTTCGAGCTTGAATATGTATTGGTTAAAGTGGTTAATGGTGCAGAAGAAATATGCACTACCGGACAAACATTATGTGTAGTTTTTGATTACGCCACAAAGAAATCCATTCCTATACCCGAATTTCAGCGTCTTAAAATGGAAAGCAGTTTGAAGAAAAATTTTGACTAACAAAGACTGAGATTTCTCTGTCTGCTGATCAGAATATCTTTCCTGGATTCAATATCCCATTAGGATCAAAAACGGATTTAATACCACGCATCAGGTTAAGATGAACTTCCGGGTATTTAATATCCATATACTCCCTCTGAACCGATCCTATTCCATGTTCACCAGATATGGTGCCACCGAGGGAAACAGTTAATTCAAAGATCTTTCTAATGCCCTCTTTTAATTTGGTATTCCAGTCCTCATCAGACATATCGCCCTTAATAATATTAATATGAACATTTCCATCACCTGCATGCCCATAGCAAATAGATTGAAATCCAAACTCTAATCCAATTTCTTTAATTCCCTGAATTAATTTCGGCAGTTCTGCTCTTGGAACAACTGTATCTTCTTCTTTATAGACCGAATTTGATTTTACAGACAATGGCATCATACGTCTTAACCTCCATATCGTCTCTTTTTGAGCTGCTGTATCTGCAAAAAGCACATCTGAACAAGAATTATTCTCTAAAACTTCATTGATCTTTTCGCATTCAGCTAAAAGTACCTCCAAATCATTACCATCGACCTCTATCATCAAAAAGGCCTGTGCATCATCCTTCAGGTCGAATTGAAAATGTTCATATTCTATTACCCATTCAACCCCACGTCTCTCCATAAACTCCAGCGTTGAAGGTGTTATTCCTGCGCGAAAAATTGCGGATACGGCTTTGCAGGCTTGCTCATTTCCAGAAAATGAGGCAAGCATAACCAGGTTTTGCGCAGGACGTGGAATTAGTTTTAAAACTATTTTAGTTATGATTCCAAGGGTACCCTCAGAGCCTATCATTAACTGCGTAAGATTATAACCTGAAGCATACTTCAGCGTATTAGCCCCTGTCCATATAATCTCACCATCAGGAAGTACCACCTCCAGGTTAAGCACGTATTCTCTAATGGTTCCATATTTCACCACTCTGGGTCCACCACTTCCATGCGCAATATTTCCACCTATAAAACATGAGCCTTTACTGGATGGATCTACAGGATATAACAGCCCCTTTTCAGCAGCAGCATTCATGAAAACTTCAGTAATTACACCAGGCTCCAGGCTTGCCTGAAGATTACGTTCATCAATATTTATAATCTTATCAAACTTTTCCATAGAGATCAAAAGTCCTCCATGAACTGCGAGCGCTCCTCCACTTAATCCTGTACCCGCACCTCTTGGTGTCACAGGTATCATGTTTTGATTACATAACTTAAGCAGTAATGAAATTTGTTCTTTATTATTTGGCCTGACAACTACTTCCGGAAAAAAAACCAGGTCCTCTGTCTCATCATGCGAATACTTTTCGAGATTCTCCTGATCTGTAAAAACATCATCTGATCCAATTATTTCATAGATCTTAGTCAGTATACTACTACTAATCCGATTAAAAGACATATTATCTGCTGAACAAAAGTTCAATGGTTGAATTATTGATTTCAGCCCCCATTGGAGGATGCATTTTTTTTATTGAAACACGAATAAACTGAACAGCCAGAAACTCATGCCTGATTCGCTCAAGTATATTATGCGCTACCGTTTCTATCAGTTTACGTGGAATTTTCATTTCTTCAGAAGCAATCTGCAACAAACGCTCATAATTAACAGTATTGGCAATATCATCCCCTCCTGAATCAAAAACCTCAAGCTCTGTATCAATATCAAGAATGAATGCTGTACCAAGCACCTGCTCTTCAGGATAAAATCCATGATATGAAAAAAAACGAACTCCTTCCAGACTAACTTTTTGTTTGATTATTCCCATTGCACAAAAATAGCTTAATTAAAATATACTCTTAATCAGAGCTGGCTATTTATTCAGTTCTGAAAACCTATTTTTAATAAAAAATTAATTATAAACTAATTTCAGGGCTCTCAAATTCATATCTTGTTTTATATTTAAACAATAAGATACCTGAAATGATTATAATAAACATGTAAACACAAAGGTCAATGTTGATTTTAATCTTCAAAGGGTTCTATTCGACTGATGAAAACATTTAAAAATAAACTGATGAAAAGAATCACTTTACTCGCCGCTATTTTAACTGTACTTACAAACAGTGCTTCTGCCCAACAAACTGCAAATCCTAAGGATACAGAATCATGGTCACCTGTACCCAAAATAGTACGACCGCAGGAAACAGTATTATCTGCTCCTGAAGATGCAATTATTTTGTTCGGAGGCAAGGATCTGAGTCAATGGATAACTGCAAAAGACCAATCTGAAGCAAAATGGACTGTTTCCAACGGGCAATTCACCGTAAAAAAGGGAACAGGAAACATTCAGACTAAAAAATCATTTCTTAATTATCAAATGCATATTGAGTGGAAGATCCCTGAAAACATTACAGGTTCTGGACAGGCAAGAGGAAATAGCGGAATTTTCTTTGCATCAACAGGCAAAGGAGATGAAGGTTATGAATTACAGGTACTTGATTCCTACAACAATGTAACTTACAGCAATGGTCAGGCCGGAAGTATTTATAAACAATTTATCCCACTGGTCAATGCATGCAAAAAACCAGGAGAATGGCAAGCTTACGACATTATCTGGCATGCTCCGGTTTTTAACGCAGATGGCTCCTTGAGAGATGCCGCCAGAACTACTGTATTGCATAACGGAATATTGATCCAGGACAATATTGAACTTAAGGGAGAAACGGTATATATCGGTCCGCCATTCTATAAAAATCACGGAGCACTACCAATCAAATTACAGGATCATGGCGACCCAAGTGAACCTATTAGTTTTCGTAACATCTGGATAAGAGAATTATAATACAAGTCTAATTCCTAATTATTAATTCATTTAGTCTTCAGACCTTTATAATTACATCTTAAATTCAGGAGAATTTATATTGTTAAAATTTGGTCTGAAGACTTATTTGGCTTGAATATTGAATAATTGTATTCATAAATTTATGAAATGAAAAATAATTTACTCCTAGTCTGTATAAGTGCATCCATTCTTTTGACTAATGCATGTGCTGTAAATCCGGTAACGGGGAAAAAACAGATTGTCCTGATGACTGAGAGTCAGGAAATTGCTATGGGTGCGGATGCTGACCCTCAGATTGTTGCCCAATACGGACTTTATGAGAATAAAATCCTACAGGATTTTATCACCCAAAAAGGAAAAGAAATGGCTGCGGTATCTCACAGGCCTGAGCTTAAGTATGAATTTAAGATTGTAGACTCTGAAGTTTTAAATGCATTTGCTGTACCAGGCGGATATGTCTATTTCACAAGAGGTATTATGGCTCATTTTAACAATGAAGCAGAATTTGCTGGTGTCTTGGGACATGAAATCGGACATATTACAGCCAGACATTCCGTATCTCAGCAAAGTAAAGCTATACTTGGTCAGGTTGGATTAATTGGCAGCATAATTCTGGTACCTCAGATGGCAGAATTTGCAGAACCATTATCTCAGGGATTAGGTTTATTATTCCTGAAATTCGGAAGGGATGCAGAGCGCCAATCAGATGAATTAGGAGTAGAATACTCTTCCAGAATTGGATATGATGCGAAAGAAATGGCCGGTTTTTTTAACACGCTCGAAAGACAGCGATCTGGAACCGAGAGCGCAGAATTACCTGATTTTATGTCTACACACCCCAACCCGGGAGAGAGAAATATAGCCGTCAGCAAGTTATCCGAAGAATGGAAAAAAAAGTTAAATCTTACTAATCCTAAAACAAACAGGGATAGCTATTTAAAAAAGATTGAGGGCTTAATTTATGGTGAAGATCCCAAGCAAGGGTATCTTGAAAATAGTATATTTTATCATCCTGAATTAAAATTTCAATTCCAAACACCTCAGGGCTGGAATTATCAGAACACTCCCCAGAAGGTGCAACTTGCTCCTAAAGATGGGAAGGCACTACTTATGATGACACTAGCTACCGGCAATTCTCTTCAGGAAGCAGCCAACAATGTTATACAGAAAAACAATCTACAGGTTATAGAATCCAATCCAATTAAAGTAAATGGTTTGAATGCGATATCCATGACAGCAGATGTTAAAGCAGATCAGCAACAAACATCCAGTGTAAGAACTTTATCATACCTCATAGAGCACAATAAAAACATATATCTGATACTCGGAGCCAGCTCAGTTAATGATTTTAACAATTATTCCCAGTACTTTCTTCAATCAATGAAGAATTTTAAAGAATTAAAGGATACTTCCAAACTCAATAAACAACCTGAAAGAATAAGGATAAAACCTGTTAAACAGAGCGGAACTTTAAAACAGGCTCTGAGCAGTTACAATATGGCAGAAAAGAGAATGGAAGAAATCTCATTACTAAATGGAATGCTGCTCACAGACAGGGTACAAGCGGGGTCACTAATAAAAATTCTGGGTCAATAACATAATTCGGCTTAAAGGACTTTTATCAAAAAAGGCTTTTTTGATAAGCATTTATGGCTTTATAAAATTAAATTTGTGTTGTTTGTTAATACAAATTTAATTTTTCAGTTTAATTAATTACACTGATACCATTGCTTATGAATAAATATTGGTACTATTTAACAGGGCCGAATCAAGAATTTTCCCTTGAATCAAGAATATTTCATTCATTCTGTATAGTAGCTTTTTTTATTCTTATCATTTGTATTCCTCTTAATCTGATCTTAGGCCTGCAAATTCCGGCAATTCTCGCTTCCATTGCTTTAATTACTCAATCTCTGCTCTACTATTTATCGAGATGCAGGCATCTAACACGATTCAGCGTGTGGGCATCCATTATTATTATTCACATAATAATAGTCATTAACTATTTTTTTAATTCAGGAATTCAGGGTCCAAGTTTATTATTACTCGTTGCAATTTTTTTCCTGGTCATATCGCTATCAAAACCCAAAGAGTACTGGTTCTTCATAAGTCTTAATTTAGTTGTTGCTGTGGGTCTTCCTTTGAGCGAATATTTCAGTCCCGGATTAGTGCAAAAAGCCAAAATTTTAGGTGCATATCACTTTGGAGATATTATCTCAACCTACCTGCTAAGCACTTTGACTATTCTCATTGGCCTTCGGTACATAAAAAAGAATTATTATATAAGCCAAAGTTTGCTGGAAGGCAAAGCGACGGATCTGGAACGAATAAATAATACAAAGAACAAATTGTTTACTATTGTTTCCCACGATCTGAGAGCTCCATTAGCTACCGTCAGGAGTTATCTTGAAATTCTTTCAAATTTAGATCCCAAAAAAGAAAACTGGCAGGAAATACAAAGTGATCTTATTGAAATGACTCAGAATACAGATAATATGTTATCCAACATTCTAATGTGGTCAACCTCGCAATTGGAAGGAATCAGCATTAATAAAAAACTGATCAATCTTACAGACACACTTATTCCGGTAATAAGGGTGTTTCAATCAATAGCAAATGCCAAACAAATTACCCTGACTTTTAAAGCAGATCCGGGTCTCAAGGTATTGGCCGATGAGAATATGTTGCAATTGGTTATTCGTAATATTTTAAGCAACGCCATAAAGTTTACCCCAAACGGGGGCCAAATACAAATGGAAGTAAACTCAGATTATCCAAATTATGTTATTAAAATAATTGATAATGGAGTCGGAATGACGGACCAAATTAAAGATTCCATATTCAGCTTGAAAGCAGAATCATCCTACGGTACAAAAAATGAAAAAGGTGTTGGCTTAGGTCTCAATTTAAGCAAAGAGTTTACTGATTTACAGGGTGGCAGAATCTGGTTCGAAAGTTCGCTGGGTAAGGGAAGCACCTTTTACATTTCAATACCAATAGCCTGATCATTCATATATTACAATAAGTCATATCCAGTTTTATCCTTATTAAACTTCTGGTATCTGTTTAATAAATTTTGAAACTGAGATAAACTTGTCATTTCAGCCTTTTTTTAGTAAATTTGTAAAAAAGCACAAGCTATTCTTTTTCATGCCTGCTGGTCAATTCGACTGATCTTGATTTCTTTCCTGTAATAAAACAGAATAATCCTGATCCATTCCTATGTTGAATTTTCAATGCCTTTCTGGCTGCATACATATGAACCGGATAGTAATCATTTAAAAATTTACAGACATGGCAAAATCCCAGGCAACCTTCATGAAGAAGCAGCTCGAAAAGAACAGAGCAAAGAAAAAAGAAGAAAAAGAACAAAGAAAGCTGGAACGCAAACAAAACTCTAACGGCGGAAAGCTGGAAGACATGCTTGCTTATGTAGATGAGAATGGAGAACTTTCTTCTACTCCTCCTGAAATCAAAGCACCTGCAAGACCCTCAAACCGATAGGCCGGGCACTTTAAACAACTTATTGAATCATATGAAAGATCAGGTTTCCGGAAAATCCGGCAATCTCATCCAGTGTGTAAAGTCCTCTATTGAAACCTTATCCTCGGCAACAATAAACTTATTATAAATCTCACTGTAATAACCGAAGTATATTTGTCCGCCGTCAAATAGCAATACATCTACTGCCTGCTCAGGCAACTCATCTTTAACTGAAATCCATACCATAGGATAAAGATATAAACTATTATTGAAATGGTTTTATTCTAAAACCATAAGCCAGAATCTACGCATATTACTGAATTACAGCAATTTAAAGCCAAAACAAGAGCGATAAATCCTTGCAGAAGTCAAACTTTAAGAGTAAATTCCTTTATAAAAACTTAAACCAGGCCTCATCATGGAATCAAAAACATTTTTAATCGGCATTGCAGGGGGTATTATAGTCTTCCTGACAGGATTTTTAATCTATGGAATATTACTGATGAATTATTTTGGAACGAGTATCAGCACTTATCCCGGACTCTTGAAAGACCCCATGGAGATATGGGCAATTGGAATAGGTAATATCATTTGGGGAATTCTTTTGGCTTATTCTCTTAGCAGCGCTAAAGTTGAATCGGGTATTCAGGGTGCAATTCATGGCGCCTCACTGTTCTTCCTATTTGGCCTGGGATCAAACTTCGTATTCTTCGGTCAGTATAATCTAATGCCTCTTTCCTTGTCTTTCGTAGACGCATTATGCATGGCTCTGTTAGGCGGAATATCGGGTGCTGCTATTGGATGGCTTCTCAATAGAAAATCAGGTTAATACCAGTAGATAAATTCAAAGACTGAAAACTAATACCTATTTTACATTGTAAACATAGCTGCAAGACTTCGGTTTTATGTATTCAGTCATCAGATCTGAATTTAAAATAATGAATATTAAATAGAATTTTGAATGAAGGTAATTACAGTTGAGGGTACCTGCCGGTCATTTTTTAGCTTGGAGAACAATTATCAAAACCTTCTATGCTTCAGTTCTTTAATTTAAAAATTGAAATTTAACAGCTAAATTATTAAAACCATTTCTTCCTTACGGATAATTCTCCCCAGAAAGAATTTGTTGTAAAAACCCTTTTTTCATTAATTTAACTTAATCAACCTATTTAAAAAAGCTCTGGTGCTTCTTCTTCAGGATTTCCCCAGATGAAGGGCGCAACAGGAACCTTGGCATTTTTTGCTTTTATATTTTGAATTGATTCTGGAGCGATTTCTTCCGGATTCCCCCAAACAAAGGGAGCAACAGGTACGTTAGCTGTTTTTAATCCTTTAATTGAGTTTGCAGCATTCCTGATTTCATCCGGGGTACCCGAAACAAATGGAGCTAAAGGTACTTTAGCAAATCTGGCTTTTATATATCTGAGATCTTCAGGCACCTGATCTTCAGAGCTTCCCCATACAAAAGGGGCAACAGTGACCCTCGTTTTCGGCAGGTCATCCACAAATCTCGAGCTGTTATTAGCTGCTTTGCTATTCAATGAGAGACTTATTAATAATACAGTGCTTAGTGTGAATATTGTTTTCATTTTTTGTTTTTTGTTTGATTGTTGACCAAATGTACCCTGCTATTCAAAGCCGACATATAGCATTCTGGTAGGATAGAGCAACAATTCGGTGAATGCAGGAAAACGGTCGGTAAAAAATCCGAACGGATATCAGAGTGAAGCAAATAAGAATCGATTTATGTAGTTTTGAAAAAACCAATCACATGGAAAATCAGGATCCCACAGCAAAAGATATTCACAGATCATTAAAGAAAGACCTGTATGAAGCACCAGATTATTTTCTGGTTGATGAACTTCTGAATGATGAACACAAGCTTATTCGTGATACCGTAAGGTCTTGGGTTAAAAAAGAGCTAAGTCCTATAATTGAGGATTTTGCTCAAAGATCTGCCTTTCCTGAACATCTTATTCCAGGACTTGCCGCCCTGGGCGCCTTTGGCCCTACTATACCGGTAAATTATGGAGGAGCGGGACTTGACTATATATCTTACGGCTTGATTATGCAGGAAATTGAACGGGGTGATTCGGGCATCCGTTCAACTGCATCTGTCCAGGGTTCTTTGGTTATGTATCCAATCTATGCCTACGGTTCCGAAGAACAAAAAACAAAGTTTCTGCCTAAACTCGCTTCCGGTGAATTTCTGGGATGTTTTGGATTAACTGAACCTGATCATGGATCAGACCCGGGAAGTATGATCACCAATATTAAAGACATGGGGGATTATTACCTGCTGAACGGATCTAAAATGTGGATCTCAAATTCACCCTATGCCGACCTGGCAGTGGTTTGGGCTAAAGATGAAGATGGTCTAATCAGGGGATTAATTGTTGAAAAAGGAATGGAAGGTTTTTATGCACCTGAGATTCACGGCAAATGGAGTCTGAGAGCCTCTGCTACCGGAGAACTGGCCTTCAATAATGTTAAAATCCCAAAGGAAAATATATTCCCGAACATCAGTGGGATTAAAGGTCCGCTGGGATGCTTAAACCAGGCCCGCTATGGCATTGCCTGGGGTGCTCTGGGTGCTGCCATGGACTGTTATGATACTGCTTTACGGTATTCAAAAGAAAGAATACAATTCGGAAGGCCAATTGGCGGATTTCAGCTTCAACAAAAGAAACTTGCTGAAATGATAACAGAGATTACAAAGGGGCAACTTCTGGTATGGAGACTTGGTGTACTCAGAAATGAAGGTCGTGCAACACCTGCTCAAATATCTATGGCCAAAAGAAATAGTGTGGAAACAGCCATCAATGTTGCACGTGAAGCAAGACAGATCCTTGGAGGAATGGGAATTACTGGAGAATATCCGGTTATGCGGCATATGATGAATCTGGAATCAGTTGTTACCTACGAAGGTACTCATGACATTCATTTATTGATCACCGGGATGGATATTACCGGTTTCAATGCCTTTCAATAGATACCGGCGCTTAACGATATAACCAATCCAGACTAAGCCTTCTGATATAGGAATTCTGAAGCCCTGCGCCTGCTCCATAGCCAAGCAAAACATGTGATTTAGTGAAATAAATTGCCGTGTAGCAAAACATGCCATTGGGATCATCTTCGATATTTTTGATTTTATCCCATGATTTTCCCTCATTTTTAGATATAGCTACAGTTAAGGGACTGCGCTTGCTCTTAAAATAACCAGGGCCCGATGCTCCGTTATTATTCCAAACAAGTAATAGGTCGCCTGTATTTGGTATTCTTTTTATTGAAGCTGGTGATATTGGGGAAGGAATAGCCGCAGGGACTGCCATGGTCCATGTCAGTCCCCTATCTTTCGAAAAGCTCTGGTATTGGGTACCTCCACTCGCTCTCATGTACACCATTAATTTTCTGCCTCTTAATTCGACCAACCCAGGTTCTTGTGTAATAATACTGTCAGGAGTCAGAACTGAGTCTCCGGAATGCCAGCTCAGTCCATCATCATCCGAATAATAACAACGAATAGTTCCTTTATTCTTCCATGGTATATCCAGGGTCTTATGAAGTGATACCGGAACCAGAATACGACCTGATTTTAATTGCACAACGCGATCATTATTAACAACAAAGTATCCTTTCCTGTCCTGAATAATCGACTTCGGATCAGTCCATGTTTCGCCTTCATCTTCAGAGATTCTTAGTTGTGGTAAACAATCACTTAATGAGTTCTTTCGGGAATAAACAAGGGCAATCTTATCATTTCTCAAACGAAGCAATGAAACAGACATTACATTCATATCACCTTCCTTATCGACGATAACCTGATCATTCTCGGTCCAACTGATTCCCTCATCAGCAGAATAACGGCCAACCAATTGTGCCGGTGCATGATCACTTCCTGAGCCTCCGATGAAACGACTATAAACAAAGAGTATCCTGCCATCCTTAAGCTTTATAAAATCTCCTTCACTATTGCGAGGATTATCCTTTGAAGAATTAATCAGATGCACTAACTCATTACCAGAGTGTTTTTCAGGCTGTGCCAATAAAGTACCACATCCTGAAAATCCCAAAAGAATAAACAGTAGTCTGAATTTTAATGAAGCGACCGAACGTAAAATAAAGCTCATAACTATCGAATAATGAATAAATTTAATCAACAGGATGTTAATAAAACTCTTAGCAGGTTTACATAAAACAGAAAGCCCATCTCAATAAAGATATGGGCTTTCTGTATAAACGTTTATAAAATCAGGATATCCTAGGAGTATACAGATTTAATACGCTCTCTCAGGTTATATCCTGATGACATTACTTCACCGTAAGCACCAGCAGTTCGGATTGCGATGATTTCTCCACGTTTTGATTCAGGTAACTCCACTTCCTTGCCAAAGCAATCTGTAGTTTCGCATATCGGTCCAACAACATCATAAGTCACAATAGGATTTGTAGTATCTGCACTGATGTTTTCAATCTTGTGATAGGCCTGATAAAGTGCAGGACGCATCAATTCAGTCATTCCGGCATCAAGAACAAGAAAATTCTTCTTCAATCCATTTTTTACATACAGTATACGGCTGATGAGGGTCCCGCACTGAGCAACTAAAGCTCTGCCCAATTCAAAATGTACCTCCTGACCATTTCTTCTTTCAAGAAATTTATCATAAATGGCAAAGAAACTCATAAAATCATTAACCGCATTCTCGTCTGGATGATGATAATCTACCCCCAATCCTCCGCCAACATTCAATATCCTGAGATCGAAACCTCGCTCTAAAAACCAGACATTAAGTTCATTTACTTTCAGGCAAAGACTTTTAAACACATCCAGATTAGTAATCTGAGATCCAATATGAAAATGAATTCCTATCAGCTCAAGATTTGAACATCTTCTAAGCTCTTCTACACAAGCTGGTAATTCCCATTGATTAACACCAAATTTATTCTCCTCCAGCCCCGTAGTAATATACTGATGCGTATGAGCATCCACATTGGGATTGATCCGTATAGCAACTCTGGCAGTTTTACCCTGCTTAATGGCTAGCTCATTGATTATCCCAAGTTCCTGAACTGATTCAACATTGAAACAAAAAATATTATTGTTTAAAGCATCATTTATCTCCCTGTCTGATTTTCCAACTCCGGCAAAAACCACCTTTCCGGGATCGAAACCAATTTCTATCGCCTTTTTAACTTCATTCCCACTTACACAATCAGCTCCAAAACCCACCTTTTCAATAGCTTTCAGAAGTTCCTCGTTGAAATTGGCTTTCAATGCATAGTGCACATGAAATGCAAACTTCTCTGAAGCAGCTTTGCAGGCAGTTAAAGTCTGATCCAAAATACTCAGATCATAGTAATAAAATGGAGTTTCTATATTTTGAAAACGTGCGACTGATTCTCTGCTAAACATATAAATTTTCTAATCTGCAAGGGGCAGACAATGATTCTATTCAAATAAACGATTATGTAATGACCTCAGTGCCTCGACCTTATCTCCATCATTAATCAAAAGAGAGATATTAAAATTGCTTCCACCATAAGAAATCATACGAATAGGAATATGTTTAAGAGCTTCAAGCACACGAGCGGCGAATCCATGTTTATCTGCACCAAAATCACCTACAACACAAACAATAGTTTGATTATAATCCACTTCCACTGTACCGAAATTATTCAGTTCTTTAATTATTTCAGCAAGATTACTGATATCATCAATAGTTACTGAAACGGCCACTTCTGAAGTGGTGATCATATCAATTGGTGTTTTATACCTCTCAAAAATTTCAAAGACCCTTCTCAAAAATCCATAAGCAAGAAGCATTCTGCTGGATTGAATTTTTACCGCAGTAATTCCATCCTTAGCAGCAATAGATTTAATTTTGCCACGCTCGCTGTCATTGGTAATTAAAGTGCCCGCAGCTTTCGGTTCCATTGTATTCAATAAACGAACCGGAACTTTAAATTTCTGAGCAGGGAAAACACTTTGAGGATGCAGAATCTTGGCACCGAAATAGGCTAGCTCAGCAGCCTCATCAAATGACAATCTTGCAATAGGCTTTGTTCCTTTAACAATACGGGGATCATTATTATGCATCCCATCAATATCGGTCCAGATTTGTACTTCTTCAGCCCGAATAGCAGCACCAATCAATGAAGCGGTATAATCACTTCCCCCTCTGCGTAAATTATCTATCTCACCAAAGGAATTACGGCAGATATAACCCTGAGTAATGAACAAATTAGTCTCCGGATCTAATAAAGGCTGAATATGCTCAGATATAAATTCAATTACAGGCTCATTATCCTCATCAATTTTCATGAAAACAAGAGCTGGCAGCAATTTCGACTTCACTCCGATCTCTGTCAAATAAAAATGATAGAGAGTAGTTGATATAAGCTCTCCCTGCGCCAGAATAATTTTTTCTTCTATAGCTGTAAAATGTGCGTTAGCAAATGATGAAATCAGATTAAAATGATAATCAATCAGATTTTTTCCATTTTCTAAACCTTCTTCCGAAGAAAAAAGTTCTTTAATGAATACATCATACTTAGCCTTCAATATAGCCGTAAGTTCTGCTGCTTTTGACTTATCGGCAGCAAGATAAGCCTGCGCTATTTCCAGCAGACTGTTTGTAGTTCCTGACACGGCTGAAAGCACAACAATCTGCCTTTCCTCAGGATTTATAATGTCTAATAATTTTTTGATCCGCTCTGGACTTCCAACTGATGTTCCTCCGAACTTTAGTACCTTCATTTAATCTTGAATTTTAGATTGCAGCAAATGATTTTTATACTTGTGCAATGAGAGGCCAAAATTAGGAAAAAGCATCCTATTTTTCATTTAGAATATATAGATTGTTTATTAACGATAATGAAGGGATGATGAGTGTATTTTTCACCCCTTATTTCTTGATTTAATTGGCACTTAATAAAATGTAAGCCTGGCTTATACAGGTTTATTGAATAGAATTTAATTGGTTTTTGAAGTTCTTTTAAAAATAAGATGATTTTCATTCACCAGATTTAAAATATAAAAACCCATGACAGAATTAGAAGCTCCGGTTTTAAATAAAATTAACAACTGGTTAAAGGGAAGCTATGATGAAGCTACTAAAAAGGAAATTAACGAATTATTGGCATCCGGATCATATATCGAGCTAACCGATTCCTTTTACAGAGACCTGGAATTTGGAACCGGAGGACTTCGTGGCACAATGGGGCCTGGTTCAAACCGGATCAATAAATACACTATAGGAACCGCAACACAGGGTTTGAGTAATTATCTGCTTAAAAAATACCCTGGCGAAAAGATCAGTGTAGCTATTGCCCACGACAGTAGGAATAAATCAGATTACTTTGCAAAAATTACCGCCGAGGTATTTTCAGCGAATGGAATACATGTGTATTTCTTCAAAGAGCTGAGACCTACTCCGGAACTTTCATTTGCGATCAGACAGTTGGAATGCAAGAGCGGAGTAATGATTACAGCTTCACATAATCCGAAAGAGTACAACGGTTATAAGGCCTATGGTTCCGATGGCGGACAGTTTAAGTCACCTGATGATCAGATGGTTATGGATAATGTTTCTGCCATCAAGGATATAAGCGAAGTGAATTTTGACCGGGTTGATAAAAACATAGAGTATATAGCTGAGGAGATCGACGAACTTTATCTGAAAAAGATTACCGAACTCTCTGTTTCTCCGGAAGCTATCCAAAGACAACACAATCTCAAAATCGTCTTTTCACCAATTCATGGAACCGGAATCACCCTGGTCCCGGTAGCATTAAAGCGTTTCGGATTTTCGAATGTGACTATAGTTGATGAACAGGCTGTTCCGGATGGGAATTTCCCGACAGTGATTTATCCAAATCCTGAAGAGAAGGAAGCCTTATCACTTTCAATTGCCAAAGCCGCAGAGATTAATGCTGATCTGGTACTTGCAACTGACCCTGATGCTGACCGGGTAGGAATTGCAGTAAAGAATAATGAGGGAGAGTTTATTTTACTAAATGGCAATCAAACAGGAAGCCTTCTGATCAATTATCTCTTATCAGCATGGGAGCAAAAAGGGAAACTTACCGGAAATGAATATATTGTATCTACTATCGTAACAACCAAACTTATCGGAGATATCGCAAAATCAAAAAACGTAAGTTTCTATGAAACACTTACCGGTTTCAAATGGATCGGAGCTTTAATTACAGAATTGCAGGGTAAGAAAACTTTCATTGCAGGTGGTGAGGAAAGTTATGGTTACCTGATTGGTGAACTTGTAAGGGATAAAGACGCAGTTATTTCCTGTGCATTTATCGCAGAGATGGCAGCCTATTATAAAGATCAGGGCAGCAGTCTCTATCAGGCAATGCTCCTGATGTATCAGACCTATGGCTTTTACAAGGAAAAACTGGTTTCGATCACAAAGAAAGGCAAAACAGGAGCAGAAGAAATTAAAGCAATGATGGAACGCTTCCGCTTCAATACCCCTGATAGTTTGGGCGGATCTAGAGTAGTTTGTTTAAAAGATTATGAACTTGGTAAAGAAAGCGACCTGATTACAGGCAATTCCAAAAAACTGGATTTACCAAAATCTGATGTGCTTCAATTTATCACTGCCGACGGTTGTATTGTATCGGCAAGACCATCCGGCACTGAGCCTAAGATCAAGTTTTACTGCAGTGTAAAGACTGCACTTCCAGACATCAGTGAATTTGGCGCAAAGAATAAGCAGCTTGATGAAAAAATAGAACAAATCATGAAAGACCTTGCTGTATAATTTCTGAGCGGAATTAAATTATTCCCTTCAGTTTTATGTTGCTGCTTCAGGACTAATTTTCTATTTAAAGGCGATCTCCTGAATAAACAAAGTATATTTGCACTATGAAAAAGCTTTTGTTTTTTGCAATTACAGTGATTTTGCTTCAGTCCTGTTCAGACTCTTCGGATTCAAAACTTCCCATCCTGGGAAGCCGGGAACCGATAGAACGAATCGTTGACGGCAAAACTATTGTAGATACAATTTACCAAACTATTCCGCCATTTAGCTATTTGAATCAGGATAGTCTGGTGCTTACCGATAAAGATTTTGACGGAAAAATTTATGTGGCGGATTTCTTTTTCACCTCCTGTAACACGATATGTCCTATTATGCATCGGAATATGCTTGATGTCTATAAGAAATTTAAAGATAACCCCAAGGTGAAATTTCTATCCCATTCCATTGATATAAAATACGATTTACCCTCACGTTTAAAAACTTATGCAACTAAACTGGGAGTTGAAGGAAATCAATGGGAATTTGTTCATGGAAGCAGGGATTCGATATTTAACATTTCGGCGAAAAGCTATCTGGTTTCCGCATTTGAGGATAGTTCTGATCCGCAGGGCTTGGTTCACCAGGGCTGGTTCATTTTGATCGACACTAAAAAACAATTACGCGGAGCTTATGATGGCACAAAGCCGGACCAGGTAAAACAGTTAATGTTTGACATGGAAAAACTGCTCAGGGAAGAAGCCATTAATGAGAAATAAGCTAATATACCTCTTACTATCTCTGTTCAGTACAGCCACCATTCTAATACAATCCTGTCAGAACGAAGACAGCATTACGTATAAGCGCTATTATGTAAATGGCAAAGGATTGTATGAAAAGAATTGCCAGAACTGTCATGGTGCAGACGGGAAGGGATTAGGTACTTTATACCCCCCTCTCACTGATGACAGTACCTATCTGACCTTAAATAAAAACAAACTGGCCTGTATTATCAGGAATGGTCAGAATGAAGAAATCATGATCAACAACGTTTCCTATCAGGGGCAAATGCCGGGGAATAAAACCCTGGCTGAAATTGATATTGCCCAGATAATCGTTTACATCAGTAATTCATTTGGTAACAAGCAGGGCCACTATGACCAGACCGAAGTCGCCGAAGATCTGGCACTATGTAAATAAGATTTCTTATCGTCTTCCTTCATTGGCTTGTGGTTAACAGAACGATTTGTATTTTTGCAATTCATTAAAAAAACATGGCTAAGCGAATAAAAATTAAAGATTTACTAAATAGTACTGATTTCGGACAACAGGCAACTGTAATGGGCTGGGTTAAAACTTTCAGGAACAACCAGTTTATTGCTATCAATGATGGTTCAACGATCAAGAATATTCAGGCTGTAGTAGATTTTAATTCCTTCGATGATAGTCTATTAAAAAGACTGAACACAGGGGCAGCAGTTTCACTGACAGGAGAAATTGTTGAATCTTTAGGTAAAGGTCAGCGCATTGAAATAAAAGTAAATACGCTGGAGATATTGGGTGACAGTGATGCTGAGAAATTTCCATTGCAGCCCAAAAAACATAGTCTTGAATTTTTAAGGGAAATTGCCCATCTGCGTTTCCGGACCAATACCTTCAATGCAATATTTAAAGTCCGGCATGCATTAGCTTTTGCTGTGCATAAATTCTTCAATGACAAGGGTTTTGTATATCTGCATACCCCGATTATTACTGCTTCAGATGCAGAAGGTGCAGGTGAAATGTTCAGAGTATCAACAATAGATCCTGATCATATTCCACGCAACGAAGATGGTTCAGTTAACTATAAAGAAGATTTCTTTGGAAGAGCTACAAACCTGACAGTTTCAGGGCAGTTGGAAGGTGAACTTGCAGCTATGGCTTTCGGAGATATCTATACTTTCGGTCCAACATTCCGTGCTGAAAATTCAAATACAACACGTCATTTAGCAGAGTTCTGGATGATCGAGCCTGAAATGGCTTTCTATGATCTGAAAGACAATATGGATCTTGCAGAGGAGCTGCTTAAATACCTGATTTCATATGCATTGAAAAACTGTGCTGATGAACTGGATTTTCTTAACAGCAGATTACTTGAAGAGGAAAAACAAAAACCTCAGGCTGAGCGTTCAGAACTCGACCTACTTTCCAAACTAAATTTCTGTCTTGAAAATAATTTTGAACGTATTACATATACAGAAGCGATACAAATACTCAGAAATTCAAAACCGAATCAAAAGAAGCAATTTAAATACTTAATTGATAACTGGGGTGCCGATCTTCAATCAGAGCATGAGCGTTTTCTGGTAGAAAAACACTTCAAAAAACCCGTTATTTTAACTGATTATCCGGCAGCTATCAAATCATTTTACATGCGTTTGAATGAACCGGATGCAGAAGGACGAACCACTGTGAGAGCGATGGATATCCTTTTCCCGGGAATCGGAGAGATTGTAGGTGGCTCACAACGTGAAGAACGTCTTGAAAAATTGGAGAAACGGATGCAGGAAATGCATATCCCTGCTGAAGAAATGTCCTGGTACCTGGATACCCGCCGCTTTGGTACAGCTCCTCATGCTGGATTTGGATTAGGTTTTGAACGGATGGTGCTTTTTGTAACCGGGATGACGAATATCAGAGATGTAATTCCTTTCCCAAGAACACCGAAGAACGCGGAGTTTTAAATTAGACCCGAAATTCATAATTCAATGCTTCTTCATACTGAGGTCTGAAAGTGTTCTCACTGCTTAAATCCATTTCTTTTTCATACTGTGGCGGATATGGTTTTTCTGTCAGGCTCCCGGCTGGGATTGGTGGATAGCTTTCAGCATAAGTCTGAATCAAATTAGGTCCGATACGTCTGTATATCAATGCCCGGTGAATTTCATAAGGATGTTTTAAACCGGCCGCTCCGATAAGCTGAACAGCACTGCTGACCGTTGTTCTATGAAAATTAAATACCCTTACCTTTTTATCAGTAACATCAAGACCTACGGTTAATGAAGGATCTTGAGTAGCAATTCCGGTAGGACAGGTATTTTTATGGCATTCCAGAGCCTGAATACAACCCAATGCAAACATCATTCCCCGCGCCACATTACACATATCTGCTCCAAGAGCAAAGTTTTTGACCATATCAAAGCCTGATGTTATTTTGCCTGAGGCGATGATCCTGATATGCTTTCTGAGATCAAATCCGGTAAGAATATCATGCACAAAAGCTAATGCATCACGCAGGGGCATCCCTACGGCATTTGAAAACTCCTGCGGAGCGGCGCCAGTTCCACCTTCTCCCCCATCTACTGTAATAAAATCAGGATAAATTCCTGTTAAATGCATTGCTTTACAAATAGCAATAAATTCACATTTATTACCAATACACAATTTGAAACCGATTGGCTTACCTCCTGAAAGTTCCCGAAGCTTCCTGATAAATGCCATCATTTCCAGGGGATTTGAAAACGCAGAATGTACCGGAGGTGAAATAACATCATGCCCCATTTCAACCATTCTGATCCTTGCAATTTCCTCTGTTACTTTCCTTGCCGGCAGTATCCCTCCATGTCCCGGTTTTGCACCTTGCGACATTTTTATTTCGATCATTTTCACCTGTGGAAGTTGGGCGCGTTCCTTAAAGGCTGCGTCATTAAAGGTTCCATCAGAATTCCGGCAGCTAAAGTAGCCGGTTCCAATCTGCCAGATAATATCGCCGCCGGGCTCTAAATGATAATGACTAAGCCCACCTTCTCCGGTATTGTGTGCAAAATTTCCCAATCTGGCACCCCCATTCAAAGCCAGGATGGCATTCTTGCTTAAAGAACCGAAACTCATTCCCGATATATTATAAATACTCGCTGAATAAGGTTGGGTGCATTCAGGACCACCTACCTTAACTCTTGGATTAAGATTAAGATCTTCAGAATGAAAGGCTGAAATACTATGATTTAACCATTCATAACCATTCTGATAAACATCAAGCTGGGTCCCGAATGGAACTGAATCGTCCACATTCTTAGCACGCTGATAGATCAATGACCTGTTCAAACGATTAAAAGGAGTACCACTTGTATCACTTTCAACAAAATACTGATAGATCTTAGGTCTTAGGTCTTCCATAAAAAACCGGAGTCTGCCCAGCACAGGAAAATTTTTGGCAATACTATGTTTCGACTGAATCATATCATATATCCCCAGCAAAATGAAAGGCCCGGTCAAAAGAAAGAGCCAAAGAATTTTTACATTAAAAAGACCGAAAGAGATGATAATAATCGATGTAATTATTGCTGTATAAACAAATATCTTTCTCATGAAATTCAGTTTTGGGCTTTATATCTAAATAATTGGTGAATAGTAGCTTAATTTAACAGATCTGCAAGGCAGTATGCTTAATTTAGTATTTTTACATATGCTTACCAAAATATATCCTGACAACCCAAATGAAAAAGCCATCGAACAAGCGGTGGATATACTAAGAAAAGGAGGGATAATTATTTATCCTACAGACACTGTTTACGGTATGGGATGTGATATCAGCAACTCAAAAGCCATTGAAAAAATTTGTAAAATTAGGGGTATTAAACCTGAAAAGGCTAATTTTTCATTTATCTGTTATGATCTGAGCCATATTTCAGATTTCACCAGACAAATTGACAACGAAACCTATCGGGTAATCAAAAAGGCCCTTCCGGGACCTTTTACCTTTATCTTTAATGCAAATAAAAATGTTCCGAAATTATTGAGTTCTAATAAAAAAACCGTAGGTATAAGAGTCCCTGATAATACAATAGCGAGAACAATTGTAAAAACTCTTGGAAACCCAATCATCTCAACTTCCATTCATGATGATGATGAAATCATAGAATACTCTACAGATCCTGAGCTCATCCATGAAAAGTACCAGGATATTGTCGACCTGGTAATTGACGGTGGCTATGGTGACAATGAGCCCTCTACAATTGTTGATTGCAGTGAAGGTGAGTTTGAGATTATAAGACAGGGAAAAGGGGATTTAGATCTGTATTTGTAATTAATTCAATGCAGAAAGTTAATAAATCTGCTATTCAATGCAGATAGCGTCACTTTAAATAATTTTTATTACTTTAAAAACCTATGGCTAAACAAATAAATTTAGAACCTTTCAAAGATTTCTTTCGCTCTGAGCAGATTGGTGGTATTATCCTGCTTTTCTGCGTAATTGTCTCTCTTTCTATTGCAAATTCAGGTCTGGGTATCGCATTTGAGAATTTTCTTAAAACTAATGTCGGATTTAGTACTTCTAACATTCATCTGGAGTATTCCATTGCACTCTGGATCAATGATGGGTTAATGGCTATATTTTTTCTGCTTGTTGGTTTGGAAATTAAACGTGAGATCATCGAAGGGGAACTATCCAGTCCCAAAAAAGCAACAATGCCAATTATGGCGGCAATTGGCGGAATGCTTCTACCTGCCGCTATTTATGCTTTTTTCAACAAAGATACCGTAACAGCACATGGCTGGGGAATACCAATGGCAACAGATATCGCTTTTGCACTTGGTATTATTTCTTTACTCGGAAAGCGTGTTCCCGCGTCACTCAAAGTATTTCTTGCTGCTTTGGCAATTGCAGATGACCTGGGTGCAATTCTTGTAATCGCTATATTTTATACCAATGAACTTCATTGGATGCAATTTCTATATTCAGGAGGCATTTTGCTACTACTGATTATTATGAATCGGGCAGGTGTTAAGAATTTAGTTTTTTACATCATTCCAGGCATATTCTTATGGTATTTTGTCCACCATTCCGGAATACATGCAACCATTGCTGGAGTGTTGCTTGCATTAACCATTCCTTCTAATCCTGTTAAGGAAACCTCTCCTCTCGAAAAACTTGAACATATTATAGTCAGGCCTGTAAACTTCCTTATCATGCCAATTTTTGCATTGGCAAACACTAATATCATTTTTCAAGATAAAATGATCGATGGTCTTAACAGTCCGCTGGGTTTGGGTATAATATTGGGTTTATTTGCAGGTAAGCCCATTGGTGTCTTCCTGTTTTCCTGGTTATCTGTGAAGTTAGGATTTGGCAGCCTGCCTTCAGGATCTAATTGGAAACACATCATTGGATTAGGATTTCTTGCAGGTATTGGATTTACAATGTCAATTTTTGTGACTATGTTATCACTTAGCAGCCTTGAATTCCAGATTGAAGCAAAGTTTTCAGTACTTGTAGCTTCGGTTTTATCAGGAATCACGGGATATATTTTCCTAAGTTCAATACATAAAAAGAAAATGAAAAAATCATGATTAACTGACTATCAAGGCCGAATTGACCGGATAAATTCAGGGATTCTTTTCATTGCATTTTCTGTATCGAGAAACTTCACGAATGCGCTACCAACGATTGCTCCGCGGGTATATTCAGCCGCTTTGTTGAAGCTTTTTTCATCAGAAATACCAAATCCTATCATGGTAGGATTTTTAAGCTGCATATCCCTGATGCGCGAAAAGTAAGCATCTGCTTCATCAGAGACTGTGAGGTTTTTGCCTGTGGTAGAAGAGGAAGAAAGCAGGTAAATAAATCCATTACTAAGTTCATCAATCTTCCTGATTCGTTCATCTGATGTTTGGGGTGTAACCAGGAAAATATTGCTAAGCTTATTCTTAATGAAATTATCCTTATACAGATTCTCATATTCGTACATTGGAAGATCAGGGACGATCACCCCATCCACACCAATATCTGCACAGGAATCACAAAAGTTTGCTACACCATATTGCAGTACCGGATTGACATACCCCATCAATAATACCGGTATGGATACCCTTTTACGCAAATCTTTAAGTTGTTGAAACAGTACCTTCAGATTCATCCCGTTCTGAAGAGCCTGATGAGAGCTGTGTTGAATAACCGGACCATCAGCCAATGGGTCTGAATAAGGAAATCCAATTTCTATAAAATCAACACCAGCTTTTTCTACTGCTTCAGCTATATCCAGAGTACTGTCCAGATGAGGATATCCGGCAGTAAAATAAATTGACAATAGTGGTTCCTTCTTGTTTTGGAATAAATTATTAAGTCTGTTCATGAGTATTCTTGTATGTAAATACCAGAATTTTATCCGGTAAGGCAACAGGTAATTTTAGTTTATAAGTTAAAGGTATCCAGATCCTTATCTCCGCGGCCTGAAAGACAGATTACAACAGATTCTTTTCCGGTAAAAACCATCTTTTCTAAATGAGCCAGTGCATGAGCACTCTCTATTGCCGGAATAATTCCTTCGAGCTCTGCACAAAGTCTTCCGGCAAGCATAGCCTCTTCATCAGTTGCACTAACATACTCTCCACGGTTTTCTTTAAATAAATGAGCATGCTGCGGACCAATTCCCGGATAATCCAGTCCGGCAGAAATTGAATAAGGCTCAACAACTTGCCCGTCTTCTGTTTGCATTAATATCGATCGGCTGCCATGCAATACCCCTTCTTTACCTAATGCAGTCGTAGCAGCAGACTCCCCACTGTTAACACCTAATCCTGCAGCTTCAACAGCAATCAGTCTTACATCCTCATCATCAAGAAAATGGTAAAACATTCCCATCGCATTACTTCCACCGCCGACACATGCAATAACTATATCCGGATTTTCAGATCCTGTACGCTCCTTTAGCTGAATTTTGGTTTCCTCAGAAATGATCGATTGAAAACGAGATACCATATCGGGATAAGGATGAGGGCCAACCACAGATCCAATAATATAATGGGTATCAACTGGATTATTAATCCAGTCGCGCATAGCTTCATTCGTTGCATCTTTCAGGGTCTTACTGCCAGAACTTGCAGGAACAACCTTTGCTCCCATCATCTTCATCCGGGCAACATTAGGAGCTTGTCTGGCAATATCGATCTCTCCCATATAAACCACACATTCCAGACCTTTTAAGGCACAAACCGTTGCAGTGGCGACACCATGTTGACCAGCCCCTGTTTCGGCAATAATTCGCTTTTTACCAAGCCTCTCAGCAAGCAGAATCTGCCCGATCGTATTATTGATCTTATGTGCACCGGTATGGTTTAAATCTTCCCTTTTCAGATAGATTGTTGTTCCATATTTCGCAGATAAACGTTCAGCATGAAATAATGGTGAAGGTCTTCCAACATAATCTCGCAGGAGCATCTGGAATTCATCCTGAAAACCAGGCTCATAAATAATATCAAGGTATCGCTTTCGAAGCTCTTCCACATTCGGATAAAGCATTTCGGGTATATAAGCTCCGCCAAAGTCACCAAAGTAACCTTCATTGTTCACACCCCATTTTACCGAACTCTTTATAAATTCTCTGTTCATATGCTATAATTATTCCTTCTCAGGATATTTTGTTTGACCTTATTAATTGAAATACCGCTCTCAATTTTTCTATATTCTTCAGACCCGGCTCTGTTTCAAATCTGCTGTTCAGATCCAGGGCATATATTTTTTTTGTTGCTAAATTAACTAAGCCATCGATATTATCAGGGCTCAAACCACCACTTAAAAAAAACTCTTTTTCTCCGGTATACTGATCAAGTATCTTCCAATCAAATGCGACACCGGAACCCCCATGCTCCGAAGTTTTAGTGTCAAATAAGAAATAATCCACCACCTCCTCATAAGGTTTAAGATCAGAAAAATCAAATCCGGGATAAATTCCAAACGCTTTGATCAGTTCGATCTTCCTGTCTGGAAGAATCTCATTAAGTTTTACTTTCAGGCTTATGCAATATCCCGGTGATTCCTCGCCATGAAGCTGCAGTGCACTCAGACCAAATCTGATTACCTTCTGAACAAGCTCCTCCTCCTGTCCATCTACAAAAACTCCCGTAAGATGAATCGAAGCAGGCAATGACCTGAGTAAATTAGTATCCGGTTCTGCTATATAACGCTTTGATTTGGGATAAAAAATCAA
>CAZGWG010000003.1:0-48945 GCA_964529165.1 uncultured Sphingobacterium sp.
AACGAAATTCTATAAACATTTGACTCCTATGGAGTCATTATGCAATATAAAAGCCAAAGGGATAATTAAGATAAGGGTACACGGTAGCCGCCAGCGGGGGACAGCGTGACGTCTAAAGACTATTCCTTATCCTGAAATGGATTGACCATAATAGAACCTATAAATCGAAAAATTTAACTTTTTTTGAGTAGTTTAACAACAGTTGTGTCCACAGGATAGGATAGCTATCGGATTCCTATTCCATTACTTCACCACAATCTGATCAGTATAAATAGAAAGGGGCTGTCCCGAACGGATATGCCAGGATGGAGTTTTTAACAAACTTTCAGCATGGACTTTAATATAGCGGGCCCTGGCGCCTGTTTTTATTTCTGCCAGGAAGGGCAGGAATGAAATTTTCATGATTCCGGGATTCTCCAGTGGATTTGGATTATGGGGGTTTCTTATGTTAATCGTTTCGCTGTATTTCTTACCATCCGAAGAAAGTGAATAGCTTACAAATTTTGGTAAAGCAAACAAATGCCAGTCGGGTTGTGCCTGCGGGTTCAGGAAATCCATATTTATAGTATTTATTTGCATCGCTTCTCCTAGATCAAGAATGAAATCCATGTGTTCACCGGTACAATAAACCCAGTTCTGATCGGCTTCCTGCCAGGATTCATAGGAGGCGAAAATGCCGTCAGTCAGGCTTTCCAAAGCTTTCGATTTGGGATTCGACTTGCTAATCGGGATGATCTTGTTTTGGAATGATTTAACAGCTTTCATTCCTTCCATATTGTCGAATATCCGTTTATAGGATGCGCGATAATGTTCAGGAGTTCCACTTCTTTCCCGGACAAGTTTAACAGCATTCAGTTTACAGCCATCTGCAAAACTATTGACCAGGGCTTTAAATTCAGGTTTTGGCAAGACCCGCCCGGTACTGTCCTTGCGGAACATACTTCTTTCGGTATTGATTTCTGTCCGGCCTATTTGTATTTCAGCATAAATAAGTGGTAAGCGGGCAGTTTTTACACGCTTTAATAATTCAGGTTCTGAGGCTACTGCTTTTTCAGCTTCGTCGAAAAGCTGCTTGTATTGCTGCATCATTTCTGCAGATAAATAGGCATTCTTAGCATGTATCGGATCTCCAAAAATGCTCAGCACCATGCCGCTTTTTATGAGGGATTCCTGCATGCTTTCAATGTATTGCAGGATGAACGGAGCGGCCGCTTTGAAATATCCGTTCAGGAATTCACTGATAATAGCTTTGTCATCTGCTTCAGGATTCCACATTAATTTACAAATAAGGTAAGAGCGAAGCAGGGCCATTTCGGCCGCGGCTTCGTTATTGGCCTGCATGAATAATCCTTTAACCTGGTTCTCTGTATAGAATTTGATATTGGGTTTCAGTGTATACAGGTTTGGGAAAGGGGATATGAAATTGGTAAACTGTATATTATAATCCCAGATCAGGATATCTTTTGAAAGTGCTCCCCAATCTCTGAGGTCTTTTGAAAAGGCCGGGTCTGTAACAAAAACCGGAGCCTGTCTTGAACTTTCAATATTGCAAAGCATAATATTAACATTGGGCTCAATTTCAATGTTCTTTGGGGCTTTTCGTGAATACCAGTATGCCAGGGTTGAAATGGTCTTGTCTGGAATTTCGCGAGCAACCTGATTTACAAAATAAATGATTGAACCACTAGGTACATTTCCGTATTTTTCATTTAAAGCTTTACATCCTTCACACTGGCAATACCTGTCGTTGTCATCCTGACTTACCGACCAGTAAGTGGCAGCGGGTTTTTCCTGTATTTTGTTTTTAAGACTGAAAACAAGTAGTTTCAGTACTTCAGGATTTGAAAGGCATAATTGGGTTCCAGGTTGCCTTTTTCCATCAATCAGTGAATAATATTCGGGATGGCTTTTGGCATATTCCTGCTGCGGAACCAGGGTATTGAATGTATGCACGAATAATCCCCAGTCGTCTCTTGACGAAAGCTTATGCCAGTCTGAATACTCCTGATCAGCCATTTGGCTGTAGGAAGTGGTTCTGTATTTGATTTTGGGCTCAATGTTCTTATCCGTTCCGGGAGGAGTGAACGTATTAGTTTTCGGGCGGTCTGCAGTTTCAGGAGAGTACTTTCTAAAGCCCAGACCTTCAAGTATATCGTTAACGCCGAAAAGTAGCCCCCTTTTTGTACCTCCTGCTATGATAAAATTGTCTCGTTCGGTTTTCAGGATATAACCGGCTTCCGGAAGTCGGCTGAAATTAATTTGCCTGGCTTTGGCATAATCTGTTTGTCCGAGGAAAATACCGTTCTTGACAATAGATTTCCCTTCCTCTGCGATTGGAACTTCCCTGACAGATAATTTAGATAAATATTTTTGAAGTTGCAGGGCTGCCTCTTTTTCTATTGCATTTGCCTGTAATGGAATAATGATCTGATAGTCTGTAATATCCTGTTGGTTCACCTGCCTGGCTAAAAGACTGTCTTTAAATTCTGCACGCAGTAAATCAGGCAGAAAAGTTAACCCCGCTGCCATAATACCTGTGTTCTTTAAAAAACGAAGTCTTGATATGTTCTCTGCCTTATTAGTCCCCATGTCTGTAATTTTCTGTTTGTTATTACTAAACCCGATAGTAATCGCCAGCTACTCACTCAACCCAATAGCTATCAGGTGTCAACTCTCCACTCTCAATTCAAGCACTAAGTTCCCTTCTGCGTTGGGATGACATCCTGCAGTGATTTACTCTCCGTTTTCAATTGTCAACTGTCAACTGTCAATTGTCAACTGTCAATTCTCAATTCCCCACCCAATAGTTATCGGGTCTCTATTCCCCTTAACTGAATTTTGAATTCCGGATTATCAAACACGTTTTTCGAAAACTTATAATTACTGAAGTTATCGATGTCGATAAAGCCCTCTTTCTCAATGAAATTTCCACTGATTTTTATCTGATCTCCGACTTTTAATCCTTTTATCATATCTTTTTTGCTTTTATCCAACATACTGCTTAGTACGATCGATTTTTGAAAAGATTTATTCGAAGGATCAAGAGGAATGCTGAAGTTAACCTCAAGGAAAGCAGGTTTTTCAATAATCTCCACGAGGTTTACCTGCCAGAAGTCAAACTTTAAAGACAGGCTATCTTTGACGTAGGCTTTAGTAGAAATCACTCCATTGTCGAGCAATATACTCCGCTTAGCTTTGTCTTCTCCTGATGTATTTACAGCATCCCGGATTGTTTTGACATAATTCACAAATCTGATCTGATCATCAGGTCCCAGTAGTTCTGCATTTTGTCCGCAGGAAGCTAGAAGGAGAAGCATTCCTGCAATAATGAAATTTCTCATATTTTTTATTATTCAATACCCAAAAACATTTCGGTAGGGTAAATCAGGTAAAATTAAATGTAGCCAATGGCTCTGAAAATTCCAATAATTCCAACAAGTATCCAGAATACATTCAAAAGAGTATAAGCACGGTCCTTTTTGAGTATCGCGCACCAGGAAAGCAGAATTGCATCAATGGTATTGAAGAACCAAACAAAAAGAAATGGACTATCGGGACCTAACCAGCTCACCAGGGTAAAGCTGAAAATCCGCATGATAACCCCGAGCATTTCAACAGTCTTTATGTTTCGCAGTATAAATTGATTCATACTGAGTTGTTATTAAGCAATTGCTGTGTTTTATTAAACCCGGGCATTATTTTGATTTTAAGGTGAAGGAACTGGTTATTGAAATGCAGGAGTTTCTTGAAAGTGAATGCACCCCGATTATTGTACGGGTATGTATACCTGCTTCTCCAAGGATCTCATTAAAGAGATCAGAAGCTCCGTTGGCAACAGCCGGGCCATCATTCCAATTCTCTTTATTTTGAAAATAGATATCAAGATGATTGAGGCCTTCTATATTTTCAAATCCAATGAATTTCTGGATCTGTCCGATGATATTCCTGGCACAGATTCCTGCAGCTTCATAGCCCTGTTCCGTGCTGATCTCCTCACCTAGGCGGCCGGCATGCTGAAGTTGTCCGTTTTTTATCGGGAACTGAATTGCAACATAAGCAATATTTCCGCGGGTATTGACGGCGGTATAGGAGCCACCAGGTTTAGGTAACTTCTCAAGATCAATATTTAATGCATTTACTTTTTGTACGATATCCATAGGTCTTTTAATTTTTCAGAGGCTAAATTACGCATGAAATTGGAAATGAACCAGCTTAATTTTGTTCCTGAAGAAAATAGAATTATTCCGGCTTCAGCAGTGTCTTATTCACACTGATCTTTTCAATCTTATCCCTTGAATAATAAATCGGGAAATGCTGGTCTTTGGCCCATGGTTCAAAAAGGTTTCTGTAAAAAGGACTTGCCGGATCGCCTGATTGCCCCGGACCATTGGTCGCTACTGCAGCATCCCAATCGCCTGTATTTACGATGATCCGGAAAGAGGCACCGGCACTCTGGCGTAAATTTCCGCTGGTTGACCCTGGCGTATCTCCATAACCGCCACGGGGCAGGGGACCGAGGTCTAAGCTTGCCTTTATGCTGTCTTTTACGAGATGTCCCAATGCATGGGCCATATAGGTGTGTTTATATTTTGCCTGTCCGTATTGCCATTTATTCATATCAGAGCCTAGTTTTTCATGCAAATCAGCCAGCCCAGCCATAAAAGTATTGTATATAAACTCATTTCGTCCAAGTATAGGATCGCTGCCAAACTTTTTATCAGGGTTCATGATCCAATCAACCACCTTACTGGTTTGCAAACTGATTAAACCTTTAGCGGAAGCCGGAATAAATCGTTCAGCAGCTTGTACTTTGATCTGATTTTCCCAGGCAACATATATTGCAGCTTCAATGGAGTTCGGACTCAGTTTAAAGTCCCAGTTTTTCAACATTTCTCTTGCCTTAAATGCATTTCTTTCTAAAAAAGTGTAATTGTTAAGCAGGGGAGTAATTGTTCTGGCCGGAATAGACAGATAATCAACCTGCAGGGCTTTCATATCATCCATTGTTAATTTTTTATCAGTTGCCAAAACCTCATTAATACGGTTTCCCCGGTAGGGATCGGCCCAGGCATATCCTGTCGCATCCCAGCGATTAAAGTTCTCAGGTGTAAGATTCTGGTTTGCAGTAGCAAAAAAGCCTTTTGAGGGATTATAGGTATTCGGACGTTCTTTTATTGGCAAACGACCATCCCATTCATAACGGCCATCGCCGGTGACAGGAACAAGTCCACTAAAGTTCTTGCGTATCGGCTGGTAACCAACTACCTGCCAGCCAATATTTCCTTTCTTATCAGCCCATACCATGTTCAGGCTTGGAATATGACTGTAAGAGCAGGCTTCACGAAATTCTTCCCAGCTTTTTGCCTGGTCCATTCTTAAGGAAGCCAGATATGGTGCTGCACCCGGTTCAAGCCATCCGCAACGTACTGCATAGGCTTTTTTATTCAAACTGTCTACATAGCTTACCGGGCCATGGCGGGTATAAAGTAAATCGGTTATTACCTCAGACTTTCCTTTTACCTTAATTCTTTCCTGAATAACTTTCATGTCCTCCCATTTTCCCTGATATTTATACTGTCGCAGATTTTTGGGATTCAAATCATAAACATAGAGATCTTCACTATCGGTACCGAAAATGGTCAGTCCCCATGCACCGTATTCATTATGTCCTATTGAAATGCCCGGAATTTCCGGTTCTCCACCACCTGCTACATTCCATCCTGGAGCCACAAGGTGACTCATGTAACGAAGGGATGGAACCGAAATCGTACGGTGCGGATCATTGGCCATGAATGCGGCTCCATCGGCCATTTTATTGGCTCCCACTACCCAGTTATTGCTGCCTATAGAAAGTTTATCTTCCATTGATTCATCAGGCGGAAGCATGTTCAGACTGGCTGTTTGTTTCTTATCTCCGCGATATTCCACCTGAATATCTTCGGGTTCGAATTTTACGGTCGCCCGGAAAGCATCATACAATTCCAGGATATTATCAAATAATAGATCTTTATTAATTGCCGGATCAAGATCTATATCAGGAACCTGCGGATGAAAGGAGGATAGCTCCTTTACTTTTTCAGATCCCAGCCGGGCTACTGCACGGCCTGTCTTTAGTTCTGTACCTATATTCCCTAAAAGGCCCTGATGCCGGGATATGACTACCTCTGGTGTCCATTTACCTGGTCTAATGTTTAGCAATTTGAACTCAATTGGCAGTTGATCAGGTGTTTTAAGAATTTCATCGATGTAGGCGTTCACCCCATCGCTATAGGCGGTAATGATCTCTTCACCATCTTTATGATAATGGTTCATTTCCTGTTTCATATCCCCTCTGAATTTAAATAAGCGGGCACCAATATCCCGTTTTACTTCCCGTTCTCCGAGGATTTCTGCGACGGTGCCGGTAGCCTGTCTTCTCCATATTTCGAATTGAAACAGACGGTCCTTAGCTGCTGCATATCCCTGTGCAAAGAATAAATCATGCTGATTTTTCGCGTAAATATGATTCACTCCCCATTCATCTCTGATAATTTCGACCGGTTCCTTTAGACCTTTGACAGATAGATTATCATAACCAGATTTGTTGCAGGAAATAAGAAAGGTTGTGAAAAGGATGCTTAGTAAAAACCTCATTGAGTTATAGTTAAATTGTGTGAATGAACTTTGGGAATGAATAGCCATAGTTTTAAGATTAGTGATTATCAGGTTTTGCAAACTTCTCTGAATATCAGTATTTTGGAGGATAGTAGCAAAAGATAAGGGTATGAATGATTTCAACAGGCGGAATGATGAGTTTTGGAAATGGGGGATTATGTATAATAATCCTGGTGATCCTGCTATTTGGGTAGAGAAACGTATTGGTATCGGCTGGACCTTGAATTTTGCGCATAAAGAATCTCTGGTTATTGTTGGGATAATTTTTGCTATTCCTGTTTGTTTATTGGTTTTTACGATTTTTGGATAGGGGGGGTGGTTGGTTGTCATTGCGATCCGCCCAGAGCGGAGAAGTAATCTCCTTACTAATATTGCCAATTCATAGGGTTGCTTAGTTATTTGCTCTATCTTTTTATTAATTTGTTCTCTGTACAAATTATTTCTCCTAAAATGACTGGAGGAGTTAGTTCTCTTTTTCAATCCCTTTTTATGAAAAAAATAAGATCATTAGCGGCCTTGGCAATTTGTGTTTTTGCTCTATGCTTCGTTAGCAATAGCAGAGCGAATTTCCCGGATCAGGCATTCAGCAAGGACAGCATCCCCGGAGTTCAAAAGATCAAAGACATTATGATCTATGAAGACCCTCAATTCTATTCCTCATTTCCATCGATTGTAAAACGCCCGAACGGGGAATTGTTATTGGCTTTCAGACGGGCACCCGACCGCAAGGTATTTGGTGAAGACCATACCAATCATGTGGATCCCAACAGTTACCTGGTTTCTCTAAGATCAAAGGATGGCGAGAATTGGTCAAAGAATCCGGAACTGATCTATGCACACCCATTTGGCGGATCTCAGGATCCTTGTTTACTGCAATTGCGCGACGGCACTTTATTGTGTACGAGTTATGGCTGGGCCTTTCTCAGGCCTGATGGTATGGCAAATCTTAAAAAACCTCATTTCCTTGCCGGGGGTGCGGTGTTTTTAGGGGGCTATCTGGTACGTTCAAAAGATGGCGGCAAAAACTGGGAGCAGCCGATCTATCCACCACATATTGAGCCTGAGATTAATATTAATCCAATGGGTGATCCTGTCCCGGCCTACAATCGTGGTGCCCTCTATGAAGGCAAGAGCGGAAGAATCTTCTGGGCGGTGGCAGCAAGCCATGCTCCGGGAAAAACTTCTGTTCATCTGATCAATTCTGACGATAAGGGTCAGACCTGGAATTACTCATCTCCGGTAGCTGTCGATGATAAAATTTCATTCAATGAAACCTCAGTTTATGAAACTCCAAAAGGGGATATTCTCGCATTCCTCAGGACAGCTGGCTACGAAGATCAGGCTTGTATTGCCCGTTCAACAGATGGTGGCAAAACTTTCAGCAAATGGGAGGGTATGGGATTTAAGGGGCATCCAATGAATGCCCTGCGACTTCCGGATAAGCGGGTGCTGATCACCTATGGCTACCGCCACAAGCCCTTTGGAATCCGTGCCCGGATTCTGAATGAAGAGTGTACCGATTTTAAAACTGCTCCTGAGATTATTCTGCGTGAAGATGGCGGGAGTGGCGATCTTGGTTATACCTGGCCGGTACAATTAGACAAGAAGCGGGTTCTGGTTGTTTATTATTTTAATAAGGATAATGGCACGAGATCGATTCAGGGAACGATCTTAAAATTGGATTGATTTTAAGCTTGTTTGGGTAATTTGAAGGGAGGTTCCAGCTTTCGCTGGAATGACAAGTGTTGTTGGGGGTAAGGAGATTCCAGCCTTCCTGGAATCGAAATGCGGAAGCGCACAATAAGTGATGTTTCCTTTTACTCATTTTTTATCCTTGCGGAAGTTTTTTTTGTTTAAAAACTCCGATTCCAGCGAAAGCTGGAATCTCCCTATATCCACTCCTGATATGTCATCCGATAGCTATCGGATCCAGCGAAAGCTGGAACCTCCTTCAAGATTTGTTATTCCTGAAAGCTGGAACCTCCAGATCAGACCCCCGATTACTTAAACTTATCAGCTTCCCGATAAGCTTTGATCAGTGCCAGCTCTCCTTCTTTACCAGGCATTGCATTTCCATGCTCCATACCAAGAACGCCCTTAAAGCCTTTACTATCGATGTATTTGAAGACATTACGATAATTGATCTCGCCGGTTCCCGGTTCTTTTCTTCCCGGATTATCACCGATCTGAATGTAGGCGATTTCATCCCAGCATTTCTCCATGTTTGTGATCAGATTGCCTTCATTTTTCTGCATATGGTAAATATCATAGAGAATCTTACAGGAAGGACTCTTTACACCTTTACAGATCAGATGGGTTTGGTCGGAATGGCGCAGAAATAGGTTAGGGGTATCACTGAGCGGTTCCAGTACCATAATCAATCCATGAGGCTCCAGAATTTCGGCACCACGTCTCAATGCCTCGATCACATTTCCGGTTTGTATGCCAATAGGAAGAGCGCGTTCAAAATCACCGGGGACTACTGTTGCCCATTTCGCGTTTACCCGCTTGGCTACCTCAACTGCTTGACGGCATCCGTTTAAAAAGATGTCGATGTATTCTTTTTTACCTGCTGCAAGGGTATTTGCACCATTTCCGCCTTTATCAACCACGAATACGCCCATGGTCATGTTTAATTTGGCAAGCGTATTTCCTATTTCTTCCTGCAAGGCTACCGGGCGTTTCATTAGGCCATTATCTTCAATGCTTCTGAATCCCTGGTCATGCATGAATTTGATCTGGTCAATAAAATTTTCTCCGGCATGGGCGGCAAACATACCGGCATGTGGTGCGTAATCCAGGTTGAAGTTTTTTTCTGCTTTGTCAACCGCTGGAATATTTGCAGCCAGAGCGGATTTACCAAGGGTAGCACCAAATCCGAGTATTACGCTGCTTTTTATAAATTCACTTCGTTTCATTGTTTCTATTTTTTTGCTTCTCAGACCACTTTTGTTACTCCCGGAATAGCATAGGGATAGGTGCCATCGAAATTGGGTAAAACTTTTGGAAGTGCATCCCATGCCAAACGTTCAGGCATCAGGCTGATCTCTGAATTCAAGGCCTCGTCCCATTTAACCACATTGCCGGAGTAGGAGGCATACCGGCCCAGAATAGCAGTCATAGTACTTTTTGCAGCATTTTCTGCATCAGAAAACTTGAACTGACCGGCAGTAATGGCAGCAAAAAGTTCATCGTGCTCAGTCTGGTATGGATTGGCATCCCCCTTTCCTTCATAATTTACCAATACCTTTCCTTTGTGATCCCATATCTTACCAACATTACTGGAGTCAAGGAATACCTTACCTTTAGTTCCCTGAAAAGATTCATCCACCCTGTTTGCACCTCCGGTATAGTGGCGGCACTGACTTGAGATTACGCTGCCATCATCATAAACAAATTCAATGGAGTGGCTGTCATAAATTTCACCATAATCTTTCCCGGTTCTAAGAAAGCGGCCACCTGCTCCGTATGCTGAAACGGGATATTTGTTTTTTACCCAGTTGGCTACATCGATATTGTGTACATGCTGTTCAACGATATGGTCTCCACAGAGCCAATTGAAGTAATACCAGTTTCTCATCTGATATTCCATTTCTGTTTGGTTCGGCTGACGTGGATTAACCCATACACCGCCACTGTTCCAGTAAACTTGTCCGGATACCACGTCTCCGATTCCACCCTGATGTACTCTGTCGATGATTTCGCGGTAATTTTTTTGATAATGCCGCTGTAATCCAACCACTACATTCAGCTTTTTACGTTTGGCTTCTTCGGCTGTTGCTAAAACACTTCTGATACCCGGAGAATCAGTTGCGACCGGTTTCTCCATGAAGATCTGTTTATTTTGTTTTACCGCTTCTGCAAAATGCACGGGTCTGAATCCCGGAGGGGTGCAAAGCAATACGACATCAGCATCCTGCATGGCTGATATATAACCATCAAATCCAACAAACTTTTTATCTGCGGGGACGCTGATTTTTTCAGCACCAAATTTCGTTAGTAAAGCCTGGTAGCTTTTATCGAGTTTATCTGGGAATGCATCAGCCATGGCTACCAGTTTTAGGTTGAATTTTGTGCTAAGTGCCTGGAATGCAGCTCCGGTTCCTCGGCTGCCACAGCCTATAAGGGCAATCTTAATGACATCAGAGCCGCTGGCATAAGCACCAGCCAGAGGAATTCCACTTAATAATGCACCACCGGTAAGAATGGCGGAGGTTTTTAGAAAATCTCTCCTTTGTTTAGTTTCAGATATTTCGTTCTTCATGTTATGAATGTTTTGAATTAATAATCAGCTATGGGTTCACGATTGTAATATGCTTCAATTTCTTCTTTAGAAGGTGGAACAAGTGGCCTGACTAATCGTATGCCAACGAATGTTCCCCCGGTTAACCACCAGTTACTTTTTGGAATCTGCGGATCTATTTGTTTCCACTCAGCTTGTGATCCTCTGCGGCTTGCAGCGCGTAAATCTGTTGCAGGATCTTCATATGATCCACCTCTTACAGCGTTGGGATATAAAGTTACAAATGGAATTACAGGATCCTGGGCTACAGTGCCGGCGAATTTTGAGTAGCTGTCTGGTTTATATTGGTCATAAGTCCATTCAGTGACATTGCCATGCATATCATGTAGTCCCCAGGGATTTGGTTTTTTTTCTCCAACCGGATGCGTTTTATTTCCGCTATTGGCCTTATACCAGGCATAGTCTTCCAGCTTTGATTCTGCAGGATGTGAGTAAGCTCCGGTTGTCTGTGCCCGGCAGGCATATTCCCATTCTGCCTCTGTTGGGAGTCTGTAAAACTCACCTGTTCTTGCATAAAGCCATTTACAGAATTGGATGGCAGCGTATTGAGTCATGCCAATTGCAGGGAAACCTTCTTTGCCCATTCCCCAGGTCATGTCTACATAAGGCTTTGTTGGACGGGTTAAGGCATCAACCTCTTGTTTTAGTGGTGCTTTGCTTCGGCTGATTTCCTGGTTCTTGTAAACAAAGGGTTCAAAGAAATCCCAGGTCACCTCATGTTTACCCATCCAGAAGGGGCTGATCTTTACCTGGTGTTGCGGACCTTCGTCCGGGCGCCGACCCGCTTCTGATAGCGGACTGCCCATATTGAAACTTCCACCGGGAATGGCAATCATATCAAATTTCAGATCTGTTCCTTCAAGGCTCTGAGTATAGCTTTTAAAACTATTCTCCTGAGATATGCTGATTAGAGGAAATAAAATTAAGCCAAGGAAAGCTGTCTTGAAATGAAGGGTAAATGATCTCATGAATAATGTATGCGATTGAAAATTAAATATGCTCAATTTTATTTGAAAAATTAAGTTTGGAACATAATGAATTAAAAGGATTAGGCTTAAAAGCTGGAGCTCAATAATAGAAAACTAGTTTGAAGATCTATTTTAAGCAGGCAACAATAAATACTAAAGGGCAATTTCCAATCTGGAAATTGCCCTTTAGTATTTTATTCAGCACATTAAAACATGCTCAATTAATTAACTCATTTTTCAAGAGTTGCTATTCTTTTTACTTTTTAGCTATTCTGTAAAGCCTTCCTTCGTCGGTAATTGCATAAAGTGCTCCGTCTTTGCCCTGTAAGGTAGATCTGAAACGCTGATTCTGATCGGCAAGTAATCTTTCCTCTCCAACAACTTTATTGTCTTTGATAACCAATCTCAGAATATGTTTGCCACTAAGTGCTCCAATAAAAAGATTGTTCTTCCAGTCAGGAAACATATTTCCTGAGTAGAATGACATTCCGCTTGGAGAAATTGAAGGGTTCCAATAGTAGACTGGTTGTTCCATGCCTGCTTTTTGTTGTATTCCATCTCCAATTTTAGCTCCGCTATATTCCATACCATAAGTAATTGTTGGCCAGCCATAGTTCTTGCCGGGTTTTACCAGGTTAAGTTCATCACCACCCATCGGTCCAAACTCTGCGGTCCAGATATCACCTGTTACCGGGTGAAATGCCAGATTTTGCACATTCCTGTGCCCATAGGAATAAATTTCAGGTTTTGCGCCAGCTTCATTCCATACCGGATTGCCCGGAGCTGCTTTGCCATCTTTTGTTATACGTAATACTTTACCGTTTGCAGAGGTTAAAAACTGTGCTTGTGGTCTTGTTTCTAATGAAGAACGTTCTCCTGTAGTAACCAGCAAGTTGCCGGTTTTGTCGACCAGAATTCTACCTCCGTAATGTCCTGTACTTGGGTGTGCAGGATCTGCCCTGTAAATCACATTAACATTTTCTATTCTTTTTTCATCAGAAGACAATGTTCCTTTAGCAACAGCAGTCAGGTTACCAGTACTTGTTTTTTCAGAGTATACCCAGTATACAATCCGGTTTTTTGAAAAAGCCGGATCAACAGTTAAGCCCAGTAAACCACCCTGGCCAGTTGAATTAACTTCAGGTAAACCAGTGATTGGTTCACTAACTTTTCCTGTAGTAGTGGCAATTCTCATGGTTCCGGTTTTTTCAGTGATCAGCAAACGGCCATCAGGAAGAATAGTCATGCCCCAGGGCCTTTTCAATCCTTCAGCAAGTACTTTTACATCTAAGGCAGTTTTAGTTTTTGTTCCTGCAATTCTTGTCTGACCTGCAAATGCTGGAGAATAGTTATTGTTTGGAGCTAATTTCTCTACAGGAGCCTTGCTTGTGTCCTGCATTGAGGTATAATTTGCAAAAGCACTTGCATCAGTACTGTAGGAAGTAAAAATTAATGCTGCACTTGCTGCTAAAACATGAAGGTTCTTCGTCATTTTAATAATTTTTAAGATAATTTCACAAATTAATAAATATCCGTATTAAAAAGGGTTTATTTAAGTGATTTCATGTCGATTACAAAGCGATAATGAACATCTCCTTTTAAGGTGCGTTCATAGGCTTCGTTGATCTGGTCAATATTAATCAGTTCGATGTCGGATGTAATATTATGTTCAGCACAGTAATCCAGCATTTCCTGAGTTTCTTTGGTGCCTCCGACAAGAGAACCTACCAGGCTGCGGCGTCCACCGATCAGTTGAAAAGCAGATACATCGGCGGGATTTGGCGGTGCTCCCAGGAGAATCATAACACCATTTGAACGTAAAAGTGCCAGGTATTCATTATAATCATGGTCTGCCGAGACTGTATCAATTATGAAATTAAAAGTTGAAGCGAGTGATTTCATCACCTCGGGGTCTGAAGTAAGCTTGAAATATTTAGCACCCAGTCGCTTAGCATCTTGTTCCTTAGATCTTGAACGGCTTAATACCGTGACTTCGGCACCCATAGAGGAGGCAATTTTCACTGCCATATGTCCTAATCCTCCCAGACCAAGAACTGCCAGTTTATCGCCTTTTTTCACATTCCAGTGTTTGATTGGAGAGTAAGTGGTAATTCCGGCACACAGGAGAGGTGCAACATTCGCCAATGGTAATTTGTCAGATACTTTAAGTACAAACCGGTCTTTAACAACAATATGTGTTGAATAACCGCCTAAGGTGATCGATTTTTTATCCTGAGTTAAGGAATTATAAGTTTGGGTATGTCCGTTTTCACAATATTGTTCCAGATAATCATTGCAATTGCTGCAATGTCCGCAAGAATCGACAAAACAGCCCACACCAACAGTATCACCTGCTTTGAAACGTTTTACGGATTCACCTACCCGAATCACTTTGCCTACAATTTCATGACCCGGAACTGCCGGATAAACAGTACCTCTCCACTCGTTCCGGGCGGTATGAATGTCTGAGTGGCAAACTCCGCAATAAAGAATTTCGATTTCAACATCTTCGGCCCCGGGTTCACGACGGTCTAAGTGCCAGGGTGCCAACGGACTTTCCGCGCTTTGTGCGGCATATGCTTTTACTGCTTTCATAGTTTTCTTTGAAGATTTAAAGGTAATTAAGATTTAACTAATTTATCCGTACTGGTATGTAAAATACAGGTGACTGACGAAATCTTCGTTCTCTCTTTTAGGTGATTTAGGCAAGTTGGATTATTTCCCGGTTTGATATACATTTTGTAAATTGGGTACGTAAACGCTAATATGGAAACTAAAAACACAATCAATCGCCGCCACTTTATTGCAGGAACAGGTTTGCTGCTGGCCGGGTATTCTTTAAGACTTAATGGTGCAGTACTTCAGCCTTCTGAACCGATCATAGATATTCATCAACATACCGATTATGCAGGAAGATCTCAGGATAAAATGCTGGCACATCAGCGAATGATGGGAGTTACCACCACAATCCTTTTGCCTGCTGGAAGGCCGCTTAGTTATGGCTCAACACATTATGGCGTTAGTAATGGATTACAAGTTAAAGCAGGAGGGAATGAGGTTTGTTATCAATATGCCAAAGATCGTGCTCCTGAAATGCTTTTCGGGGCATGTGAGGTACCTGATTTTCCGGGGGCCATTCCTGAAATTGAAAAATACCTGAAATTAGGAGCCAAAATGATCGGCGAGTTAAAGTTCAACGTAGATTGTGATTCTCCTGAAATGCAAAAAATCTACCAGCTTGCACAGGAATATGATGTGCCTGTTTTAATGCACTGGCAATATAATATGTATAATCGCGGCTTTGAACGTTTCTATAAAATGCTCGAAAAGTTTCCTAAAGTGAATTTCTTAGGGCATTCACAAACCTTTTGGGCTAATATTGATAAGAATCATGCCGATCAAAATGTTTTGTATCCCCGTGGTAAAGTAACACCCGGTGGTTTAACTGATCGCTTAATGAACGATTATCCGAATATGTATGGTGATATTTCAGGAGGATCAGGCCTGAGCTCCTTAACCAGAGATGAAGATCATGCCCGAGCTTTTCTAAGTAAACATCAGGATAAACTACTGTATGGAAGTGATTGTGATGACTATGCTGGACATGGTCCTGCCTGTCAGGGTGCGGCAACAATTGAAGCGATAAGAAAACTCTCTGCGAGCAAAGAAATTGAACGAAAGATTTTATATAATAATGCTAAAAAGATGCTCCGGCTCTGAATTTAGCGGCTTTTTCTTTTAATTATTTTCACTATTTCATCTGCAATCAGCTTATGACCGGTATCCATTGGATGAAGACCGTCCGGCAAAAGTCCCTCCATTCCTGCTGAGTCTTTTCTGGCATATTTCCCAAAGACTTTCCATGAATTAATAAGCTCTACATGCTCAGATTTTGCGAGTCTGATTACTGCATCCCGGTATAGCTTCAAGCGCTCATGTCTGAATTTTTCCAGTTTTGAACTTAAAGGATTTGGAGTCAGCAGAATAACCCTGCCCTTATTTTTTTTGATCTCTGTGATAAAGTGAGTCAGATTGGCCACATAGGCATCCAGTGGGATACGTGATGGGGTGCCGTCTCCTTGATCCTGATATGCATCATTGAGACCAAAATTAAGGGTTACCCAATCCGGATGATAGTTTAATACAGCTTTTTCAAACCTGTCCATACCATGTTCAATTTTAGGATGGTCATTATCTTTCACTGAGCCGGTATGATTACTTCCAACGCCAGAATTAATTACTTTGTTCGGTATACCGGCTTCAATAAGTGCCTCATGTATCCTTACGGCATAAACCTTTTCGATGCCTTTTCTAGGTGCTGTAGTAGAATTTCCAAAAGTAACGATAGTAAGTTCTTTCTTATCCTGAGCATAAGACAGGGTACTTAGCAGGAGGACAAAAAGTATTGTTGAAGCTATTAACTTGATTCTTTTCATACTTGTTTTTTGAAAAAATGAAATTAATAAATTTTTGATCATCTGCTTGCCAAAGCTCAGAAATTGTGTTTTAACCAATACAGATGAACTAATTTAGTTTTGAAAAAGGCTTAGAACGATGGACTAACAATTAAGTATCCGGATAGCACCAATATTGCTCAGGATTTGGTTCTTTCAGAACATATTAAAAAGGAGATTAGATTGAATACAGTTCTCTCCCCATTTTTTTAATATTTTTGGAGTTCATCAAATAACAATAACCATGTATATTAAAAAGATAACTGCCCTATTTACCTTACTTTTTATAAGTTCAGTATTATTTGCTCAGAGTACAAAATATCATTTATTAATCGGAACCTATACTTCCCCGGGTAAAAGTGAAGGGATCTATGTATATGAATTTGATAGTCAGAACGGGGAGATGATTTATAAGTCGAAAGCTATAATTGAAAGTCCGTCTTATTTTGCTTTTACCAAAGATCGGAAGTTTGTTTATTCTGTTACCGAAGGAAGAGGAAGTAAAATCAGCGCTTTCTCATTTGATTCTAAAAATGCTGAACTGAGATTTCTAAACAGTCAACCCTCTGGCAGTAATGGGCCAACTTATATTTCTGTTGACGCCAAAGCAAAATATGTTTTTGCTGCCAATTATGGAGGCGGTTCTCTAACCGCTATACCAGTTGAAACTGATGGAACTCTTGGGTCTGATATTCAGGATATTAAACATGAAGGAAGCAGTATTGCCAGGAAAAAACCATTCGTGCACTCAGCGATCTTATCACCTGATAATAAGTATGTGTTAACTGCTGATCTCGGAACGGATAAGATTAATATCTACAAGTTTAATCCTAAAAACAGGCCACAGGCCTTATCTGCAGCTGCCCAGCCGTTCGTAACACTGGATCCGGGTGCTGGTCCGAGACATCTTACTTTTCACCCTAATAAGAAATTTCTTTATTCAGTAACAGAAATTAACGCTATGGTATATGCCTTCAGATATAAAAAAGGTCATCTTACTCAGATCCAGTCTGTTCCAATGCTGTCAGAAGGATTTACAGGGCCAGGTCATGGAGCAGATATTCATGTTTCTGCAGATGGTAAATTTCTTTATGCAAATACCAGAAGCACTGTAAATGAAATCGCGATTTATTCAGTTAATCCGAAGACCGGTATGCTTAGTTTGATTGAGAAGCAACCTTCTCTCGGTAAGAGTTCACGCACATTTGAAATTGACCCAAGCGGCAACTGGCTACTTTCTACCAGTCAGGGAAGTAATGAGATTATTGTATTTAAGCGGGATCAGGAAACCGGAAAACTTAGTCCAAGCGGGCAGAAACTACAGATTGATAAACCCTCCCTGGTCAAATTCCTGCCAATCGAATAAGCAATATTGTCTGTTCTGATTTATCGCAAAAATTGAGTTGAATTATTAATTATGTAACATCAAATCAAACTGTTTACGTAGTTTTAGTATCAGATTTTCCGGAGTTATAATCTTATAATTATTTGAAACAGTTTTGAAACGAATTTCAGGAATAGTACTGATTGTTTTTGGCTTGCTTGCCGGTATATTCCTAAATGCCTCTGCGCAGAATACTTCGAACAAGGGGACTGATTTCTGGGTAGCTTATGCCGGACATATTGATGCTAAGTTATCCAGAATGACTTTGTTTCTTTCATCTGATGTAAATACAACCTATCAGGTTGAGGGGAATGGCCAGATCATTGCTTCCGGCAGCATTGCTGCAAACATTATTAGCCCGGTATTTGTAGACCCGAATGCTATTGATGTTCATATTGCAAGTTCGGATGTTATTGAATCTAACAGAGGTATTCATATCACTTCTGGTAATCCGATTTCTGTTTATTCAATAATTTCAAACAGTGCCAGAACCGGGGGCAGTTTAATTCTTCCAACTAAATCTTTGGGCCGGGAATATTATGCATTTTCTTATCAAAATTCCGGAGGATCACAAGGAGGTAATGCCCGGTCCCAGTTTACAATCCTGGCTGTTGAGGATAATACCGAGATTGAAATTACCCCTGCTACTGATAGTTTTAATGGTGCCCGTAAAGCAAATACTGCCTTTAAAATAACTCAAAAGTTGAATAAGGGTGATATATATCAGTACCAGTCTGCAAATGATGTTTCGGGTTCACTTATCAGGACCTTGGGTACTTGTAAACCAATCGCTGTTTTTTCTGGGAGTACCTGGTCAGCTTTTTGCGAATCGGGGAGTACCAGGGCGAATCCCAGCGGTGGTGATAATCTTTATCAGCAGCTATTTCCGGTATCTTCATGGGGAAAGAACTTTGTAACTGCCCCATTCTACAATACTGAAAACGGTAATATTGATGCAATCAGGGTCATTGTCTCGGAAGACAATACAACGATTTCTGTGAATGGAAGTAATACCCAGGCTGCTGGCGTTCCTCTGGCTAATCCTTATAAGAAAGGTAGTATTATAACTTATTTTACAAACAAACCGAGTATTCTGAAAGCGGATAAGCCTGTCGGAGTAGCCCAATATCAAAGTTCACAAAATTGTAATGCGGCTAACCCAAATAATCAAGGAGGTCCGGGTGGGCAGGGCGGCCAGGAACCCGGATTTCCCGGTGATCCGGAAATGACAGTTCTGAATCCAATAGAACAGACTCTCAGTGATATCACGGTATTCTCCAGATTAAATAGTATTTCGGGTGTGAGAACCCAGATCAATAAGTATTTTCTGAATATCATTATCAAGACGGCTGACGCTGGAGGTCTAACTGTAGACGGGACCGCAATAAACAATTTTAAAGCAGTGGATAATGAGTATTCATACGCTGTAATTGATGTTACGGGTTCCCAGGATCAACATCGGATTAAAGCAAGCGGTGGCTTTGTAGCAATAGCTTATGGTTATGGACCTGTTGAATCTTATGCCTATCTGGCTGGTGCCGATGTGCGGAATCTCTTTCAGAATATAACTGTAAGCAATAAAGCAGATAAGATAATTACCAGTGGCTGTTCTAATTCGGCTCCGAAATTTGTTCTAAAACTTCCCTATCAATCCTCAAGTATAGTTTGGGATATTGATGATGGAAAAGGATCATATACAGATTTAAATCCTGTATTTACGACTTCTCAAATTGATGGAAGAACAGTCTATAACTATGTCTATCCAAAAGCTGATCCGATCTACAAAGCCATTGGTAAGTACAGAATTACTGCAATTGCACAGAATCCAGTTCCATCGGGTTGCGATGCCAGTGAACTGATAAGTCTCGACTTTGAAATATTTGATCCACCTGTTTCGTCTTTTAATGCACCCGCTCAGAGTTGTGTCAACTCCATAATCTCATTCAGGGATATCAGTATTGCCAATAATATGAAGATAGTTAATTGGATTTGGGATTTTGGGGATAATGAATTTTCAGATAAACAGCATCCCTCACATAGCTATAAAAAAAACGGTATATACAAGGTCAAACTTATTATAGAGGGTGAAAATGGTTGTACTTCAGAAGTTTTCTCCAGGGATATCACTATTTATGACCTTCCCCTTGCTGATTTTAGGGTTGCAATACCTGCCTGCGAGAATAAGACACTGACTTTCACTGACCAGTCGGTTTCGTCTCAGGGTAAGATTATTAAATGGACATGGGACTTTGGTGATCAGGGTACACCTGAAGAAAGAGACTCCGGAGCTCCTGTTAATCATACTTTCCTTAGTGCTGGAACCTATATTGTGAAACTAAAAGTGCTGACAGAAAATACCTGCGAGAGTATGGTATTTGAAAAATCAGTATTAATTAATCCATTACCGGTGGTCAAATTTGGTGTGCCTGAGATTTGTATAAAAGATTCCTTTGCTCAGTTTACAGATTCATCAACAATATCTGATGGGTCTGAGCTAACTTATCTCTGGAATTTCGGTAATGCCGCTGCTGCTCCCGGAACAAATACCTCAACATTAAGGAATCCAACCCATAGGTATACTGTTGCCGGTTTTTACCAGGTTACTCTAACTGTAAGCTCAAAGACAGGCTGTACAAATACCTTGGTAAAAACTTTTACTGTAAACGGCGCTACACCAATAGCAGGTTTTGATGTGATTAATCCGTCTGGCCTTTGCAGTAACAAAGAAGTGGTATTTAAAAATACTTCAACTGTTGATTTTGGAAATGTAGGAAAAGTAGAATGGTATTTTGATTATGATAATGCCCCTGCAGTGAAAATTGTGGATGAAAATCCTCTTCCTGGTAAGGAATATCGTTTTAATTATCCGGTGTTTAGCTCGCCTGCAACCAGACAAATCAGGGTTAGACTAGTCGCTTATTCAGGAGGAAGTTGTTTTGATGATGAGATTAAGACAATAACTTTATTTGCATCTCCATCATTAAGCTTTAGTCCGATTGCTAATGTTTGTCAGGAACTTGCCCCTTTCCGCATTACCCAGGCAAGAGAATTATCAGGTCAGACGGGATCCGGGATGTATTATGGCCCCGGATTATCATCCACGGGAACATTCAATCCTGCAGAGGCAGGAATAGGTACTCATACGCTGAAATATGTTTTTTCTGCGAATAATGGATGTTCCGAATCAATTTCTCAGACAATTACAGTAATTCCTACTCCTTTACTTAATGCGGGAAGAGATACCCTGGTTCTTGAGGGTGGAGAGGTTAAGCTAAATGCAATTGCAGTGGGCAGTAATCTGACTTATAAATGGTTTCCCTCAAGTGGTTTAAGCCGGGATGATATTCCAGATCCGGTGGCAAGCCCTCTAGATGATATCACCTATACAGTGACTGTGACTTCTGATCAGTCTTGTGTCTCCATGGATAATGTCCTTGTCAAAGTACTGAGACAACCTGAAGTACCAAATGCGTTTAGTCCGAATAACGATGGGATGAACGATCTTTGGAATGTGAAATACCTTGAAAGTTATGCCAATGCTACTGTTCAGGTTTTTAGTCGCTTTGGGGAGATTGTTTATAAAAGTTTAAAAGGTTATTCTAAACCATGGGATGGGCAATTTAATGGGATTAATCTGCCGGTAGGTACATATTATTATATTATTGATCCCAAGACGAAAGGCAGGAAAGTTATTTCAGGAGCGGTGACGATATTGAGGTAGCAGTTTTTCGGAGAACAGGGAATGGGAAATGGAGACTCAATAGCTATCAGTTGGGGGTTAGGTAAGGGCATACTGATTAACAGAGATAAAAAATAGTCGAATGGACCTACAACAATCATTGACGCAATTAAAATTACTCATTGATCGGATTCATAAATTGAATCAGGAGGAATGGGAGGCTTTTTCAGCAATATGGACTCCTTTTACTGCCAGAAGAAAGGAAGTAATTACACGATCTGGTGAAAGGGAACGTTATCTCTATTTTGTTCTTGATGGGGTTCAGCGTGTTTATTACCATGATGAATATGGACGGGAAGCGACACTGGTCTTTACTTATGCTCCCTCTTTTGGAGGAGTTCTTGATTCTATGCTGAATGAGCAAATCTCTAAATATAATTATGAAGCCTTGAGCAGATCTGAATTTTTAAGAGCTTCTTTTTCAGATCTGAAAGACCTTATGCTCAGGTATCAGGGAGTAAGATCCATCATTATGACCGGAGTTTCAGGTGCCCTTGCCGGGGTACTTGAGCGACTAGCAGAGTTACAGTGCTTTTCATCGGAGGAGAAGTTCAAAAAACTATTGACCCGAAGTCCGCATATTCTGAATATTGTACCACATAAATATCTTGCAAATTATCTGGGAATAGATCCGACAAACTTCAGCAAATTGATTAACAGGGTTATCATTTAAGAGTATGTTAGAGATCAGTTAAAGTTAATATAGAACACTATTATTTGGGGATTTCGCTACTAATTATGAAACTCGATAAATACAAGCTGATAGAGGAGCTTGAAATAGAAATTAGAAATCAGATGGATCAGGTAATGGAAAGGTTTGAAAGAGCATCTGAAAATGTATTGCAAAAACCTTCTGCTTCCGGAGGCTGGAGTATTCTGCAATGTCTTGACCATTTGAATAGCTATGGATTTTATTATCTCCCACAAATTACCAATGCTTTGAGAAAAGCGAAAAAATCTGATAAGCCTGTTTATCGGAGTGGCTGGCTCGGAGATTATTTTACGAAGATGATGTCTCCGGAAACCGGGACTAAAAAATTTAAAGCATTCAAAGATCATCAGCCTGAGGAATTTCCGGATTCAAGAATTGTAATCAGTGAGTTTCTTCGTCAGGAAGAATTATTACTGAGCTATCTGAGCGATGCGAAACAAGTGGATATGGCTTCTGTTAAGGTACCTGTTTCCATTGCACCATGGATTAGCATCAGGCTCGGTGATACATTCAGATTTCTGCTTGCACACAATAAGAGGCATCTCTTACAGGCATTACGCAACCTGTAATTAAAATTTAAAGGCGATTAATTACAGACTCTCATGCTGTTTCAGAAATTTGAAACGGCTGATCAGCATAGTCAAAATACCAGTGAACATAATAATTGCCGCGCCGAGCAACATTTCATTGATATAGGGGACTGCTGTATAACTCAAAGCAGAAACGCCCTGAATCATTAAGAGTAATTCATTGAATATTATGCCAAATACAAAAATAAATATGCCCGAAATTAATAATTTACTAATACTGATGAGCTCAAAGGATACAATATATCCCAGAATAAAGGTGCTTGTTACGCCTAGCAGAACCAGATGTAAATAGCCGATAATAATTGGTCTGAATCCATAGGACAAATGACTAAGTTCAGGGTGTATTGATCCGGATTGCAGGATAAGTTTAATTGTAAAGGCTATAGCTGAAAGAATGAACAGGGTTTTTCCATATTGCGGAATGTTCTGATGGATTAAATCTCTGTTCTTATTGCAGACTTTAAGTAGAATTATCCAGGCTGCTAATTGCAGAATTACTGCTGCAATTAGTATTATATATATCGTACCAATAAATTCCATCCAAAGGATTGAAAGAAAATAAGCAGGGATACAGGCGAAGCAAAAAAAATGAAATACTCTATAAAGCTTTTGTCGTTCTCCGCTAATAATTTCCAGCTTGTCATTGAGCAAACCCATCCCTGCAAAGAGAAACCAGCCATTGTACTGAAAATGCAGGAAAAAATAAATTGAGCTTAGGTACCAGTCCTGATTATTTATTTTATTAGCCAACATATAAGCCAGATTAAATGCGCCGAATGATGAAATGATCCCAAAGATCAAAGCCGCTTTAAACCATAGTATGCTTGCGCTTTTTTCTTTTATCTTATTAAGATCCTTCCAGAAATAAAATGCAAAGGCATAGAATGCAAAAATATTGAGGGTTGAAAAGCTTATAGAATATAAGGCATATCCCTGGATGATGAAAGAAATCATCATCCCGTATGAACTGATCAGATTTGCATATAACAGGTATCGATATCTTTTACTGATCTCATTTTCAAATCTGGTTCCCAGATAATAAATCATTAGAATCATCAGGCTTTGGGTAATCCAACCTGAGAATGCGAAATGAGAATGACTATGCAGAATAAATTTCTGATCTATGAAGGGGAGGGAATACGCAATTTTATAGCGAAGAATTAAACCCAGAGCAGCAACAAGTAACAGATTAAGGATTGAAATGTTGAGCCATCGCGATATAAACCTATTCATGTTCAATACAAAAATAGGCCAGATTTAATTATAACATTATGACTTCAATCATATCCTTACAATACACCTTTCCTTTGCTTATAACTAAATCTCCTTTTTCATGCATCAAACGCATGGTTCGAATGACGGTTTCTACTCTAAGTCCGGTCATATATGCTATCTGCTGGCGGGTTAATTTTAACTGATTACATTCATTGCAGAAGTTTTTATTTTCTGCTTTGAGATGATTAATCAGGTTAATTATTCTGGTTTCGGGATTGTGACAAGCGAATGTTTTGATAACAGAATACCTGAATCTGAGTCGTTTGGTTAATAGTCTGGTAAAGTCGAAAAGTAAATTGGTGTTTTCCTTAAGCAGATTAATGAATGTAGGTTTATAAAGTCTGATCAGAATGCAGTTAGTTTCTGCAATTGCTGAGGCGGCATAAGGCCCGTCATCAAATAAAGGGAATTCACCAAAAGATTCACCAGCTTCTATGATGCTATGGATACATTCCCTGCCCTCAGAATCAATATTTATCCACCTTACATTCCCGCTTACCAATTGATAATAATAAGAGCAGGTTTGTCCTTCATGGAAAATGATTTCGCCTGAGCTTATTTTTTTATAAGTAGCACCCCATGCCAGTAATAAGTTGATATCAATCATTTTTTCTGCGTTACGAGTGATAAACAAAATTAAAGTCAGGAGGCTGTACCAATTGTGACCCTGCTTATTCAAATATATGATATTTATCATTTATGATTGAACGCATAAGAAGATCCTCATGTCTTGGGTAAAATTGTACAAGCAAATAAATTCTTTATTTAAATTCTGGAACATGAAAAAACTTCTTTCACTTAGTCTTATTACTTTGATCATTGTTGCTGCAGCTTCCTGTGGTGGAAGCAATGACCCGAAGAAAGCCAATGAAGCTGCATCATCCCCTGCCACCGGCACAGATCCGGGTAATCCTTCTTATGATCCTCATCGGGGTGAAGGCAAATTTACGAGTGTAGACCTATCCCCAACATTAGATGCTGCAAAGGCTGAACTGGGAAACCAGATCTCTCAGGTAAAATGTAGTAGTTGCCATAAGCTTACTGATGAGAAGCTTGTAGGCCCGGGATGGGCAGGAGTAACAACTCGTCGTAAACCTGAATGGATCATGAACTTTATAACCAATACGGATGTAATGATCGATAAAGATCCTGAAGTTCAGGCACAACTCGAACTTTGTCTGGTACGCATGCCTAATCAAAATCTTTCAGATGATGACGCAAGGAATCTGCTTGAATACATGCGTCAGAATGATGGGGTAAAATAGGTTCTTCAAAACCCTATTTATTACTGAAAAATACATAAAGGCATTATAGATTAATGCTTGACAAGACTGTTTTGCTCAATTCAGGCACTGTGTCCAATTAAACCAGGATTATTAATTACAAAATCAATAAAAAATGAAGATTAATTCAAGATATGTACAAGGAGTGGCTGCCCTTGCATTATTAGCAAGTATGAATGCTTGCAAGCCCAAAGATGCCGGCTCTGTAGTGAGCGGAGATGCGGCTGCCAAAGTATATGTCGCTCCGGGAAAATATGATGAGTATTATAATTTTGTTTCCGGTGGGTTTAGCGGACAGCTTTCTGTTTACGGACTTCCAAGTGGCAGATTACTCCGTGTTATTCCTGTTTTTTCTGTTGATCCGGAGAAGGGCTGGGGCTATTCAGAAGAGACCAAGCCAATGTTAAACACGTCGCACGGAATCGTTCCCTGGGACGACCTTCATCATGTATCCATGTCTCAGACGAATGGTGAAATTGATGGCCGCTGGGTGTTTGCCAATGGAAACAATACTCCAAGGGTGGCCAGGATTGATCTCAAAACCTTTCGTACTGCTGAGATCCTTGAATTACCCAATAGTGGTGGTAATCACTCTTCTCCATTTATTACGGAGAACTCGGAGTACATTGTTGCAGGAACCAGATTCAGTATTCCGCCGGATGATAAAAACGGGGATGTCCCAATCAATACGTATAAAGAGAATTTTAAAGGAACAATCAGTTTCATAAGTATTGATAAGACTAGTGGAAACATGGATGTTGCCTTTCAATTGCAGGGCCCCGGAGTCAACTTTGATTTGAGTCATGCCGGGAAAGGAAAATCCAATGGCTGGTTCTTTTTCAGCACCTATAATACCGAGCAGGCAAATACCTTGTTGGAAGTAAATGCATCCAAACGTGATAAAGATTTTATCATGGCTGTAAATTGGAAGATGGCTGAACAACTAATAAAAGAAGGTAAAGGCCGTAAACAGGCAGTGAAATATGCTAGTAATCGTTTTGATGAAAGTACCCATACTGCAACTTCAACAATTAAAGATCAGGTTAGCGTATTGGATATCAGAGATTTTCCGGGATTGGTTTACATGATTCCATGCCCTAAATCTCCGCATGGCTGTGATGTTGATCCAAGTGGTGAGTATATCGTAGGTAGTGGTAAACTGGCTGCATTAATTCCGGTGTTCAGTTTTGATAAGATTCAAAAGGCTATTGCAGATAAAGCATTTGACGGAGAGTACGATGGTATTCCGGTTATTAAATACGAAGCGGCCTTGTATGGAGAAGTTAAAAAGCCTGGTTTAGGTCCCTTGCACACAGAATTTGATGATAAAGGGAATGCATACACCTCTATGTTCGTGTCCAGTGAAGTTGTAAAATGGAATGTAAAGGATCTGAAAGTTTTAGACAGGGTTCCGACTTACTATTCTGTAGGCCACCTGATGATTCCAGGAGGAGACTCTAAAAAACCAACAGGAAAATACCTGGTAGCCTATAATAAAATTACCAAAGACCGCTATTTGCCAACTGGACCTGAGCTTTCTCAAAGTGCTCAATTGTATGATATTAGTGGTGATAAAATGCAATTATTGCTTGACTTTCCAACAATAGGTGAGCCTCATTATGCCCAAGCTGTTGCGGCAGATGTGATTAAGAATAATTCAACTAAATTCTTCAAAATTGAAGAGAATAAACATCCATACGTCGCAAAAGGTGAGAAGGAGGCAAAAGTATGGCGTGAGGGTAATAAGGTTCATATTAACATGACTTTGATGCGCTCACATCTTACACCTGATAATATTGAGGGTATAAGGGTAGGAGATGAAGTCTACTTCCATACGACCAACCTTGAACAGGATTGGGATGTACCTCATGGTTTTGCTGTCAAAGGAGCATTAAATGCCGAACTTTTAGTCATGCCTGGCGAAACCACCACCTTGAAATGGATTCCGTTAAAAGCTGGAATGTATCCAATGTATTGTACTGATTTCTGCAGTGCATTGCATCAGGAAATGTCTGGTTATGTACGTGTCTCTCCGGCAGGAAGTAATGTGCCGATTAGCTTTAGTACCGGTACAAATATGCCAAAAACAGATCTTGCAGCCGGACATAGTGCTGTTTCCAAAAAGTAATTTTCATAAAAGGGGATATGAGATTTGCCTGAGGCAATTTCATATCTCTCTTTTTAACAATTTATTATGAATAATAATAAAATTACCAGGACAAGCAGCATTGCACTCATTGTTTGCGGACTTTCTTTAGTTGTGGTTTTGTTTACTCCTATATGGAGAATTGAACTTGATGCTCCTCAATATCCTGAAGGTTTAAGCTTACTGATTTATGCAAATAAACTAGCTGGAAATGTTGAGATCATAAATGGACTGAATCATTACATAGGTATGAAGACCCTGCATGCTGATGATTTTGTGGAATTTAAAGTGCTTCCCGGTATCATATTGTTTTTCGCTGCCTTTTTTGTTGTGGCGGGATTGCTTGCCAGAAGAAAGATAATAAGTCTGCTACTTGCATTGTTTGTCGTATTTGGAATATTGGCAATGCTTGATTTTTGGAGATGGGAATACGATTATGGCCATGACCTGGACCCTAATGCAGCTATCATCGTTCCGGGGATGGCTTATCAGCCTCCTCTGATAGGATTTAAACAGTTGCTGAATTTTGGAGCCTATTCGATTCCGGATACCGGGGGATGGATATTTTTAGGGGCGGGGTTTGTATTGTTAGCTATCCTGATTTATGAAAGAAAAAGAGAAAATAATATGAGTTACCCAAAAAATAATCTGAACCTGCTACTAATAATGTTTTTTGCATTGTTTTTTTCTTCATGTAGTATAAAACCCGAACCATTGCGAATAGGAAAGGATAGCTGTGACTTTTGTAAAATGACGATCAGTGATGTCCGCTTTGGTGCCGAAATTGTAACTGACAAGGGTAAAAAGTATAAGTTTGATGATCAGCATTGTCTCTCCCGCTTTTTACATGAAGATAAAGTCAAGGATGAGGATATCGCAGGCGTTTATTTTGTAGATTTCAATAAACCTCATGATTTGATCCAGGCTGAAAAGGCTTTCTTTCTTCAAAGTCCTGAGCTAAAAAGTCCGATGAACGGCAATGTTGCTGCTTTTAGTCATAATGATAGTCTGGAAAATGCTGTTCAACTATTTTATGGAAATAAAATTACCTGGAGGGAGATGCTTAAGTGAGAAGTATTAGCCTCATATTTTTTACTTTTTTATATTGTAATGCTGCGGCTGATACTTTTTATGTTGGATCAAAGCGCAGCCTCAAGACAATTAATTCTGCCATATTATCTGCTCAGAACGGAGATACGATACGTGTTGATCCAGGCCATTATATGGAGAAAAATCTGACTGTAAATAAACGAGTTGTCCTGATTGGACTTGACTATCCGATACTCGATGGTGAAAGAAAATATGAAATTATTTCAATTACAGCAGATGGGGCAGTAGTTGAAGGATTCAAGTTGATCCATAGTGGTATTTCAAGTTTAGAAGATCTGAGCGGAATAAAAGTTTACAATTGCAGGAATGTTGTAATAAAGAACAATATTCTTGAAGATACCTTTTTTGGTATTTATATCCAGAATGGGATAAACTGCAGTATAGAAAATAATCGTCTCACTGCGATCAGTTCTGAAGAACAGCAGAGTGGGAACGGAATACATTGCTGGAAGGGGGATAGCCTGAAAATAATCGGGAATCAAATAAAGGGGCACCGTGATGGGATTTACTTTGAGTTTGTTAAAAATTCTGTTATCTGGCGAAACGTATCAAAGGATAACCTTCGATATGGATTGCATTTCATGTTCTCTAATGATGATATGTATGTAAATAATGTTTTTAGAAATAATGGCTCAGGTGTATCGGTAATGTACTCGAACCGGATTAAAATGTTTAGCAATTATTTTGAAGAAAACTGGGGTGACGCTGCTCATGGAATTTTGCTCAAAGAAATTTCAGATGGCTTTATGGAGGGTAACTATTTCAAGAGGAATACCAGTGCGATCTATATGGAGGGAGCCAATAGAATCTATATGAAGCGAAATGTTTTCGAGAACAATGGATGGGCTTTGAAAATTCAGGCGAGTTGTATGGATGTTGTGCTTGAACTGAATAATTTTATTGGTAATACATTTGATGTTGGAACCAATGGCTCTCTGGTTCTCAATCGATTCAATAATAATTACTGGGATAAGTACGATGGATATGATCTTGATAAGGATAAGATTGGAGATATTCCTTATCGTCCGGTAAGTATGTACTCAATGATTGTTGAAAAATATCCTCCGGCAATGATCCTGTTCAGAAGCTTTATTACAAGTCTGCTGGATAAAACGGAAAAACTAATACCAAGCCTTACACCGGAAAATCTGAAAGATACTGCTCCGATGATGAAAAGAGCTTTTTAAACAGGTTTGGGATGATTATGAATAAAGTATGATTGAGTTAAAGAATATCAGCAAGAATTTTGGCAAACTGAGAGCACTGGATAGCATAACTACAACCTGCAGCCAATCAGAATGTATAGCTCTGATCGGACCTAATGGTTGCGGTAAGACAAGCCTTATCAAAACAATTCTGGGTATGGTAGTGCCCGATACTGGCTCAATCACTTTTCAGGGGAAAGACATTCTCCATCATTGGCAATACAGGGATCAGATTGGCTATATGCCGCAAATAGGTCGTTATCCTGATAATATGAGCATCGGACAGGTTTTGGGAATGATGAAAGATATTCGCGGCAAATCTGAACGCCTCGATGAAGACCTGATAAAGGCGTTTTCAATCAATAACTTATTGAACAAGCGTATGGGTACCTTGTCTGGTGGAACAATTCAGAAAGTAAGCGCAGCACTCGCCTTTTTATTTAATCCGCTCGTGCTGATTCTTGACGAACCAACTGCGGGACTTGATCCGGTAGCATCAGAACTTTTTAAAGAAAAGATCCTTGCAGAAAGGAATAAAGGTAAACTTGTTCTGATCACATCTCACATTTTGAGCGATTTGGATGACCTGGTTACCCGGATTCTTTACATGCAGGATGGAAAACTTATTTTCCATAAGAGTATCGAAGAACTGAGAAGGGATACAGGAGAAGAAAGACTGGTTAAATCAATTGCACAAGTCATGATAAGTAATTATGAATAAGATAATAAAATATGTAATTACAGATATTCTGCGGAATAAAATAGTGCTGGTTTATACTGTTTTTTTACTTGCTGCATCATTCAGTGTATTTAGTCTGGAGGACAATAGCAGTAAGGGCTTGCTAAGTTTATTGAATATAATTCTGATTGTTGTACCATTGGTCAGCATCATATTTTCTACCATTTATATGTACAATTCTGTGGAGTTTATTGAGCTCCTGCTTAGTCAGCCTTTAAAAAGAAACACCATTTGGCTTAGTCTGTTCACGGGCTTAGCGGCTTCACTCTCAATCTCTTTTTTAATAGGAGTAGGTATTCCTGTTTTAATTTATCAGGCAAATCTGGTAGGTTTAACCATGATCTTAACAGGGGTATTGCTTAGTATAATTTTTGCAGCTATTGCATTTTTAGCTACAGTAAAAACCCGGGATAAAGCCAAAGGAATCGGGGCTGCAATTATGCTATGGTTATATTTTTCTTTATTGTTCGATGGATTGGTTTTATTTATATTGTTTCAATTCGCAGACTATCCCATGGAAAATGCAATGATAGCCTTAAGTGCCTTAAATCCCATTGACCTTAGCCGGATTCTGATTCTTCTCCAACTGGATGTTTCAGCCATGATGGGCTATACAGGTGCGGTATTTAAAGAGTTTTTTGGCACAAGCAATGGCCTTATATTTTCATTTTTTGTGCTCCTGTCCTGGATAGTGATACCAGTTTGGTATTCTACTCTTCAATTTAATTCTAAAGATTTGTGATATGAAAAGACATGAAGCACTTATTCCCTTGTCAAGGGAACATCATGGGACCCTGATTCTTGCACGTTTATTACGTTCAGATGCTCCGGCTTACAAGGGGCTTCCCCTTGAATCAAAAGCCAAAGCAGAATATGCAATGAAATATTATCGGGAAGAACTTCTGCAGCATTTTGAACAGGAAGAGAAAATGATACCACTTCTCAAAGGTATCAATACCCGCTTAGATGAATTGCTAGCTTCCATGAAAACTGAACATGAGAGATTACATACCCTTTTTAATTCGATAAATTTAGATTTTGAACTTTCTCCTCAACTCGACAAGCTTGGAAGAAATCTCGAAAGTCATGTACGTAAGGAAGACCGTGAGATATTTCCCCTCATTCAGGAATGCTGTACCGAAGAAGTATTGACTAAACTTGCTGTAATTCTTACTGAAAAGTAGCTTGAAAAAGGATCTCGAAACCAGGAAGGATATCGAGCTCATGGTGGATACTTTCTATCAGAAAGTACTAGCCGATAAGCAGCTTTACTTTATTTTTCAGGATGTTGCTATGGTAAATTGGGTAAAGCATATTCCCCTACTGTATAATTTCTGGGAAAATGTAATTCTGTTTACAGGCACTTATGAAGGTAATCCGGTAGATCTGCATAAGCATTTACATTTTATCAAGCCCCTTACTAAAACTCACTTTGATCGTTGGAACAGCCTGTTTATTCAAACGGTTAATCAATTGTTTGAAGGCCCGAATGCTGAACTGGCTAAAGAAAGAGCGATTAGTATTTCGGCGATTATAAGAGACAAAGTATTAGTATTTCATAACAGGCCTGAAAGCAGTTGAAAAATGCGGAATCATTTATTCAACAAACTTGGTAAAACTCCATATTTCTTTTTAAATGCAGCACTAAAGTGGTGTGAATTCTTATATCCTACTTCGCTTGAAACGTAGCTAACCGGTCTTTTCTCTTCTGTGAGTAAACGCTTAGCTTCCTGCATTCTCAGGTCATTAAGATGCCCGAAAACGGTTGTGCCAAATAATTCCTTAAATCCCTTTTTGAGTTTGAAATCATTCAATCCAACTTTGTGTGCCAGTTCGATCAGTGAGCAAGGAGTTTTGATGTTCTCCTCAATCAGGGACCTGGCTTCAATAACTTTTTTAATATCGTAATCCCTTAAAAAAGGCTCAGAATTAGGTAGAATGACTGGTTTTTGCCTTTCTAATTGTAAAAGCAATAATTGAAGTACCTGGGTTTCCATGAAAATGCGTTTCATAGTGTTGGTATACCTGCATTCCATCAAGGAATTCAAAATCAGTTGTATCGGCGGACTAATTTCTGTTATTGTCCCTTCCTGAACGAAAAGATGATCAGGAATAAGACGATTGTAACATTTTTCGGTTAGAAATATAATGAGAAGTTTGGAGGGTTCTTGCAGCTCATTTTCCATTGAACAAGCTGGAATGGGTAAATATATACATTTCTGCGAATGCAATTTTATATTGTAGTTCTTCTCAGTACAAGTACATTTCAGACAGCCATCAATACAAAACATCATCATGAACAGGGGAGTGTCTGTTTCAAAAAGGAGCATGCCGGGTTTTATTGGGTTAAACTCGGCATTAAGGATTTGTATGCCTTCGAACCAGTTTTCTGAAATGTACATTTCTCCGGCGTGGTACCTGAATGAACTTTCTGATTCTTCCAGTCCCTTTGCGGAAATGAATTCCTCTGGGTATTCTTTGTCAAATAACTCTATACCACTTACGAGGTCCCTAATCTTTATCTGCATTAAAAATCCGTTTGACGTTTATTAAAAATCCCGATTGCGTTAACAGTTCATCTATATAATGCTTCAAATTTGCATAAATTATTTTTAATTAGTCTAAATAAAATTAATTAGTGCCTAAAAGCACGAGGAATTGGGACTCAGAGTGACTTAGAAGATTTAATTGGCATCAACAGAATAATTTATAAACAAAATGAAAATTTATATCAGTCTCATTGGAGTAATCATTATGCTAAACTCTGTTATTGCTCAGGAAAAAGCAGGAACAATTGGGGGTAAGATTATTTTATCTGATGGGAAACCTGCTGCAGCAGTGAGGGTACAGTTGAAAGGCACAAGATTCAAGAGTGTTACAGATAAGGCCGGAACTTTCCAAATTCAGGCACCAGCAGGTGTTTATACGCTTGTTTACGGCTTCCCGGTACAGTTCGAACAGGACTCAGTGCTGGTAGCTTCAGAAAAGCTTACTGAGATATCTCCATTAAAAATTGCTGATAAGAATATAAATCTGGATGAGGTGGTTGTTACAGGGCAGTTTGAAGCCCGTTCGTTGAGAAATTCAGTGTATCGTGTTCGGACAATCAGTAATGACCTTATTAGGCTCAGGGCAGCAAATAACCTGGAAAGTATTTTAAATACAGAACTTGGAATCAGATTTTCAAATGATCTGACCCTGGGCGAATCGGATATACAGTTGATGGGAATGTCGGGACAAAATGTGAAGATACTAATTGATGGTATTCCATTGGTAGAGCGAGGTGCTACAAGACCGGGTATCAGTCAGATTGATGTCGATACAATTGAGCGGATAGAGATTGTTGAAGGGCCCATGTCCGTAGTTTACGGGACTGATGCACTTGCTGGAGTAATTAATCTGATCACCAGGAAAGGGACAGGTAGGGAAGAACTGTCTTTCACTGCAAGGATTCAGGAAGAAAGTGTTGGAGATGAGTATAATAGTTTTGACAATAAAGGCAGTCATAACGGGAATGCCGGACTTAGCTGGGAGAAGGGCCCCTGGCAGATATCTGCATCTGGTACACGTAATAATTTTGGCGGCTGGACAGGCAGTGCAACTGGAAGACAAAGGGAGTGGAATCCAAAAGATCAGTGGCTGGCAAATAGCCGGCTGGCATTTCATAAATCTAATTTTAACATTTGGTACCGCCTGGATTATCTTAATGAGAATATTTATAGTCGTGGTCCCCTCAATACAAATAATTACCGGGCAAGGGATCAGGATTATATAACCGATCGCTTCACTCATCAAGTTCAGGCTGAATGGCAGATCAACAACAATTTAAGCTTCAATACCTCGGCCTCATATCAGGATTATCGTAGAAATACCCATACCACTATTCTGGATGCTACCACGGGTAAGCGTGAACTATCAACAGGAGATGGCGAACAGGATAGGGCAGGCTTTGACAGTAAATTCTTTCGCGGGACTTTTCAATATAAACTAAGTCCGGTTGTTTCATTACAACCGGGGCTTGAACTTAGTTTGAATTCGGGAAGCGGACAAAGAATCAATGGTAATCCTTCAATTAATGATTATGCTCTTTTTCTGTCATCGGAAATACTTCCATTGAAAGGAATCAGCATAAGACCTGGCTTGAGGTTCAGTGAAAATTCAGTATATGATGCTCCGAAACTGATCCCCTCAGTGAATACAAAATTCAATTTGGGTAGTGATTTTGATTTGCGCTTGGCTTATGCAAGGGGATTTCGTGCTCCTGCATTGAGGGAACTTTATTTTAGCTTCTTTGATGCCAGTCATTCCATTCAGGGAAATGAGAATCTTAAGGCGGAGTATTCAAACAGTTTCAATGGATATCTGTCCTGGCAACCAACTGCAAAGGCTAAGCTGAGCCTGAGTTCTACATTCGGCGCTTTTTACAATCGGTTTAATAATCAGATTACAACCGGTTATCTGCCTGGAAATAATACCGTGGTAACTTATATCAATATTGAGAAATTCCGCACTCAGGGATTTACCCTTGAAAACAAGATCCGCTGGAAAAATATACAGGGAATGCTTGGCTTTTCCTATATAGGCCGCTTCAATAGATTATCTGAGCAGGAAAGTCTGCCATCAGTCATGTGGTCGCCAGAAATAAACAGTAATCTTATTTATAACCTGCCAAATTCAGGTGCTTCAGTCAGTCTTTTTTATAAATACAGTGGTAAAAGACCTGCTTATCAGGTGATTAATGCAAACGGTATTGAACAAATTACTTTAAGCAGTATTGACGGTTTCAATATGGCAGACCTGAGTTTAAACAAAAATCTGACTAAGTATCTCAGCCTCTCAGGTGGCGTAAGAAATATATTCAATGTCACCAGAATACAAAATTCTCTTTCAGACACCGGGGGAGCGCACAGTACCGGTGGTCCTGTTCCTGTGGCCTATGGGCGCTCTTATTTTTTGGGGATGAATATCAAATTAACAAGAATAAATAAATAGTAAAAGACAATTAAATATACAATCAAATTATGAACAAAGTATCGAAATTCTTAGTGTTAATAGGTTTTGCAGGCATTATGACCTCCTGCGGTGATAAGGAAGATCCAATTATTGTTGCTCCTGTTTCGCAAGGCAGTAAACTGACTCTTGATGGTGGCGAGGGTGGTGCAAGTGCGGTGAATAGTGTGTTCGTAGATTTTAGTGAAGATAAGCAAACTTCAGTAGCCAGGGCAGCCTGGGATCTTGGATTTTACAGTGGATCGGATGATTTCAAGGTAATTATCAATCATTCAACCGGTGCAGCAGCAAAACAATTGGACAAGACTGATTTAAATCAGGTGACAGCTCAGGATACGATTGCATTGGCTTTATCCGGAGAATTGAACCTCGGACAAGGTTCAGGTACCTTTGAAAGAATTGACCCCGTTGAAGGTGTCCGTTCAACCTATCTTTCAGGAACAGTAATTAAGACCGTATCAGCTACCGAGTCAGAAAATAAAGTATATATCTATGCTCGCGGAACCTCTGGAGCGGCAAACCGTGGCTGGCAAAAAATACGCATTATTCGAAATGGCAGCGGTTATACTTTACAATATGCAAAGATCAACGAAACCACTTTTAAAACCCTGAATATATCAAAGGATGCTGCCTATAATTTCAATTTTATCTCTTTTGAAAAGGGAATACTAAATGTTGAACCAGCAAAAAATGCGTGGGATATAGCATGGGGATTAAGCACCTATAAAGCCAGCCCGACTATTCCTTATACCTTTTCAGATTTTGTGCTGATAAATTTTGTTGGTGGTGTTGAGGCGGCTGAGGTTCTCACAAGTACGGTTTCTTATGCAGATTTTAAAGAGAGCAATCTTTCATCCATTACTTTCCAGGGTAAGAGGGAAGTAATTGCAGGAAACTGGAGAGTAACATCAGGAGGAACCGTTGGTGTTAAAACGGATCGCTTTTATGTGGTTAAAGATGCAGCTGGGAATATCTACAAATTGAAATTTATCAGTTTTCATGCCAATGATGGTGGAGAAAGAGGTAAACCCGTTATTGAATATGCACTAGTTAAGAAAGCTTAATCCAGGATATAAATTCTCTCAAAACACAAGTATATGAACAAACTAATTTTAGCCTTTATATTTTCAGCATTAGCTTTTTCGGGATGTAATAATTCAGCAAAACAAAGTGCTGATCAGATAGCAGATACGATTAAGATCGTCTCCCTGAATGGAACACTTACAGAGGTTCTTTCTGGTCTTGGCTTGGAGCAGAATATTGTAGGAGTGGATGTAACCAGTACCTATCCTGTCAGTATTCAATCTAAGCCAAAGCTTGGGCATAACCGAAATATCGCTGCTGAGGGTGTTATTGCATTGCAACCCGATGTGGTTCTGGGTTTAAAGAAAGATTTTAATCCTACTCTTGCAGAGCAATTTAGAAGTGCCGGTACCAGATTAATTCTTTTTGATCAGGAATACAGCCCGGCTGGTACCAAAGCTCTAATCAATGCTATTACTGACAGCCTCAAGGTTTCTAAAGCAAAAGCTGATTCATTAATAAAACAGCTCGATGCCGACCTTACACATGTAGGTCAGCATGCAGAACCTAAACCGAAGGTTTTGTTCATTTATGCAAGAGGAACCGGCACCATGATGGTTGCCGGAGAGGATACCAATGTTGAAGATATTATTGAACTGGCCGGTGGACAGAATGCAGTCAGTGGCTTTAAAGATTTTAAACCTCTGACAGCCGAATCTTTAGTAGAGGCAAATCCTGATGTGATTCTTCTGTTTGATTCAGGTTTGCAAAGTCTTGGCGGGGTTGAAGGACTTCTTAAGGTTCAGGGAGTGAATCAAACTAATGCCGGAAAGAACAAGAAGATAGTTGAAATGGACGGACAATTCCTGACCGGTTTTGGACCGAGATTAGGTAAAGCCGTAGCCGAACTATCGCAAAAAATAAAGAAATGACTTTGAGAATCAGAACGGATCTGATTTTTATACTGCTGGCCGGTAGCTTGCTTGTAGTTGCTATTATCTCATCCTGCCTGGGTGCTGTACATATCAGTTTAACAGAATTTTATTCTTTGATTTTGAATAAGACAGGGTTGAGCTCCGAGATTAATTACAAACCACAGCAGGCTGCGGTACTCCTTACCCTTCGTTTACCCAGAGTGGTACTCGGGGTTCTGGTTGGAGCAGCTCTGGCAATTTCTGGTGCGGCTATGCAGGGTCTGTTCAGGAATCCGTTAGCTGATCCCGGACTAATAGGTATATCTTCAGGAGCATCTCTTTTTGCAGTATTGATGATCGTGATGGAAGTTAAATTATTCAGTGTAATAACAGGTTTTCTTGGATATTATGCCCTCTCAATTGCGGCATTTGCCGGGGCATGTATCACAACTTTTCTGGTATATCGTTTATCCATGAATCAGGGAAAGACAGTGGTTACGACACTGCTTCTGGCGGGTATTGCAATCAATGCCTTGTCTGGCGCATTCACCGGCTTACTTACATACCTGGCTACAGATGAAGAACTCAGGAGTATTACCTTCTGGGGCCTGGGCAGTCTTGGAGGGGCCAGTTGGAGTACTGTAACTGGTATTCTACCATTTGTCTTAATCCCGTTATTTATACTGCCATTACTTGCCAAACCACTTAATGCACTGGCATTGGGCGAATCGCAGGCCGGGCATATGGGCATTAATGTCGATCGTCTGAAAAAGGTCATTATTGTGCTCGCAACCATGGCTGTAGGAGCCTGTGTTGCAGTCAGTGGGATTATTGGTTTTATAAGTCTTGTGATACCTCATATTCTGAGGATGGCTTTCGGTCCGGATCATAGAACAGTACTCCCGGCTTCAGCTTTACTGGGAGCGGCTGTTTTAACTCTGGCAGACCTGATTTCAAGGACTATTGTCGCTCCAGCCGAACTCCCGATAGGGATATTAACCGCATTGCTGGGCACCCCAATATTTATCTACATTATTTTTTCGGAACGAAAGAAGAATTTTCAATCATCATGATAGAAGTTAAAGATATTTCATTCTCTGCCGGAGGCAGGAAATTACTCGACAGGGTGAACCTGAAAGTAAAGCCTGGCGAAATGCTGGCCATTTTGGGTGCAAATGGTGCAGGTAAAAGCACTTTGCTTAAACTTTTAAGCCGGGAAATAGCTCCTGAGCATGGTTCAATTCTGTTTAATCAACGCAAGTTAAATGAATTTAAGCAAGTAGAACTTGCACGTTTGCGTGCTGTACTGGCTCAGCATAATACGATTTCTATGTCTTTCAAAGTTCATGAGCTGGTTTTAATGGGGCGTTATCCACATTTTACCAGCCAGCCTTCTGAACATGATTATCAGATGGTACGCTTGTCTATGCAAGAAACCGATATTCTTCATCTGGCAGACAGGGATTATAATACACTGTCGGGAGGAGAACAACAGCGTGTTCAACTGGCAAGAGTAATTGCTCAGATTTATGATGTACCAAAGGGCTTACTGTTTCTCGATGAGCCAACCAATGGTCTTGACATGCTCCATCAGCAGAATATACTAACAACTGCACGCAGAATGGCTGATAAAGGTTATTGTGTCATTTGCATTTTGCATGATATCAATTTCGCATCCAGATATGCCGATAATATTCTCATACTGAAGGCAGGTAAGGTAGTTGATCTCGGACCTCCAATAAGGGTAATTAACTGTGAAACTATTCACGAAGCATTTAATATTAAGGTGGAATTAATGGATTGCGGGAATTCTGGATGTCCAATAGTAATACCAGGAACAGATTATATAAAATTAAAAAATAAACAAGATGAAACCACAAACTGAACTAATACAACAATGGCAACAATTCAGAAATGAAAATCCAAAAGTAAGAATCAGAGATGCCGCAAAGCAACTGGGTCTTAGTGAGGCAGATCTTGTTGCTGCGGATATTAATAATGGTAATGTCCGTCTGAACGATGATTTTAAAGGGTTTTTAAAAGATGCTGAATCTTTAGGCTATGTAATGGCCTTAACAAGAAATGATCACTGCGTGCATGAACGTAAGGGTATATACCATAAAGCTTCATTTAATGGGAATGTGGGACTTTTAGTTAATCCGGATATTGATTTACGCTTATTTATGGATCACTGGCATTTTGGTTTTGCAGTGAACGAGAATGGCCGCTTAAGTTTTCAGTTCTTTGATCAGGATGGAGAGGCAGTTCACAAGATTTATCGTACTGATAAAAGTAATCAGGATGCCTGGGATAAGCTGATAGAAGTTTACAAAGCAGAAAATCAAAGTCCCCATATTCGAACCGTTTCATTAACAGATTTATCAGTTGAGAAACCCGATGAAGAGATTGAGATTGCAGGATTCCAAAATGCCTGGCGTGAATTAAAGGATACACATCAGTTTCATGGACTTCTTAAAAGCTTTGGACTGAGTCGGATTCAGGCAATGAGACTTGCTCCTGAGGGATTTAGCGAAGAACTTGGTGTAGAAACTTTTAAAAGAATTATTCAGAATGTATCTGATGCCTCGGTTGAGATCATGGTGTTTACCGGAAGCCGCGGATGTATCCAGATCCATACAGGTGAAGCAAAGAATCTCCTGCAATCTGGTCCATGGTTTAATATTCTGGACCCTGAGTTTAACATGCACCTTCGGGAAGATGCTATTGCCTCGATTTGGCTTGTGAAAAAACCAACAACTGACGGGGTGGTAACCAGCCTGGAAGTTTATGACGTAAAAGGGAATATTATTGTTCAGTTTTTCGGGAAGCGCAAGCCGGGTATCCCTGAGAGTGAGGCCTGGAGAGCAGCTTTGAAGGTAAACGCTATAGCTTAATTAATTTACTTACAAATACCTGAAAGAGGGCTCCAAAAGGAGCCCTCTTTTTAATGACTCATTAATTTGCCGGTGGTAATAGCACAGTATCAATTACGTGGATAATCCCATTTGATGCGGGAATTGAGGTAATAATATTGGCTCCGTTTACAGTTACTTTCCCATCTTTTACTCCAATACGAATATCGTTCCCGTTTACCTGCCCTATTACTTGTCCATCACTTAAACCCTCAACCTTAAATACCCCAACAGTAACATGATATTGCAGGATATTGGTCAGATTATCAATATTTTCCGGTTTCAAAAGATTGTCAACTGTTCCTGAAGGTAATTTATCAAAAGCCGAATTGCTAGGAGCAAATACGGTAAAGGGGCCTGCATTACTCAATGCATCCACGAGTTTTGCTGCCTGAATAGCTGCTACAAGGGTTGTATGGTCTTTACTGCCAATTGCAACCTGAACAACATTCCTTTGCGACATGTCATCCTGAACTCCGGACTGTCCGACAGTCTGACTTTCTTCACCTGCCTCTGCACTGCTGCTTTTCTCTTGTTCATTATTACAGCTCAGCAGAACACAAATGCAGATCATAGATGTAGCTAATAAGATTTTTCTCATGATTTTTAATTTAGTTTTGATGTACCCAAATTATTCAGAATTATACTTTAATACTATGACTTCAGTCATATCCTAAAGGATTCTTTTTGAGAATTTTTGTAAATTAAATAACTGTAAATCAATACCTTGGGATTGTTTTTTGCTTGAGGCAAAAGGGTATGATGAGTAAATCTTTAGTTCCTGAAACTTTACAAGGACCAGTAATTTCTGCATTAAAAAAACCGGCTCTGAATTTTAGAGCCGGCTGATTCTTAGGTCAGTTAGACCCTCTGCTCAACAACAGGACTTAAATGCTGTAGATTTTCTTCAATTTCCAGGAGTTGTTTTAACATTTTCTTCCTGTAAAGCTCAGTTTGGTCTGTAATTTTAGGGATCAGTTGTTTATAATATTCGATCCCGTTTTCTAACTGTTCTTTAAATTTCAGAATGTACTTTGCTTTTTTATCGTTCATTTCTTGAATTTGTCTGCTGATATCTTTCTTAAGATATTCTACATACAGATTCAGTTCATTGACAAAGAGGTTGGGACGATCCGGGTCATTCAATAGATTGAGTTTCCCATAGATATGACTAACCATTTCATCCAATGAAAATTTCCCACTGAAATAGGCGATATTGGGTCCCGGGCATATAACAGTCGCCCGACTCTCTTTGGGTTTAAGGATGTTATTCTTTAAATAAGCTGATGTCGCTAATCCTTCGCACAGACATAATTTTTCAGTTATCTCTTCAAATTTTGTCTGGAATTCTTCCGGCTGAAGACCTTCTTCTTTCAATTGCTTGATTTTAAGGTTCTGATATTCTCTTGATGCTGTGCAGATTGGTAGTTCAGTAAATTCCGTATTTGATGAAAGAAACTTCTTAACACACGGACTTCCGGGCCTGCCTTTGGCTATTCGTTCCAGACGCTGCTTTTCGGCAGAGCTTTTTCTGAAATTGTTGAAAGGAATGCCAAGAGGTGATGATCCGCTGATATAGAAATCATCATGTGTAGCGGTAGAGAGTAGTTCGAGGGTTTCAGAATCTACATTAGTTGCTTCGGGTACCAGTAAAAAAGGACTTCCCCATCCTGTGGCATCCAGTTCATAATGACTCATCAGAAAATTGTTTTCATCTGAGGTTCCAATTCCTCCCTGCACACTGATCTTTAATTTAGGAGCATTGCTTAGCTGAATTCCCTTTTCTTCAATTGCCTTGCTGTAGATCAGAAATAATTCATCAAGCATTTCCTGCTTTTTAGTTTTGAACTCCTCCAGGATTGGCCCCAGAAGATAACCTTCAGTTGCAAAGGCATGTCCTCCGCAATTTAAACCAGATTCAATTCTGAATTCAGAAACCCAAAGTCCTTTTTTGGCGAGGAACTTTGCCTGAATCAAAGCCGATCTGAAATCACTTACTTTAAGGATGATACTTTTTCTGAAATTACTGAACTGGTCGGGTAAGAATTCAGAGAAATTTTCAAGGTAACTGTATAGCCTTGGATTCATCCCGGCCGAGAGGACTACAGGAGTGTTTAACTCACTCTCTGCAAATCCCTTTAGTGCTGAGAGTGCATCCGAAATCTGCTCACTGGTGGTATTTGGATTCATTCGATCAACTTTTGCCATAATATTGACCTGAATCTCACCCTTCTCAATTTCATTACGGAGCTCATTCTGCAGAGCGATTTGTGCTTCAGCATTTTGTTCATTAAGCATCCGCTCATATTTTATTTTAAGCGGAGAACTTTCAGGTAAAAGATTGAAATATCTTGTTAAGTCAGTACCTTCTTCAAACGCTTCATGACGCAGTTTCTCAAATTGATTATCCACAATTCTTTTAACGAGATTAAGATATGCGCTGATTCTTTTACTACGGAAATCAGTTTCTTTGGGGTCTATGGGAACAAATATCTCATTGTTTTTTTTAGTATATAACTGACGCATCCGCTCAATTAAAATATCATCTACTATCGACACCACGGAACTGATGCCGTAACGGGCTACTTTTATTGGTGTGTCTACTGAATAGGCCAGACCAAGAACAGGAATATGAAATGTATGACTCATGAAAAGAATTAAAAGGGGTTAATCCACGAGTACAAATAAGGGCATTAAAGAGTTCTTAAAATATGATAGCGGTCACATATTAAATAATTTCCAGTGAGATTGCTAATTCTCAGATGCTTGGGAAACCGGAAATCAGATTTTTTGAGAGTTTCTGAATTATTCCATTTCAAGTTTCCTGATTAGCTCGGCACTCTGAGCCCTGCCCTGATCAAGTCTTCCGGCAAAGAATGTTTTAACCTGATCAAAGTGCTGTTTATAACCTTCCATATCGCCGTAAACAATAAGTGATGACCATTCCCTGACTGCTGAATGAAACTCCAGATCATCTCCCCGAATAGTTTTATCAAATAAAGCAGTATGGATTGATTCTTCAAGTAGTTCCTCATTCTTGAAAAGATATTCAGCAATACCCAGCCTCAATCTGAAAGGGGGAGTCTGACAGATCAGATTATCATATGGATTAATCCCAAGATGATGCCATGCATCAACCATGCTTAGCAGACTAAGATGTGAATTTGGCTTTCGGCTTTCTGACCCTGCAGATAAAGAAAACTCCTGCATAACCTTTTCATCCAGCATGACTGGTTTATGATCCCGGCCAAAAATAAAGTCCCTGGCCTGATATAGCCGCTTCCGGAAGGCTGATTCTTCTTCTTTGATCATGAGTTTAAATAGCTCTGACTCTGAAACAGCATATCGCTTGATTTGATGACGGGCATAGGGATTTAATATTGCAAGACCTCCATAAATATGGGCTTTATAACTGAAGATTCTAAGTGTAATCAGAATTTTAACATTATCAATCCCGCCCAGATATGACGCATTTTCCCATGGAAAAAAACCGGCTTCTTTCCATGCAGTTCCCATACTTTCAAAACCCATATGTGTTACAGCCTGGGTATCTGCAACAATTTTATCATGCTCATGAAAGTCGGCTATTTCAACTAATACAGAGCCCAGAGTCGAAAGAAGATCTGTCATTCGCTGATAGGCTTCTTTACTCGTTCTATGCGGAATAACAATCATTTTCTGACCTTTAGGATCGAATCCGGGACCATGCAAGGAATGACAGGTAATAATATGGGCATCCTTTGGTAGATATTTCTCAAAAGCTTCTATTTCAGGGTGTTTAACAGAGGTTTGTCCAGCTACAATCGCACCATATTTGGTATAGGAACCGTATAAACTCAGAACCTCAGTAATTCGTTCAGCTTCAACAGAATAAATAATCACATCAGAAATTCTGGAAACAGCTTTGCCATCATCCATAATTTCAATCCCATAAGGACTTAGTTCAGTATCCAGACTCTGTCTGCGATGAGGCAGATCACATCCGTAAACCCTGTACCCCGCTTTTGCAAAAGACTTCGCATAGATACAGCCCATGTCACCAAGACCAATGATTCCTATATTCATGTTTAAACTGTAATGTATAGATGGACAAATAAATCTGCTGTTTATCCGGTTTTAACATTTAATTAAAATAAATCCTGCTGAAATATTTTCAGAAAGTATATTGCCCTCAAAAAGGTTAATATTATCGTCAATATTACATATTTTTCTCATATTTAATAAAGCCATATACATACGGCTGAATAAATAAATATCAATATGCCGGATTATATTTTAGCTCTCGATCAGGGTACAACAAGTTCCAGAGCCATTTTATTTAACCGTAAAGGCAGTATCATTGCGGTTTCACAAAAAGAATTTGAGCAGATTTATCCTAAGCCAGGATGGGTGGAACATGATCCGGTAGAAATCTTGTCCACTCAGGTTTCAGTAGCTACAGAGGCTATGGTTAAAGCCGGACTCAATCCCAGGGATATTCATGCAATTGGAATTACTAACCAAAGAGAAACAACAATTGTCTGGGATAAAGAAACAGGTATGCCTGTTTATAATGCAATTGTCTGGCAGGACCGGAGAACTTCTGATTATTGTGATAGAATTAGAAAAGTGCATGGTGAAAAAATTCAGAAAAAGACCGGACTAATCATTGATTCGTACTTTTCTGCAACTAAAGTAAGGTGGATTCTTGAAAATGTTAAAGGAACGAGAGAGAAAGCCTTAGCGGGGAAACTTCTTTTTGGTACGGTAGATAGCTGGTTAATCTGGAAATTATCCGGAGGGAAATGTCATGTAACGGATGTGAGCAATGCCTCCCGTACAATGCTTTTTAATATAAACACCCTTGAATGGGATAAAGAATTACTTGAAATATTTGATATTCCTGAATTGATGTTACCTCTGGTCAAATCCTCAAGTGAGGTATTTTGTGAGACAGCCGGGGATATTCTTGCATCTAAAATTCCTATTGCCGGAATTGCAGGAGATCAGCAGGCAGCACTTTTTGGCCAGATGTGCACTAAAGTAGGTATGGTAAAAAACACCTATGGTACAGGTTGCTTTATGCTGATGAATATTGGTAAAAAACCCAGTCTATCTTCCAATAATCTTCTTACAACCATTGCCTGGAAGATAAACGGGGAAGTGACTTATGCCCTGGAAGGAGGGATTTTTATCGGAGGAGCTGTAGTGCAATGGCTTAGGGACGAACTGGGTCTTATTAAATCATCTGGGGAAGTTGAAGAACTGGCTGCGAAAGTGAATGATACGGGAGGAGTTTATATGGTTCCGGCTTTTGCCGGATTGGGTGCACCTCATTGGAATCAGCATGCAAGAGGAACAATTACAGGAATTACAAGGGGGACTAATTCTGGTCATTTTGCAAGGGCCGCGCTTGAAAGTATTGCTTTCCAAACAATGGATGTGCTGAAAGCAATGGAAGCCGATGCGGGAACTCCAATCAGTGAATTACGTGTGGATGGAGGAGCTACTGCCAATAATTTATTAATGCAGTTTCAGGCAGATATAATGAAATGCAGGGTTATCAGGCCAAAAGTTACCGAAGTGACTGCCCTGGGTGCAGCCTACCTTGCCGGACTTGCAACAGGTTTCTGGAGCAGTATTAATGAAATTGCTGAGCAATGGCAGGTTGAAAGGAATTTTGAACCTGAAGATTTGAAAAATTATGATGAACTTGTTAATGGCTGGAACAGGGCAGTAAGAGCCGCAAAGGCTAATTTAGACGATTGAAAAAATAGACAGTTTAGATATGACACCTTTTTTAGCTGAATTTTTAGGCACCGGACTATTGATTTTATTGGGCAATGGGGTTGTTGCCAATGTTGTGTTAACAGGAACGAAAGGGAATGGGGGAGGTTGGATTGTAATTACTACTGCCTGGGCCTTAGCTGTTTTTGTTGGAGTGGTTGTTTCTGCACCGTACAGTGGGGCTCATCTCAATCCTGCGGTTACCTTTGCACTTGCAATCAGCGGTAAATTTGAGTGGACACAGGTTCCCACTTATATGCTGGCTCAGATGCTTGGAGCTATGCTGGGTTCTTCATTAGCCTGGCTAAAGTACAAAGATCATTTTGCCGCAACTGAAGATAAAGGATTAAAGCTTGCTGCATTTTGTACTGGCCCTGCAATAAGAAAAACCACCTCGAATTTAACGAGCGAGATTATCGGGTCTTTTGTACTCTTGTTTGTTATATTCTATTTTACAAGTGCCGAAATCTCAGATACTAAAACACCTGTTGGCTTGGGATCACTGGGTGCTATCCCGGTCATGTTCCTGGTTTGGTCTATAGGCCTTTCATTAGGTGGTACCACAGGCTATGCTATTAATCCGGTAAGAGATCTTGGTCCTCGAATTATGCATGCCATACTTCCTGTAGCGGGTAAAGGCAGTTGCGACTGGTCCTATTCATGGATACCCGTTCTGGGACCTATGATTGGAGCCGGATTGGCCGCCCTCTTATACCTGGGGCTGAATTAGGTTTGGTATCCTAAAACTATCAAATTACCGAGACGTATTGGCTTTAATTTTAGCTTGCTTCAGCTCGATTTCATTCCCTTCAAATTGGTTTCAATACATTATGCTGATCAACTTGTAGGGCTTTGGGTAAGGATTCATAAAAGCAATAGTCATTTGGTCCCGCAATCAAATTCAGCTTCCTTCTCAACCGCTTCTTGATATCACCATAAGGAATTACTTCCGGCTTGATATGAACCTAAAGTAAATAGGAACAAATGTCTAAGATGCAAGAATTAAATGGTCTTAGTTATATTTATGCAATGCTTAATTATACAGATTTAAAACGAAGTCTATCCATACTTTAGTCGTATGTTGGTCTGATAGAATTGTCATACATCCGACCAATATGTGTCTAATATCCGTCAAAGTAATATAAAATTTGATGCATTAAATGCACTTCATCAACCTGAAATAACTAAACTGGTTTATTGATTAGTACTGATTGGCTTATAGCTGCAAGTTGTTTTATCTTTTTCTTAAACCTGAATATGAAGATCAATTTTGATTGAGTATTCCTGCGTTTTTATGTTCAAAAGACTATTTTTGTTAAATGACTGATAAGGGTGCCTTATTACATGCTATTATTGAAAACGCGATTGACGGAATCATTACAATTGGTGAGCGTGGACTAATTGAATCAATCAATCCATCTGCCTGTGCTTTATTTGGTTATACAGTTGAAGAAGTTATAGGAAGGAATATTTCAATGCTTATGCCTCAGCCTGACAAAGGGCAGCATGATGAGTATATTGCCCGTTATCAGCGGACAGGTACTCCTCATATTATTGGCACGGGTCGCGATGTAAAGGGACTTAAAAAAGATGGCACTTTATTTCCTTTCCGTTTGGCAGTGAGTGAAGTTAAGTATTCGGGCAGGACAATTTATACCGGATTTATCCATGATCTGACCAGGGAAAAGGATGCTGAGGCTCAGATATTGCATTATGCTTCACAACTTGAAAAGTTAGTTGAAGATCGTACCAATTCACTACAGAAGTCTGTAATAGAACTTCAGGTTGCAAAAGAAACAGTTAGTAAATCACTCGAAAAAGAAAAAGAGCTTAATCAATTGAAAAGCCGATTTGTATCAATGGCTTCTCATGAATTCAGGACTCCGCTCAGTTCAATTCAATTATCGGCATCATTGATTGAAAAGTATAAACTTCAGGATGATGGTGCCAATATTTCAAAACATGTTAGTAAGATTAAAAATTCAGTAGGTAATTTAACGACCATCCTGGATGATTTTCTATCTCTTGAGCGTTTGGAAGCAGGTAAAATTGAAACGACTTTTTCTGAATTTAATATTGTAAAACTTTCTGAGGAAATTACAGAGGAGATGCAGATGATGGCTAAAAGAGATCAGAATATAATTTATCAGCATACCGGATTGCATAGCACGGTGTTGCTGGATCAGAATCTGCTTCGTAACTGCATCATCAACCTGATATCTAATGCCATCAAATATTCCGGCGAGAATACCTTCATTGAGTTTAATACTGAGCTTTCTGACAAAGAATGTATTGTTACGGTAAAGGATAATGGAATTGGAATACCTGAATCAGATCATAAACACTTATTTGAGCCATTTTTCAGGGCTAATAATACCGGAAATATTCCGGGTACAGGTCTTGGACTTAATATTATTATGCGATATGTTAATTTGATGGGTGGAAAGGTTAGTTTTACAAGCCTACCTAAGCAAAAAACCATTTTTACCCTAAAATTCCCACTTAAATTTCTATGAAGAAGAAGATTCTAATAATTGAAGACAATGAGGATATCAGGGATAGTTCTGTTGAGATCCTTCAGCTTGCCGGTTATGAAGTTTTGGAAGCAGAGAATGGAAAGATTGGTGTAGAGCTTGCCCAACAGCATTTACCGGATATGATTCTTTGTGATATTATGATGCCTGAACTGGATGGTTATGGTGTTTTATATCTCTTGTCAAAGAACCGGGAAACTTCCAATATTCCTTTTATTTTTCTT
>CAZGWG010000004.1:0-10269 GCA_964529165.1 uncultured Sphingobacterium sp.
TTCCCTCACCCCTTGCAAAGCGGGCAGCCCCCTCTTTATACCCTCTTAAACGCAGATCATCATCAGGAGCTTCAACATTGTCGAGATCGATCCAGTGTACATCAAAGCTCTTATTCTGCGGGAATTTATCTGTTTTTAGTTTCTCCCAATTTCTGGTATCGGCACTTGCCCATTCAGAAATAACCAGACATTGGAGTTTACCGCCTTTATGCAGATCAGCAAACTTATTTGGCAGATAGCGATAAAAGAGGCTATCTCCACTATCTTCGGTTTGGTAAACAATACCTTCGGTTGGATGAACTGCAACTGCCTCATGAACAAAACGACCCATAGGTTTAATTGGCACTGGCGCACTTAAACCAATTTTATCAGAAGCAAAAATCTCGAAATTATAGCCATGGTTCTGTTCAAGATTTCCTTTCTCCCCACCTTTTATCAGGGTACTTTCCTCACAGGTAATCCAGGAATTCCAGGGAGTAATACCACCGGCACAATTTCTTACTGTCCCGATCAGACTTAGATATTCTAGTTCTACTTTCTGTAACTTTTCATCATAAACCATTGTGCTCGTCCCACCATAGCACAGACTCTCGGTTTTTCCAAAATCATAAATATCATTCTTACTGACCTTACTCAATAATTCATTAGCTTTTCCAAAAGGTCCGTTTGCAATTGCTCCGGGAGATAATTCATGATTCCTGATCAGGATGGTTTTATTATTTTTCCATTTAAATACGCCCATTCCATCAAATGCTCCGGGGACAAAAAAACCATCATTCATTGGATCCCCTTTTCGGGATATCACTTTAGCAGTAAAGCCATTGGGCAAACTCAAAATATCGCCCTGTCGGTGCTTCAAGGGACCATAATTACGAAGAAAATTACTTTCTTCAATAAACCCCATTGCCGCTGCTTTGGCAGCAAACTGGCTCAGTCCAAGAAATCCAAGACTTACTAATCCTGAATTTCTGATAAACTCTCTTCTGTTACTGTTCATTCAATTAAATTTAGACTTAATTTCCAATAAAATCACGTATATAAATTCGAATGTAAGTCTTGAAAAATAACCCGATGTTAGGGGTATATTATCTAATAAATTAATGAAACTACAATTGTATACTCTTGACTCAGTCATCTTTGAATATAAGCCCAGGGAATTAAAACAAATATTATCTCTTGATAATCAGTAAATTGCTTAGAATTACTCATCAGATAGAACTAATAAAAAATACTTGTTTTGAGAACAGATAGAATAAAAGATTTTTTAATCAAGGTCATAGGTTCAAAAGAGCATTTCCCTCTCGAGGCTCGTATTTTTCATACTATTTGCATCATTTCATTTTTTATTCTGACGATTAGTCTTCCACTTAATATCTCTTACGGCTTGTATGAACTTGCTGTTTTAATGGGGCTACTGCAATTAGTAGGTTTATTATTATATTATCTTTCACGCGTACACAGAAAGTTAAAACTCAGTATTATTCTTTTGGGAATATCGGCGAATGGGCTTTTCGTGGCAAATTTTTATTATAACTCGGGGATTAATGGCCCGGGATTGATGTTATTTCTGCTCTGTATTTTCCTGATAACTGTGGTTGTTCCAAAAGAGCAATACCCTTTTTGGCTGATTTTAAACATCTCGGAAGTCATGGTATTGCTCCTTTTGTCATATAATGACCCTGACTTATTTGTATACCGCTATCCCAATCTTTTACTACAGCATGCAGACACCGCTTCCACTTATCTGCTGACGGCGGTACTAATATTTGTGGCAACAAACTACATTCGAAAAAGTTATCATTTGGAGAAACTTGCCGCCGATGAAAAGGCCGAAGAGTTAAAAATATCTAATGAAACAAAAAACAAACTGCTGTCAATTCTGGCGCATGATCTCAGATCGCCGCTAAGTTCTATCCAGAATTATCTTGAAATACTTGCGGAACTTAATCCAGAAGAGATTGACCGTCATTCAATTGAAGCCAGCCTTCTGAATGAAACAAAAAATACGCAGCAAATGCTAAGTAATCTACTTCTTTGGAGCAAGACACAAATGGAAGGGGTCACTGTAAATCTTCTGCCTGTAAATCTTAAGGAACTGATACTGCCAGCTATCAGGGCGCAGCAATCAATTGCGCTTGAAAAGAAAATAAAAATTGAAGAAAATATCAATAAATCCGTGATGGTTTTAGCCGACAGGGATATGCTTCAACTAGTAATCAGAAATCTGGTAAACAATGCTGTAAAATTTACTGAACCGGGTGGTCAAATTGGAATCGAGGCAAAAATAAAAGGGAATAGTTGTCTTATTATAATTAGCGATACCGGCAGAGGAATTCCATATGAAATACAGAAAGACCTCTTCTCACTGGGAGTTAAATCTACCTTTGGTACGAATAATGAAAAAGGAGTAGGTCTGGGCCTATCTCTTTGTAAAGAGTTTACAGAAATTCAAAACGGAAAAATCAGCTTTGAGAGTGAACCCGGTAAAGGAACAAAATTCTTTATCAGCTTTGGGCTTGCTTCAGCACTTGTATAAAACCTTAAGCCTTCGACTTAATATCAGGCAGGAACGCTGTAATTAAACCTATGAGAGGCATGAATGCACAAATCTGATAAACATATTCTATACTGGTACGGTCGGCGATCCCTCCCAGAACTGCCGATCCAATGCCTGCCATTCCAAAAGCAAATCCAAAAAACAGTCCGGATACCATTCCAACCTTTCCGGGAAAAAGTTCCTGGGCATATACAAGAATTGCAGAAAATGCAGAAGCAAGGATTACTCCAATCGGAATAGTCAGAATCACTGTCCAGAAAAGACTGGCATGTGGGAGTAAGAGAGAAAACGGCGCAACACCTAGAATTGAACCCCATATTACATACTTTCTGCCAAACTTATCACCTAATGGCCCACCAATGATTGTTCCGGCGGCAATAGAAAAAAGGAAAATAAAGAGATATACCTGAGAGTCCTGAACCGACACCCCAAATTTGTGAATCAAATAAAAGGTATAATAAGTGGTCATACTGGTGAGATAAATATATTTTGAAAAGATCAGGACCAACAGGATCAGCACAGAATAAATTATTGTCTTTTTAGATAGCAATTGTATCTGGGTGGCTTCTTTTCCTGGTCGCCTTGCTTTGATTCTGATCTTACGTTTATACCAGCCCCCTATATTGATCAGTAAAATAATAGCAAGCAATGCAAGAGCAGAAAACCAGATAATATTTGATTGCCCATAGGGAACAATGATGATTGCAGCCAGCAGTGGGCCGATAGAACTGCCGAAATTGCCACCCAGTTGAAAAATAGACTGCGCCATTCCACGCCGGCCACCGGAAGCCATGTGGGCCATGCGCGACGCCTCAGGATGAAAGATTGAGGAACCAATACCCACCATTGCAACCGAAATAATCAGTATTTCAAAGCTTGGTGCGCGGGATAGAACTATAAGCCCTACAAGTGTGAATCCCATCCCTATTGCTAGTGAATACGGTTGAGGTTTACGATCTGTATACAAACCAACAAAAGGCTGCAGAATAGATGCTGAAAGCTGAAAGGTTAATGTAATCAAACCAATCTGGGCAAAGCTCAGGCTAAACGTATCTTTTACTACAGGATAGATGGCAGGAATAATAGACTGTAAGGCATCATTCAGCAAATGGGAAATACTAATTGCTATAAGAATCGGATAAACGGTCTTTCCGGAAATACTGTTCTTGCCTTTGAGAGCTAAACTTTGGGATTGCTCATTGACCTGCTTATTCATTTATAAATATACTTCCTGCAAATATCCGTTCTTAAATTTAAAAAAGCGACAATAAGCCCGAAAAAAGGGAATATTTTATATGGAAGCTTTTGATTGGAATACCTCTCTCAGTTGCCAAACGGCTTTATTTTTATCGGATGAATTACCTATACGGATAATATCACATAAGGCTAATAATTTGTATAAAATTCTATCTTTTCTGACGGCTTTAACTACAGTAGGATAAAGAGGTATAATGGTTTGCCCGCGTTCCTTGCCCTGTTCATCAGCCCAAACCAATTTTTCTTCGGATGAAAAACTCAGGTATAAAGAGGATTCAGAATGTGCAGTAAATATTCCCTGCATTACCGGACCAAGCTGTGCCGGAAAAACATAGGGAAGTCCGAATTCTAGAAACTTCAAAAAAGCTTCCCTGTTTACAGATCTACTTTGAGGATCAATAAGTCCGGCAATAGTTGAACGATTTAAGGACTCACTGATCTCAGAAGCAGAGATGAAAAGTTTTGAGGATAAATCTTTGATCCGGGTTTCCTGATTAGAATCGATAATGAGTTTTAATAAAATTACGATGTCCTGGGGGCGCATGCCCTTATGCTCTTTCATAGGAGAAAGTTAAGCATATCTATTGAAATTCGCAATTCGCGAAATGCACCACTCAACGAATCAGATCGGCAGCAACAAGTAATTAATTTCTAAGACAGAAGTGAACAGTATGGTATACAAGACATTAAGCTCAGAATGACAAGAAATCATAACAGAGCAGGTCAGTGCGAGTTTGACCTATTCAGTGCAGATCCGTACTGCACTACAATGGTGCACCCACTTGAATATCGCATCTGTGTCCTGGTTGGCCGTGCGGAGGATTAACCTTTAAGCCGGCCGGTACAGGTGCAGGCAGCGCAGGGTTTGCCTGAATATTCTGGGGGCCTGTGGCCGGAACCGGACTCCCGTCTGTATTGACCAGAGGAGCTCCAACTGCAAGATCGCAACGATGTCCAGGCTGACCATGTGCCGGATTAATTTTTGGATTATCACCTGAGCCCTGAGCGGGCATAGCAGGAACACCCTGAGTTGATATAGCTGGCTGCGCTGATTCATTTCGCTGATCCATCATGACCGCAATTACAGTTGCTCCGGCAAGGATTATTCCTCCAATTATAACGATTGTCTTCATTTTCTTCTTAATTATCCGGTATTCAATATACTAACAGGATACCGGGCATTGATGAATTACAAAATTACTAATAATTTAAACAATAAGGCTTTGCCGACCATTAAATTCCATTTACTAGCTTAGCGGAATAAAGCATCGCAATTGAGATATTTTGTACATATCGCCTATAAGGGAAGCAATTATTTTGGCTGGCAAAGGCAGCCTGATAAGCTGAGTGTGCAGGAAATTCTGGAAAATAGCCTCAGCAGGATTTTTAAACAAGGCATCACTATTTATGGTTGTGGCCGTACCGATGCCGGAGTTCATGCCAGTCAGTATTTCTTCCATATGGATATCGAAAAGATCTGGAATTTTGACCTATTCTTCCGGCTAAACCGAATCCTCCCTGATGATATTGCGCTTTTTGATATTATTCCAATGGAAGGTCAGCCACATGCACGTTTTGATGCAATTCAGCGTGTTTACGATTTTTTTATCCATACCTATAAAGACCCTTTCCTAAGTAATAGCAGTTCACTTTATCTGAGGAAAAGCTTTGATCTAGAAGAGATGAAAAAGGCTGTAGCTCTCCTGCCGAAATACGAGGATTATCGGGCATTCTGCAAATCGCCGGATAAAAATGAGCATACAATATGTCATGTTTCTGATGCCAGTTTATATACAAACAGCAGTGGCGACAGAATTCGTTTCAGGATTTCTTCTAACCGTTTTTTAGGTCGGATGATTCGAATACTCGTACGTAAACTCATTGAAATAGGAGATGGCAGCCTGAGTGTGGATGAATTTGAAAGTCATCTGATATCCAGAAATATTCCATCAAAAATATTGCCTGCACACCCTCAGGGACTTTTCCTCTCAAAGGTTACTTACCCTTATCTTGACCTGGAACCTAAGGCGAAATTTTGGGGTTCAACGGAGGATTCTTACTGGCAGAAAGTGTAAGCATGATAAAATTAAAAGAGCAGAAATTCTAAAGCAAGGGTCGTAATCTGCTCATTTCATGTAAATTAGGAAATTTAAGTGCTTCTTTGCATATTTAATACGCAATCTAATTAGATGACCTGATGGCAAATCTTATTCATCCCTGCTTATGGTTCGATGGCCAGGCGAAAGCAGCAGCTACACTGTATTGTTCACTTTTTAAAAACTCCCGAATCCTAGCAGATACACCTATTGTCGTTACGTTTGAATTGAACGGCACTAAATTTATGGGCTTGAACGGAGGACCTAAATTTAAGATCAATCCGTCTATATCAGTTTTTGTGCTTTGCGAATCGGTGGAAGAAACAAATAATCTATGGGAAAAACTGATTGATGGAGGTAAAGCATTAATCCCTATTGATAAATACGACTGGAGTGAACGTTATGGCTGGCTTCAGGATCGCTTTGGTTTAAGCTGGCAGATCTCACTAAGTAGTGATGCTCCCATCCATCAAAAAATAAGATCCTGCATGCTATTCACAGCCGAACGATTTGGAATGGCTGAAAAAGCACTGAACTTCTATACCTCAGTTTTTGAGCACTCATCTACAGATTTATTGCTGCATTATCCTGAAGGAAGTGAACATTCAGGAAAAGTGTTATACTCAGAGTTTAAACTGAATCGTCAAAATCTGATTGCTATGGATGGACCAGGCGTTCATGATTATTCATTCAATGAAGGAGTTTCATTGGTTGTGGAATGCGAATCACAAAAAGAAATCGATTATTACTGGGACAGGCTGACTGATGGCGGGCATGAAAGTATGTGTGGGTGGCTTGAAGATAAATTTGGGGTCTCGTGGCAAATTGTACCGGCTATTCTTAGCAAACTAATGTCAGATCCCGAAAAGGGACCCCGGGTAATGGACGCCTTCCTGAAGATGAAGAAATTTGATATCGAAACTCTTCTACAGGCTTAAAGAAATCTTTTTATCAGGAATGAAGGATTCTTAAAAAGGAAAAAACCAACAACTTAGGAACTGAAGGGAACATATAAAGTTTTGGAAAATGATGCATCTGTCGTTATTTGTTGATGCCGAAAAGAGTGCGTAAAATAGTTTCAGGAATAGCATAAGCTTTTGAGCAGGAATCTTAACTTGTGTTATAAATAATTACTTTAGAATAAAAACGATGCACAGAAGAGATTTTGTAAAACTAGGCAGTATTATTGCCGCAACGGCCGTACAATCAGATGTATATGGCGGAGAAATTCCACAAAAAACAGCAGCGCTTGCAGGCAAAACTGTCGATTTCGTCAATGACGGCGTTCCCTTAAGTCCGAAAGAATATGGCGAACTTTTAATGAAGCTAGCCGACGAAGGAAAAATCAAAACTGACTTCTATTCAAATGGCGGGGTTGTTGAGGAGCTGGAAAACCGGTTTGCAAAACTTCTGGGCAAAGAATCTTCAGTTTTTATGCCAACCGGAACCCTGGCCAATCACATGGCATTGCGCCGTCTGGCAGGAAATAACCGTCGGGTAATTCTTCAGGAACAAAGTCATATCTATCAGGATACCGGTGATGGTTGTCAGACACTGAGTGCACTGAACCTCATTCCTCTCGGACTGAATACCACCGAAATGACTCTGGCTGAGATTGAGGAGGTAGTTGGTAAAACAGCTAAAGGCAGGGTAGCCTTGAAAGTTGGGGTAATCTGCATTGAGAGTCCGGTGCGCAGACAGCAGGATACCCTGGTTCCTTTCGAAAATATGAAAGCCATAACCAATTACGCCAAGGCCAATGATATTAAAACCCATTTAGACGGAGCAAGATTGTTTGTACAATCGGCGCATACCGGCATTGATCCCGCAACCTACGGAGCTATGTTCGACACCTCCTTTACCTCCATCTGCAAATGCTTTAATGCAGCCAGTGGTGCGGTTCTGGCAGGTTCAAAAGAATTCACTCACGACCTGTTCCATGAGCGCAGAATGTTCGGTGCCGGTATCCCGGCGGTATGGCCTTTTGCTGCCATCGCTTTGCATTATGTGGATACATGGATTGATGAGTATAAAAGCGCCTGGCAGAAAGCAGAATACCTCTTTACCGAAATCCAGAAAGATGAGCGCTGCAAAATTGTGAAATACAATAATGGTTCACACATCGTGCACCTCGACATGAAAAATATTGATAAAAAACGCTTTTCGGATGCGCTTGCTAAAAGGGATATCCGTCTCTCTGCACCGGATGCTACCGGCTTTAACTTAAAGGTGAACATCTCCATGAACCGGATGACTGCGCAGGAAATTGCAGGAAGTTTTAAGGAAGCTGTGAAGGAGGTGGGGTGAGATTTAGGAGCTTTATAAAGGATGAGAAATAGGCCACAATACACCTGAATTGGGTGGGATTGGGGTAGTTTTATTAACCTTATATATAGTTAGCACCAAGCCAAAAAAACATCCGAGCAACTATGGAAAATTTACTTTACTACCCATACATAAACATTCCAAGAACTGATTGGACATTAAGAACATTGATTTATTATGACCAAGTAGGTTCGATTGTTCCCCAAAATTATTTCTACGAACCTGATAGGTATGATGGTTTTATGAGAGAACTTGTGCAAAATGAGTTAGTTATTCCTATAAACCCAATGGAAGTTCTTGAAAGACCTTGGGAAATATCACGTCCATTTATCGAATATGTAAATAGTGAGGAATTTCAAATAAGACATCGTAGATTAAGTTTCCAAAATGAGAGATTTGGTAGAATTCATAGGGGCAAATTTAATGGGCCAAGAATTCATACAGAAAAATTTGGTAGCGAAATATTTTACCAACTTGAACAAGTTGGACTTGCAGAAAGAGAAGATTATGAATGGTACAAAGTTGAACAAAAAACGGCAAATGATTTAATGTCATTTCTCGCTTCCGTCATTGGTGGGAAATTGGATTTCTTACCAACATCAGACTTACAAATTAGAAAAGTTCCATTTACTGGGAATTCGAAAAATATTTATAAAACGAAAAAGAAGGAAAATGTAAGGAGAGAGATTATTCTAAATGAATTAATTCCTTTTCCCGAACAAATTGATTTGGACAAACTAAGAAGGTTTAAGGACAAACACCCAGACTTGCTTAAAAGATTTAAAAATAAAGTTGAGTTAATTGCACTTGACCACACGATTGAGGAAGAAAGCCAATTGTTTAGGGAAACAATTAAAGAGCTTAACTTTCGCAAAGAAGAATTGACTGCTAAAATGGATGAAAGTAAATTCGGACAATTAATGTTGGGTACTGTTTGTGGAATTACCGGTGCAGTGATTGGATTAGCAACAGCAGGCACGACTGGTGCGGTTGTTGGGAGTTTTTCTGCATTACCTTCATTTGCAAATGCAGTTTATTCTGCATTACAAATTGAACGAATTGAAAATGTTCCGGACCAATCTGGAATGAAATATTTAGCATTAGTAGATAAGAAATTAAGAAGGCCAGGTGCTAATCGAGTAGACGGCCGTGAGCCATAAAGCCCACGCTGCGCCTCTCACACCACTGTACGTACGGTTCTCGTATACAGCGGTTCGTTAAGATGTGGATCTACTTTTTGGTAGTGTTCGAGCAATGATTCGTACCCTTTCTTAGCCAGTCGTTTCAAAGTAATGGTAGTTCCTAAAATAGGACTTTGAGCTACCGCCCAGCCTCCCTTTCTGGTTCTACTCCACGCATAAGCATGGTCTTGATCAATGTAGGCCCAGCACATAACAACGGCTTAAAAATCCTGATTAAAAATAAACTTTAATGCAATTCCCAATTTGGGAACTTTTTAATACCTTTGTCCAAAGCGTCTTATGTGAGGATAATTTCAAAGAAAATATTGCGGGAATTTTGGCTGAAGCATGCTGACAGTCAGCAGCAACTAATGTCCTGGTTTCGGGAAACGAGCAATATTGAATGGCAATCTCCAGCGGACATAAAAAGAGAATATCCAAGCACTAGTTTTTTACAGGATAATCGGGTTGTTTTCAATATCAAAGGGAACAAGTACCGGCTAATCGTAAGAGTAAACTATGATTACCAGATGGTTTGGATCCGATTTATTGGAACACACGCGGAATACGATAAAATTGATGCAACTAGAATTTAAGACCTATGACCATTAAACCGATAAAGACAGAAAAAGATTATAATAACGCTCTTGACCGCCTTGAATCAATCTTTGATTCAAAGAAAGGCTCAGCCCAGGGTGATGAACTGGAAATTCTGAGTATCCTGATTGAAAAATACGAGGATGAACATTTTCCTATCGGATTCCCGGACCCTATTGAAGCCATAAAGTTTCGGATGGAGCAAATGGGATATACTCAATCAGATCTTGCGAAAGTAGTTGGTTTGAAAAGCCGG
>CAZGWG010000004.1:10279-47937 GCA_964529165.1 uncultured Sphingobacterium sp.
AAAAAAAAGAAAAACAACAAACAAAACTGACGAAAAGAAATATTTTGAAAAGCCGGGCCAGCGAAATACTAAACAAAAAAAGGAAGCTGACACTGGAAATGATCAGGCTTCTGCATGATAACCTTAAAATTCCAACAGAAGTATTAGTGCAAGCGTACAATTAGAATAGGCCCAGCCACTAACAGAGGCTTGCTTCAATGCTATTAACTAAATTACTGGATGGCGAAACGGAAGCGCTGTTTATCCTGCGGTGCAGCAAGCCTCCGAACGTTATGCACACCTTAAGGTAAATCCTCCGCAGGAAAAACCATCAACTGACTCAGCGCCTCATTTTCACCCATAATAATATAGTTTCCATTCTCTGAACTTGCCATGGAAGCAATCTGGAAGCCGCGCCAGTTAATCCCCTGTTCCAGTCCGGGAGTAATCATTTTGAACTCAGGATTTCCCAGATCGCGGAAGCCCTTTTGCGGATGATAACTAAAAAGGTGAGCGTACCCGGGAGAGGCTCCGGCCACACCGTACAGCATTCCATTTTTTCCGGGGGTCATCGCCATAATGCGGGGCATCATAATGGGCTTACCCAGGTTTACAAGAGTTTGTTTAAGCGGATCAAGCCGAAACAATTGTCCATCAGCAGCATTGCTGCCATAAATTGTACCATCAGGCATTTTAGCCCAGGAATCGATGCGCCCCATGGCTTCGCGACCCCATACAAAAGGCAGTTCATCTTTCAGAACTGAAAACGATTGGGTAGCTGGATTGAAACAAAAAAGTTTATTGATAGCCTTGCTTCCATAAATGCGGCCCTGCTGGTCGATAAGCAAGGCACGGCCCAGATAATCCTCCGGTTTCAATGCAAAGGAATGATAGGTTTCAAGGTCCTTTGCAGTGGGGGCAGTTTGATCGTATACCCGGGTATTACCCGTTTTCAGGTTAAAACTGAAGAATTTGCCGGAAGGATGTACAATTCCGTATAATTCGTTTCTATCCGGATTGAGTGTCATGGCAAAAATTCCCTCAGCAGCCACGGGTTCACCCAGATCTTTTACAATAATCTGGCCCTGTGGGTTTACCTGAAGTTCAAGTAAATGTCCCCCCAGCCCTGATTCAGGCTGAGGCATGGTGCCGGCATAAAATACGTTCCCGGATTTTGCTTTGCTAAAACCGGTTCCGATACTTAACTGTCCCTTTACAAGTTCGTCCAGTTGTTTAACCGCAGTGAGTTTACGCTGCGAAAGAGAACTGGTAAACAACAGGGGCGACAATCCTTTCTGTGCTGTGGTACCACCTAATATAAAATCACCGGAAACAATAAGAGAACTCATTGCGTTCTGATACATCGGCATCCTTAGTTCATCGGTGTTTTCAAGTGAGGCTTCTACAGCAAAACTGCCTTTGGGATTAAAGAATGTATACTGAGCGCTCGCAATAACAGGAACGAAGAATAATGCAATCAGGAAATAAATTATTCGATTATACATACTATTTCACCTCCTTTTCAGGATTAAATTTTATTAAAAAAGGTACACTGCCATTTTCACTTCTGTCAGGTCTTTTGCGACCGGCAAAGTACAGGTTACCATCCTTGTCGCGTATATCAGAACCTGTCACTTCCGTTAAACGCCCGATAGGAAAGTCTAACAAAATATTTGCCTTGCGTTGTTCAGGATCGAATTCAATCAGTACCGTTTTGTCTTTCCGTACATAATTTCCATGACCACCAATTACATAATAGAGTTTTCCGTTCAGACCTATATTTAAATTAGGTACATAGGGCTTCCACTCTTCTCCTTTGGCCATTTCATACACACCACCCAGATCTTCCCATTTGCCGATCCCGGTTTCCTGAGGATAAAAAGCCACCAGTTTAGCACCATAAGTAACCAGGTAGATGGCTTTTTTATCGTGATCTTTAGCAAAAGCGGTAATACCTGTTACAATTTTTCCACCCGGAGTGCCTGGAAAGGCCGGTAAACTTTGTTTTGCAAAAACCAGCTTGCCGGTAGATTTCTCATATTTTACCAGGCGTTGTCTCCAGTCTACATAATAACAGTTGCCCCACCAATCGGTAAACAGCACACGCGGTACATGGGCACTGCCCAGCCGGCCGGCATCGTGCATCAGGTTTTTTTGGGGATCGTATACAAGAAAATGCGCCTGCGGATAACTGATACCATAAACAAGACCCGATTGCATATCCACTTCCACATCCTTGATACTTTCATATTGCATTCCCATTCCTAAATTAGTGAGTTGCTTAGTTTCAGGATTCCACTTCATAAAAAAGCCCCCGGCATAGCCATGCGGATGGTTCATCAGATACTCCTGTCTGGATTCGCCTCCATCGGTTGAGAAATAAATTTCACCCTGCGGTCCGGCCACAATTTTGGAATGCATTTTTCCCTGCCATTGAAATGGTCTGAGGTGCCCCAGATCACTGAGGAAACCATTTAGCCCGATTTGGTTCCGGGTTGGGTCATATTCATAAAAGCCCACCTTATCTGCATGATTTGTTACCCCTACATACACTTTGTTATTTGCAGGATTATATCCAATAGAGCCCCATGTGGAATGTGCTTCAGGAAAATCAGGATAGTCAATAAAACTGATATTTCGTTCCGAAATAGATTTATTCAGGGAAGTATCCTGATACACAATAGCAAACAGACTGTTAGCCTGAATTATTAACCATATTATAAAGCAAACAATACGCATTCTTATACCCTTTAATAATGAAACGATATGAAAGATAAAGAAAAATTATTATTCTCAAATCTTTTGATCTGTTCAGCAGGTTTCCGAAGGTTATGTCGAATGATTAAAGGATGAGGCAAATCCTCTTTAATTATTAATGCCTTATCAGACGATACCATATAAGACTGCAGGCATAGAAATTATCACCAGTAGTTATATCTAAAAAAGATTTAAATTTATTTTGTGGTAACAATCCTGACAAAGACAAGATTTACAAAAAGATAATCCAAAATGAAAAAACCGGCTTCATATATCCTGTTTTTAATCCTGGGCCTTGCAGCAGGCATCTTCATCAGCCAGAATGAAACTATTTGGAATGCCCTAAAAAAGCCTTTCACAGATACCTTCACCCGATTTGATGATACCCGGCAAAGCAATTGGGACACAGATTTTAAAGTAGTTGATATACAATCCACACTCGATAATTCGATGCAAAAAGCCTATTTCTATAAATCTAAATCTTCTGCACCTAAACCATTGGTGGTGAGTCTGCATACCTGGAGCGGCAATTTCGAACAAAAGGATGAACTTGCAGCACTCTCCAAAATAAAAGACTTGAATTATATTCATCCGGATTTCAGAGGGGTCAACTGGACAAAAGATGCCTGTTGCAGTGACCTGGCCCTTGGTGATATTGATGATGCCATAGATTATGCAATAAAAAACTCCAATGTAGATCTTTCCAGAATCTATGTAATCGGAGTCAGCGGAGGCGGTTATGCCACTTTAGCGACTTTCATGAAATCAAAACATTTAATCAGACGCTTTTCTGCATGGGTTCCGATTTCTGATCTTCCTGCCTGGTATGCTCAAAGTAAAATCATGGGTACAAAATATGCAGAGAATATTATGGACTGTACAAGTTCAAAAGACAGTCTCAACATAGATATCGCGATAAAGAAATCGCCAATCTACTGGAAGACCCCTGTTGAAAAATTAAATACGACAGAGTTTCAAATTTATGCCGGAATTTATGATGGAATCCAGGGTAGCGTACCAATTACACATTCCATCAATTTTTACAATAAAGTATTAAAAGACAGAATGGTAAGTGATAGCTCGAGTTATGTCACTGATTCTGAGAAGCTAAATTTGCTGGAATACAGGAAAGCCCTGGGCAATTTTGGCAATATTGCCGACAGAAAAATATTTTTGAAAAAACAATCTGGTAATTTAGGTCTCACCATTTTCGAAGGAAACCATGAAATGCTGACTGAATATGCCTTTAATGAACTCATAAGAGAATAGACGTTGATTGATTTATGACTCATTTGCAAAAAGATGTTTTTACATTCTTTACACAATTAAGCAGCATTATTACAATATCTTCGGTATTTTGAAAAATTAAACTAATCTTAACATCATGAAGAAAATAACAATCCTTTGTACTGTAATATTTTGCAGTCTAATCATGCTGAAAGCTAATGCACAGCTTCTTATGCCGCAATCGAGCAGCTCACAAACTCTGATTCAGGAATTTGGTCTTGGAAAAGTTACTGTAAAATATTCCAGGCCGAATATCAAGGGAAGAAGTATTTCGGCTGATCTTGCGCCTTACGATGAAGTATGGCGTACAGGTGCAAACGATGCTACTGTAATAACTTTTACCGAAGCGGTGACTCTTGAAGGAAATGCAGTTGCTCCAGGTGAGTACGCATTATTTACAATTCCCGGCAAAGATGAGTGGACTATAATTTTAAACAAGGAAACCAAACAGTGGGGTTCATATAGTTACAAGCAGACTGAAGATGTATTACGTTTTAAAGTTAAAATAGCCAAACTGAAAGACAAGGTAGAAACCTTCACAATTGCATTTAATGATGTGAGTCCTTCGGCTGCCAGACTTGATTTGATATGGGGTGATATCAGAGTTCCGGTTAATATGACCACAGATGTTGATTCGAAAGTAATGGCCGGAATAGATGAGGCTATGAAAGGAGAAAAAAAACCATATTATCCGGCTGCGGTCTATTATTTTGAAAATGGTAAGGATCTGAATAAGGCATTGGAGTGGATTAATATCGCAGAGGCATCAGACCCGAAAGCACCCTGGTTTAAATACCAGAAAGCTCGCATTCAGTTAAAAATGGGTGATAAAGCTGGTGCTGCTCAAACAGCTAAAGCCGGAATAGAAGCAGCTAAAGCAATGAACAATGCTGAATATATTCGCTTAAATGGAAAAATTCTGACCAGTGCTGTTCGTCGTTAATAAATTATTCAATCTTTTATTCTATAAAGCCTTCAAATTGAAGGCTTTATTATTAATATAGTGCCATAATATTAATCAGTTTAAACCCCTGAACTATGAAATGGGCTTTCGCAATACAACGCAAGATCCGCTTAGCCATCGTACTGGCTATCACGATGCTCTGTGTCATCTTATTTAGTTTGATGGAATCATATAATGTGAGTAAGATTTCCAAATCTTTTAACTCAATTTATGAAGACAGGCTTATTCCGGCAGTTGATCTCTATGCTATTTCAGAGTATGTTCATTCCAAACGTAATAAACTGGTAACTTTTCTTTTCACCGATAAGATCAGTACCGAGGAAATCAGTCGTGTTTTAAATTCTTCCAATAAGAAGCTGGATTCACTAATCAGTAAATATGAAAATACCTATTTGGTTAAGGCAGAAACCAATCATCTGGCAAATCTTAAAAAAAACCTCAAAACTTTTGAAAGGGATGAATTGCTTTTGATCAATGCCGCTTCTGAAAGTAAGGATCTTGCAAAAACCCTTTATCTGAATACTACGGTAAAACTCTATGATGAACTGGATAAAGATTTGATAGAGCTGACAAGGGTTCAATCAGAGATAGGTAAAGAGTTACTGGCTGAGTCGGTCAAAAGCCAGTCTAGTTCTGACTTTATTTCAAGGCTTCAGTTTATAGTTGCAATCATTCTTGGTTTGATCATTATGATCCTGATTCTTACTGACAAACAGGTGGTGCTAAAGCAAGAGAAATTTAACCTGAACTGATTGAAACCTAATAAAACTGACTTATCTTCAAGATTGGCTGGCTTAAATCCGGTAAGTTCAATTAATACCTTACTACATGACCAGCTTCTTCGATAGCTTTGATGATTTCAACTTTTAGCAAAGTATCAGGGCAAGTAACTTCTGCTCTTCCCCTTTCTGTTGTGATGTTGATAATCCCCAGTTTTCTAATGGAATCAGAAACCGCCTGCTGCTTGTGCATGCGCGTCATTGTGGGGATTTCAAATAATACCGTTTTCATTTCTTAATATACGTTGCAGAATATAATTATATTTAAGACGTAGGACATGAATTAAATGCTACATTCAGAATGAATTATAGTTATTCCAACTCACTTAATTCATCAGCAGAGATTGAGATACTATTCCAAGTATGGGAAGGAATCGGTACCAGTGCAAACTTTGCTTTGATAGCGGCAAGACTTTCGGGTACTTCCTGAATTGCAGGCTCATCCCAAATTTTTGCAGGAACGGGTATATAAACAGTTCTCCGGTCATTCAACAATTCGGCAGGAGCTTCTGCATCAGGATCTCCCCAAACAAATTCGGCTACAGGTACAAGTGCATTCTTAGCTTTTACAAATTTTAGATTCTCAGGCACTTCAAGATCATTTACCTGCCAATCACGCGGAGATACGGGAATAAAGGAGTGGTTGCAGTTTATGGAGTGATCATCAATGGTTTTTACATTTGAGAAAGATTCTGTATTAAGAAAAAGGATAAATAATGCGATCAGTGTATTGACTATTGTTTTCATATTATTTTGTTTTTTTCTTCAAATGTATAGCAGATTTGAGGGCTGGTAAACAGGAATTAGGCAGATAAGGCCAATAAGTCGGTGAAAAAGGGGAAAATATCGGTAAAAAAGGAATGGGACTTTTTTACTGCTTAATCAGATATCAGAACGTTTGTTTATTAAACATTTGATAAATGGGAATAGGAGAGTTTGGAACTGGGAAATAGGGAATAGAAAATGAAGAATGGGGGGCTTTTTAGGAAAGTAATTTTTGGCGAAGTAAAAATTCGAGCTGATCATTTGAAACAGCCAGTTTACTGTTCATTTCCTTGATTTCTTTATTAGCCTGATAAACCTCAAATGCTTTTATTATGGTTTCATTAAGTTCCTGTTCGCTCCAGGGCTTACTTAGGTAATGGTAAATTTTCCCTTTATTTACCGCATCAATAACCGCATTCATATCAGCGTAACCTGTGAGTAGGATGCGGACTGGATCAGGATATTTCTCAAGGATCTTTTCCAGGAATTCAATTCCTGTCATATTTGGCATACGCTGATCTGTGATAATAATTTCAACCGGCTTAGTTTCTAAAATTTTAATCGCAGCATCTGCACTTGAAGCAATCAATACATTATATTTAAGGCGGAAAGTAGCCTTGAAAGAAACAAGGTTATTTTCTTCGTCATCAACATATAGTATATCGATCTTTTTATCAGACATTTGTTACAACATTAAAATTTTAGCAAAAATAAGTATAAATAATAAAAAGCTAACCATTTATCAAGTAAATTATACTTCGTAACAATTTTTAATTGCAATAATCAAAAAAGAATATAAGCATTATTACGAAGGATAATGATGAACATACGACCTTAAAATGGAAATAGAATTTAACAACGGCAATCCGGTAGTTCGATTAAGAGCTTTCAGGGCAATTGATGATCGCAGATCATGTGAGTTGTTTGTTGAGGGCCATAAACGTGTTTTAACAAGCATAGGGGTTGAAAAGGTAACTTCATCCAATAATGAATGGATGGATAATCCTGCTGCATTTGTAATGATTGTTGAATCGCTTGATAAAAAAAATGTTTATGGAGGCGCCAGGATACATGTTGCTGGAGGATCCGAACCTCTGCCCATAGAACAGGCTACTGGGGCACTCGATCCTGCCATTTATGATTTGGTATGGCAGTATGCACAAAAAGGTACAGGTGAAGGTTGCGGACTTTGGAACTCACGAGAAATCGCGGGTTATGGTATTGGAAGCATATTCCTTACAAGAGTTGGGGTAGCCATGTCAAAACAGATTGGGCTGGATTCTTTATTCGGGTTATGTGCTCCATATACTGTAAAGATGGCGCAGAGTGTGGGTTATGAAATTGAAAACGGAATTGGAAATAATGGTACTTTTTATTATCCAAAACTTGACCTCGTTGCCACTGTTTTGATTTTAAGAGATCTGGAGAACCTGAGTGCCGCAGATGATGAGAATAAGGAAGCAATTATTTCGCTGCGTGAAAATTTACAATGTGTGCGTATTGAAGAACTGAGAAAAAAGAAAATTGAAATACATTATGATATTGAAATACCAAATATGGATAAATGGGATTTGCAGGCAACTATTGCAAATGCAAAAAAATTAACCTCTACCAAGAGTATTGATGAAAGAAACATCAATCTATTGTAAATCTGATTATAAAATTTGCTGATGAGTGGTATTTTGGTAAATTAAGACATTATTGTGTTAAACTAATTTAACTTATGAATACCAGGCTTTCTGAGCTGAAAAAGGCTTCCGGACAAATGCAGCTAATATATAAACCTATATTTCTCAGAATAACTGATCCTTCCGAAAAATTAGTACTTGATCAATTGATTGAAAATCAGGTTTCATTTTATCATGATGAAATTTACAGTCAGTTGCAGGAACTGGTTAAGATGAAAAACCCGGCTGTCCGCATAAAACCTGAAGAGTATCCTGAACTTATTCAAAAGCATCTGGCAGGAAGAGATATTAATGCCTATGGTGTATGGGTATATTATCCATGGAGCAGACGATTGGTTCATATGCTGGATGAGGAAGAGTTTATCAAAGTCCGCAGTAACCGGAACCAATACAAAATAACCTTAAAGGAACAAGAAATATTAAATACAAAGCGCATTGGAATCATTGGTTTATCTGTAGGTCAATCTATTGCCCTGACATTGGCTATGGAGCGTGGTTTCGGGGAGCTTAGGCTTACTGATTTCGACACTCTTGAGTTAAGTAATCTAAACCGTATCCGTTCGGGGGTTCATAATCTGGGAGTACCAAAAGTTGTAATCACTGCCAGGGAAATTGCTGAAATGGATCCCTTTCTTAAAGTCAGCTGCTTTTTCAATGGATTGACTGAAGAAAACATGGATAGTTTCTTTAGTGATAATGGAAAATTAGATATTCTTGTTGATGAATGTGATGGTCTTGACATAAAAATACTGGCCCGTTTTAAGGCGAGAGAACTTCAGATTCCTGTAATAATGGATACCAGTGACCGTGGTATGCTGGATGTAGAGCGCTTTGATCTTGAGCCAAACCGTCCTTTACTACATGGTACTATTGAAAATGTGGATCCTCAGAATATAAAAAATTTAAGCACCGAAGATAAAATACCAGTCATGTTACAGATGCTTGGGGTTGAGAACATCTCTCTCAGAGCTAAAGCATCCATGATCGAGGTTGAACAAACGATTAATACCTGGCCGCAGCTTGCAAGCTCTGTTGCACTGGGAGGGGCGGTAGGTGCCGATGTTTGCCGACGCATTTTACTGGATCAGTATCATGATTCCGGACGTTATTATATTGATTTGGAGGAATTAATTGCTGACAAAGAAAAGGATAGAGATGATAAACCGATAACAAGACCGAATCCATTCAAGCCTGTAAGTGTTGAAGAAATGGAAGTACTTGCTTCCAAAGTGATTCCACAGGTAATGCCTGATGATATCCAACCTGACAAAGAAAGTATCAGCAGTATGGTAGCGGCAGCGGCGGCAGCTCCATCAACCGGAAATGATCAGCCCTGGAAATGGTATTATAAACATGGCACTTTATACCTTTTCCATGATGAAGTCAGGTCTTATTCATTCGGCGATTTTCAGAAGACAGCATCTTTCATAACCTTTGGAGCAGCATATGAAAACCTGTTTATCCATGCTTTAAGTATCGGAATTGAACCTTATTATTTATTCTTTCCGGATAGATCCTCAGAAAAATTAGTAGCCTTAATCAGATTCAGAAAACTAAGTCCAAACCCACTGAGCGAGCTTTTGAAACCACTGGATCAGGCAATATTCAGACGCCATACCAACCGGGTTATGGCTCCAAAAGCCGAAATTCCGGCGGATATTTATTCCAGACTTGCAAAATTAGCCGAGTCTGTTCCAGGGGCAAAAGTCAGGTTCTTCACTGATGAAAATGACTTAAAGAGTATGGCAAGGATTATCGGGGCCTGTGACCGTATGCGTCTGCTTCATCCTGAGGGACATTATGACTTTGTCCATCGTGAAATGCGCTGGACGCCAGAAGATGCAGAAAAAACACTGACAGGCATAGATATCAGAACTCTGGAACTTGGCAATTCTTTGATGGCTGCAATGGGTGTAATTAAAAGCGAAAAAGTAATTCATGCTGTAAAGCAGTTTGGTGGCGGAAACGCATTAGGTATGCTGGCCATGCGGACAGTATCAACAGCTTCAGCACTTTGCATGATCAGTATCCCTGGTTATGAGTTGAAAAATTTCTTTGAAGGTGGGCGCTCTATGGAAAGATTATGGCTGGAGGCAACAAATCTCAACCTGGCTATACATCCGGTAATTTCACCTCTCTATCTTTTTTCACGTATTTTGCATGGCAATAGTGAAGGACTTAATGAAAAGAATATTCAGGAACTTCAATTTTTAAGGGAGGCTTTCAACAAGATTGCCGGAACAGGCAATAACGATGCTGAAGTATTTCTTACAAAGATTGCAATAGCAAAAGAGCCGGTATTAAAAGCTCATCGTTTGCCAGTTAAGGATATTCTGAATTTTGGAGAGTAGCTCACTAAAAAATGAATTATTCAGGCTTTAAATACTAGGAATGAAGAGGTACTATTGGATCCTTGTTATTTTACCGATGCTATGTTCGGTGATTGCTTCTGCACAGGAACCTATCATTTTCAAAGGCGATAATCTTGTCATTGGCAATAATGTATCGATCCTGGAAGATAATACAAATAGCTTAAGCATTAAAGAAGTTGCTAAATCAACAGCCTTTGTAAAATCAACGGTTCCCATTCCTAATCTCCAACTTAGCCATTCGGATTTCTGGATTAGGTTCAGTATTACTAATGAAAGCAATCAGGAGCAAATATTACTTGCATTGGAATATCCAATGCTTACTACCTGTGAGTTCTATTCCATGTCAAATGGACAGGTACAGAAACTAAGCTATTATGAGGCACTCTCAAACAGGAAATATAAACATCAGAATTTCATTTTTGACGTCAATCTTGCAAAAGGAGAAAGTTCAGTTTATTTTCTGCGGGTAAAAAGTTCGGAACAGATGGTGCTTCCCATGATCCTGGGTTCAGCGAAAAACATGGCAGAGAAGCTGATAACCAATGACCTGGCCTGGGGAATTTTCATCGGACTGATTTTAGTCATGGTGGTGTATAATTTCTTTATCTGGCTTTCTGTAAGGGACTCCAGTTACTTTTATTATGTAATTTATAGTTTGTTTGTTGGGCTCACACAGGTTACACTCAGCGGATACACCTATCGATTCATTCTATCGGATTCCCCGGAATTAAATCATCTCAGTATTATCCTTTTTGCCGGACTTGCCGGAGTCACGGGTAATCTGTTCATGATGCACTTTCTGCAAACCAGAGAAAATATACCAAAGCTTCATAAGGCAATTTATGTGCCTATGTTTATTTATAGCACAGCAATTGTATTACGCATACTTGGTTATGACCAGGCAAGTTACAGGGCGATTGACATTGCTGCGGTAACTACAGTATTTCTGACTTTTACTGTAACCATATCCATGTCTTTGAAAGGCTATCGACCGGCAATTTTATTTCTGCTTGCTTTTAGTTTATTCTTCACTGGTTTATTATTATTTGTTCTTCGAAACATCGGGGTGGTACCTTACAATGATTTTAGTAATTATACCAAAGAAGTTGGAATTGCATTAAATGTGGTGGTTCTCGCATTTGCACTGGCCGATAAGATTAATACCTTTAAGCGAGAAAAAGAAAGATCACAGGAAGAGACTCTAAAGGCATTAAAAGAAAATGAGCGGATTATCCGGGAGCAAAATGTAATCCTTGAAACCAAAGTAAATGAACGTACACAAGAACTTAGTGAGGCTAATACAGAACTTAGCCAAACACTCATAGACTTGAAAGAAGCAGAAGGTCAATTAGTAGAAGCGGAAAAAATGGCCTCCCTCGGACAACTTACTGCGGGTATTGCTCATGAGATAAACAATCCGATTAATTTCGTTACATCCAATATCACCCCTCTCAACCGTGATGTTGATATACTAATAGAATTTATTCAGGAATTAGAACGAATAGGCTTATCTGATCTTTCGGTTGAAGAAAAGGAAAAGCAGATTGAGGAGCAAAAAGAGGAGCTTGATTATGATTATTTAAAACTGGAAATATCACAATTACTAAAGGGAATACACGAAGGTGCCTCCAGAACCTCTGAAATTGTAAAAGGATTAAGGGTTTTCTCCCGTTTAGATGAAGACGACCTAAAGAAAGCTAACATTAATGATGGGCTAGACTCAACCTTGATCGTGATAAATAATTTATTAAGTAACAAAATTCAACTGGAAAAAGTATACAGCGATATTCCAATGATTGAATGTTATCCTGGTAAACTCAATCAGGTATTTCTGAATATTATTTCTAATGCGATATATGCTATTAATAAGAAGTTTGGTGAAGAGCAGGGTGGTATCTTAAAAATAAGTACCAGCAACAATGAGAAAAGCATATTTGTAAAAATAGAAGACAATGGCATTGGAATGGATGAGAATACAAAGAAAAAAATCTTTGAACCTTTTTTTACCACAAAAGATGTAGGCGAAGGAACTGGTCTTGGTATGTCAATTGCCTATAATACGATCAAAAGACATCAGGGCGAAATACAGGTTAACAGTACTCCTGGTCTCGGAACAGAATTTATTCTCGAATTGCCAATAATTCTCGATCTTACGGAAGAAATTTAAGTGGAAAAACAGGAAAAAATAAAGATTCTTTATGTTGATGACGAAATCAACAATCTGACTGGCTTCAAAGCGTCATTCAGAATGAATTATAATATCATGATCGCCGTAAATGCGACTGATGCGATGCAGCATTTAAGCTCTCATCCGGATATCAGAGTTATCTTCTGTGATCAGCGTATGCCCGGAAAAACCGGAGTTCAGTTCTTTGAAGAGATCAGAAGCCGTTACCCTAAGCCCATTCGGATTCTACTTACAGGCTATACCGACATTGATTCAGTAATTGACTCAATCAATTTGGGTAATGTTTTCAGATATGTAAAAAAACCGTGGTCCAATGAAGATATTCTTGGCGCAATAAATGAAGCCAATAAATTTTATATCTCCAATTCATTACTTGCAGTAAAGAACGAAGAATTGCAGCGAGCATATAATGAGCTGGATAAATTCTCTTACAGCGTAACCCATGATATGAGAGGGCCGCTATTGAGTATCCTTGGCGCCATAGAGGCAGCCCAGCATATGGACGATATTACAGAAATCAGAAAAATGCTGATGATGATGAAGGATTCAGTAAGAAATCTGGATGATTTCATTCAAAGTATTCACGATTATTATAACCTTAACCGGGGTGAACTTGAGATCAAAGAGATCGATTTCAATGAATTGGTTGAAGAACAAATTAAAATTTTTAACTTCACTTATCTGATGAGTGATGTAAAATTTAGCACCAATATTGTACAAAAGGAAACTTTCAGGGGCGATGTTTTATCTGTTAAGCTTATACTAAACAACCTCTTGTCTAATGCTTTTAAGTATCAAAGAAAAGAAAATAAGGACAAAACCGTTGATCTGAATATACTGGTTGAAAATGGTGTTGCAGTGATTGATGTTATAGATAATGGTGTTGGCATAGCTGAAAATTACCTTGGCGACATATTCAATATGTTCTTCAGGGCCAGCACTCAGGATGTGGGTTCTGGCTTCGGATTATACAATGTCAAGGCTGCGGTCACTAAATTAAATGGAAAAATTACTGTAGATTCAGAAATAAATAAGGGAACACACTTTAAAGTTATAGTTCAAAATAAATGAGATGTCGGCTCAGTTTCCAAACTTTATTATAATTGATGACAGCCGGCTGGATTGCTTCATAGCCGAAAAGATTATACAGAATTCGGGAACGTATTCAAGTGTAAAATCTTACATGGAAGCCACAGAGGCTTATGAAGGTATAAAAAAAGGAGAAATTGGAGATCCCGCTATTATCACAATAATCATTCTGGATATCCAAATGCCTGTGATGAATGGATTCCAATTTGTTGAAGTATTTGAACAGCTCCCAAAAGAAATACAATCAAAATTTGCAATTTTCTTATTCAGTTCATCAATCAATGAAAATGATAAGAACAGGCTTGGCAATTATCCTTCAATCATTCGTTTTTATGGCAAGCCTATTTCAAAAGATACGGTAGCCCAAATGATTGAACAGGTCTGAGAACTCATTTTTCTTATCAGAAGGGCCTATTTTAAGCCAAGTACATTAATTCCCTGATCAAAAATTACGTCTACTGGTATTCCTTTTTTACTTAGATGTTCAAGATCTGATTGTAGTTCATCCTGAACCACTGCCATTTCCTTCTGAACTTTTTCAACTGCAGCTTTATCACCATTTCCCTGAAGCATTAGAATTTTCCTGCTCAATTCGTTCATTGCCTGTTCAAATTTCTCATAATTAACTTTGTACCTGCCCTCCACTGTTCTTTCAAATGCCCCATTACTATTAAAGAAATTAAAGCAAAGCATATTGGCTTTTCCATGCGCTTCACCGGCACCAAATCGAACCGACCGCAATATACCAGCCATGAAAGTTGTATAAAAATCTTTAATATCCCCCTCAAGCTCCCCCTTCTTAAGCAAACTACTTACCATATAAAGTCCCAATATATCTGCTTTACCTTCTTCCAGCCACGAATACTGCTCCTGCAATGCTTCCCTAACAAAGCCTTTTCCATTTATAGTAGATTTAACGCCCAGTCCATGTGCAACTTCATGGAACATTACATTGGCAAAAAAAGCTTCAAATCTAAGGTGCGTTTGCTGACTTTTGTCAATCAGTGCATCGGCAATAGGCTGCATAATCTTATCGAATTTTGCACGCATTGCATTCTTTAACTGTGATCGTCTGGTCCCCTTCTTCTGCTGTATCACTTCATCATTTGGCAGATTAACTGCAATAGTCTTTCCGCCTGAATTACCATCACCGGAATAAAATACAACATCAAATGCAGCGAGCTGTGACGAAGTTCCGGGCGATTCCTTTTTATAAGCGGCTTCAACCGGAAGCCCTCTCTGAAGTTCAGGTAGCATAGACACATATTTTTCCAAACGTTTACTCCACTCCTTGTCTTTTACCAGAACATAACTTTCAAAAGCAGCACGCGCATTGAATAATCCATCTTCATAATTTTCAATTGGCCCAATGATAATATCTAAACCACTGTTTTTCATATCCATCCAGGCCAGATCGCTTGGCGTATAATTATCCGTTATCAGGGCCTCTGCTCTAAGTGTCAGATATTTTTTAAGCTGTATTTCCTCTGTAAGTTGAGCTGCTTGTAACAGAAAATCTGACGCCCTTTTTAACCCGGATTTAAAATAAACACTGTATGGAATTGATATCAATTTCCCATATTTATCTCTTCGAATCATCGAATAAAGCCCTTTTCTATCAGACACCTCTGATTTCTCCAATTCATCACGGGTCATATCCGAAGGATAGAAGCCTGAACCCAAAGGTTTAGGTCCTATTCCTTTTACAAAAGGCTTATTATCATTCAAGCGATCCCACGGACCATAATTAATTTTAATAAATTCCCTGGTCTTTTCATCCTCAACGGCAGCTAACAAGCTATCCTTTTGCGGATAAGTCTGCATCCAAAAAAGTTCATCCATGACCTCTGCTGCCCTGATAAGTAAAGGTAAAACCTTACGCTCATTATCACTTAGCTTTTCAATATCAGTACTGAGTCTCACCTTGGCATAGATTGCGAGCCTTTCTGCAACATAAGTTTTTAAACTATCCTTTTCCTGTGAGAACTGCTTATCCGAATTGTTTGAACAGGAGGAAAAAAAGACTAAAGCCATTGACCCCAAAATCAGGGACCTTTTTATATTAAATTTCATTATTGGGTTAGTTTAAGGAGAAATAAATATAGCAAAAATTTAGTTTGAGATACATAAAGACAATCTAAGAAGCACAAACCTGAATATGGTCAATATTTATAACAGATTATCCACGAATAACTTTGATGATATGGCATCTAATCTTAATGCCTCATTATCGTACTTTCGGTTTACATTGAACTAATAATTAGAAGAATAAAGTCATTATTTTTGCCGGAATATCGTACATAACTAATAATTGCTTTTTTTATCCCATATATTTGATTGATGCCCTTTTCAAAAAACCTACTACTGCTTAGTTTTCTGACCTTATTCTGTTGGTTAAGTTCAAATGCTCAGGATAATTTTACTATAAACGGTGTTGTGAAAGATTCCCTTTCGGGAGAAACCTTGATCGGTGTCACACTTAAATTTAGTGCCAAAAGCCAATCTGGAACAAGCACCAATGCCTATGGTTTCTACTCTTATAAACTTAGTCCGGGTGAATATAATCTCAGTGTCAGTTATATTGGATACAGATCTATAAATAGAACTATCAGCATTACTTCCGATATCCGGCTAGACCTGAACATGGTTCCTGAGAATATTCTGGAGGAAATTGTAATCAGTTCTGAAAAAAGGAATGACAATATTGTTAATGCACAGATGGGTGTAGCCAAGATCAATCTTAGTGAGATAAGAAATGTTCCGGTTCTGTTTGGAGAGCGTGATGTTCTTAAAACCCTTCAACTGCTTCCCGGAATAAAGTCAGCAGGAGAAGGAAACAGCGGATTTTATGTTCGTGGTGGATCCACTGATCAAAATCTGATCCTTCTTGATGAAGCCCCTGTATACAATGCTTCACATTTGCTTGGCTTCTTTTCTACTTTCAACTCAGATGCCATAAAAGATGTCAGTGTTTTTAAAGGGGGTATGCCCGCACAATATGGCGGAAGGCTTTCATCCGTTCTCGACATCAGGATGAATGATGGCAACAAAAAAGAGTTTACGGCTGAAGGGGGCATTGGACTTATTTCGTCACGATTAAAAGTTGAAGGCCCATTGATTAAGGATAAAAGCTCATTCATGATTAGTGGCCGCAGAACCTATGCAGATGCTTTTCTTGCTCTATCAAAAGATAGCTCTATCAATAAAAACACTCTTTATTTTTATGACCTGAATGCAAAAGTCAATTATCAGATTGATGATAAGAATACTCTTTACCTTTCCGGATATTTTGGTCGTGATGAACTTGGTCTGAGCGAAACTTTTGGTTTTGATTGGGGAAATGCCACTTCAACCCTTCGCTGGAACCATCTTTTCAGTAATCGCTTATTTTCAAATACTTCCCTGATTTACAGTAATTACAATTACGTGATTGAAAACTTCCTTGAAGAAAATAACTTCAAAGTCAGTTCCTCGATCAGAGACATGAATTTAAAGCAGGACTTTCAACTGGCTTTGAGTAATGACCACAATGTCCGTTTTGGTCTTGATCTTATTCACCACACCATTGCACCTGGAAATATCACTGCCAGCGCAACTTCAAGTGTAAATGAAGTAACTATTGAAAAACGCAAGGGAAGTGAAATAGCTGCTTATATCTCTGATGAATGGGAAATTAACGATAAGTTCAATTTAGTTTATGGATTAAGAGCAAGCTCTTTTTATCTTTTCGGACCGGGTAATTTTTCTAACTATGATAAAGATGGAATTATTACTTCTTCCAGATCATACACTTCCGGGCAACTTGTAAAGTCTTATTTTAATCTGGAACCCCGTGTATCTGCAAGCTATCAGTTAAACGGATTTTCTTCCTTAAAAGGTTCATATACCCGAAATACACAAAATCTGCACCTGATGTCGAATTCAACGGCGAGTTCTCCCACCGATTTGTATATTATGAGCAGTAATAATGTCAAACCGGAAATTGCTGACCAGATTGCATTGGGATATTTTAGAAATTTTAATAATGATAATTATGAATTTTCTACAGAATTATATTTCAAACAGATGCAAAATCAGATTGATTATCGAAGCGGAACCGATCTTCGTGGTAATACCAATGTGGAATCTGATCTTCTTTTTGGCGATGGAAGAGCATTCGGCGTTGAACTCTTTCTTAAAAAACGATTTGGAAAACTAAATGGCTGGGTAGGATATACGCTTTCAAAAACTGAGCGAAAGTTTAATGATATTGATTTGGGTAAATGGTTCAATGCAAAGCAGGATCGCACTCACGATCTTTCTCTGGTAGGTATCTATAAAGCCAGTGATAGATGGACCTTTTCATCAACCTTTGTATTCAATACTGGAAATGCGGTTACTTTTCCCGCAGGTAAATACCAGTTGAACAATAAGACCGTATATTATTATCCGGAAAGGAACTCTGACAGAATGCCGAATTACCATCGTCTGGATCTGTCGGCTACTCTCGAAGGCAAACCAGCTAGAAAATTGCAATCCAGCTGGTCATTTGGTATTTATAATTTGTATAACAGAAAAAATGCCTATTCCATAGATTTCCGTGATGATCCGGATAATCCTACCAGAACTCAGGCTGTGCGGACCACTTTATTCGGAATCATTCCTTCGGTTACCTGGAATTTCAAATTTTAATCATGAAACAGTATATTCAGAATTTAAGACCATTTCTTTACTCAATTGCTGCAGTAATTCTTCTATCATCATGTGAGAAGGTTATTGACCTTGAATTAAAAAATGCTGATCCTATGATTGTTATTGAAGGGACAGTGAGTAATCAAAGTGAGAATCATCTTGTCAGGATTTCCAAAACCATTCCTTTTGATCAGGAAAGCAATGCAAAAGGAGTAAAGGGTGCACAGGTTATGTTAAAGTCTTCTGCAGGACTCTCAGTTCCCTTTACTGAAATTACTGATGGAGTTTACAGAAGTCCCCGTTTCAGAGGGACTCCGGGTCTAACCTATACTCTGGATGTTCTTGTTGAAGGAAAAACATATAGTGCAAAATCAACAATGCCCTTTCCGGTAATTCCTGATTCAATTGGTTTTAAGACGCTATCTTTCTTTGGAAACTCAAATATTTATCCAACGGTTTATTATAAAGATCCGGCAAATATTCAAAACCAATACCGTTATATTTTAAAGATCAATGGAAAATTACAGGGCGATCTGGTTTTTGAAGATCGGTTTAATGATGGAAATGAAGTTTCTGATGTTATAATCTATGATGGAGAAAACGACATAAAACCTGGAGACATAGTCGATATAGAAATGCAAACTATCGACCGGAATGTATTCAAATATTTTTTTGCCCTTAGCCAGATAGGGGGAAATGGTGGACCACCTGTAGCTCCGGCAAATCCGGTATCAAATTTCAGTAATGGGGCCTTGGGTATTTTTAATGCCTGTACGAAATCGACTAAATCTGTTATTCTAAAATAGTTTAATCAACGATTTTCCAGTACAATGATTGTCAGATTTGAAAGCTGATCATCTACCGGAATCTGACAGGACAAACGGATATTGGCAATACCAGGAGCCACCCTGCAGAGTGTGGTTGCCTCATTCCTCTGAAAATCCTGAACTTCTGCTGTTCCTATGATACTGACAATGCATGTTCCGCATCTCCCCATACCACCACACTGTCCGAAATCCTCAGCAAATAATTTGTCCTGTATCAGACATTTCAAATCTCTGTACTCTCCGGCATAAGTTTGGATCTTATACTCTTCTGAAGAGTATAAAACAGTGATACATATTGTTTTTAAAAACCTGGACATACTGTCGGAAGACGGAGTTTTTACCACAGGTTTGCCGTGTTCCACCTTTATTTTTGGAAGCAGTTTGTTTTTCACCGCTTTATATTTATTTAAAAACTGCTTCAAAGCTAATTGAATTTTAATAAAGGATAAAATTATCTTTTATTAAAATTTCCTATATTTGTCATATAATGAAATAAAGATCTTATGATCCCAAAGACAGATATAAAAGGATTGGATGATATCAAAATTATGGTTGATGTATTTTATCAAAAGGTTCAGGAGGATGAATTACTGGCACCCATATTTAATTTCAGACTTTCAACACATTGGCAACCGCATCTAGAAAAGATGTATACTTTTTGGAATGCCGCCTTATTCGGTATAAAAGAATACAATGGTAATCCTTTCATGAAACACGCCACAATGGAGTTGCGAGAGGAACATTTTGAACGATGGATGAATCTTTTTACTGAAACCATCAATGCTCATTTCGAAGGCAGGGTAGCTGAAAATGCAAAAACCAGAGCGGGAATAATGGCAAGTATGTTCATGCATAAACTCAGCCAGATAAAGCAACATTCAACAAAGCCCTTATTCTGATATTCAATGATTTCAAAAGCTTGTCAGTATGGAATCCGCGCAGTGATTTTCATCGCCTCAAGGCACATTGAGAGTAATAAACTGAGTATCAAAGAAATTGCCAGAGAAGTTGACGCGCCCGAAGCATTCACGGCAAAAATATTACAGGAACTAAACAAGCACGGTATTATAACCTCTTTGAAGGGTCCTTATGGCGGTTTTTTCATTGAGAATTTCCAGATGGACCAGCCGGTTATAAATATTGTAAATGCAATCGACGGCATGTCGGTTTTCAGAGAATGTGGACTTGGCTTGAAACATTGCTCAGCTTCACACCCATGCCCTATGCATGATCAGTATAAAATAGCCAGAGATGCTCTCCAGAATGCATTTGAGCAAACCAGCATTCGTAAACTGGCGTTGGAAGTAAATGAGGGGGGATCTTTCATCAATAACCAGGCTTTAAAAAACACAGAATCCTGTTAACCAAACAAAAATCAGATTTTCACGGACTTTATTTTTGTAAATTGCCTGAATTAGCTCCCTAAAACAATGCTACAAAAATCCATTCAGCTACTTTGCTGCAGTATAATTCTGATTGCGATGTCCTGTTCTTCAGGTCCATACGGACCAACAAACAGGTCCTATAAAAAACAAACAAAGGCACTGAGCAAAACGATCAGAGTAATGCCAGTAAACCCTACAGGTCAGGATTTTGTGGGTACTACCAATTTTGGTCTTCGTAAACCCAATTATGTCATCATTCACCATACTGCACAAAACTCTACTGAGCAGACTCTAAAAACTTTTACTTCACCTAAAGCTCAGGTTAGTGCTCATTACGTAATCGGGAAAGATGGAGCTATCTATCAAATGCTAAACGATTATTTGCGGGCATGGCATGGAGGAGCTGCAAAATGGGGAAATCTGACTGATATAAATTCTTCCTCTATTGGAATTGAACTCGATAATAATGGCTTTGAACTATTTTCAGATTCACAGATTAAAAGTCTCTTAATTGTGTTGGCTAATCTTAAGAAAACACATAATATTCCGGCTGCTAATTTCATTGGACATTCTGACATAGCTCCTGGCCGTAAAGTAGATCCCAACATTACTTTTCCATGGAAAACACTTGCCGAAAAAGGCTTTGGGCTTTGGCAGGATTCGATACTTACTGATTCAGTTCCTGAATCTTTTAATCCAATAGAAGCACTCCGGATTATTGGATACGATATCAAAAATCCGGAGAATGCAATTAAATCATTCCAGCTTCACTTTGTGCAGAAAGAACTTACAGGAATTCTGAACGAAGAGGAAAAACAAATTCTCTTCAATCTTTATAAAAAGTATTTATAGAACTTCTAATCAGGATTTCTGAGATTCTTTTGCCCAGGTATCCTTTAGGGTAACTGTACGATTAAATACAGGCTCCCCCGATGCTGAATCACTATCAAGGCTAAAATAGCCTTTACGAATGAACTGGTAGCCACGCCCTGCCTCGGCATTCAACAGATCCGGCTCTATGAAGGCTTTGTTAATTACGGTTAAACTATCTGGATTAATATACTCTTTGAAATCACCGTCCTCACTTGAAGGATCTTCTACCCTGAACAAACGATCATACAAACGTACTTCTGCTGTTTCAGCCGCTTTAGCACAAACCCAATGTATGGTACCCTTTACATGAATGCCACTGGTATCATTCCCACTTCTCGATTCGGGAACATAGGTACAATGGACTTCCGTAACACGGCCACTTTCATCCTTCACAAAATTATCGCAGCGAACAATATAGGCATGTTTCAAACGCACCATTAAACCTGGCCCCAACCTGAAATACTTTTTTGAAGGCTCTTCCATAAAGTCATCCCGCTCAATCCATAGTTCAGAACTAAATGGAATAATACGAGATCCATCCCCACCCTCAACCTCCGGATTATTTTCTCCATGCATTTGTTCAGTTTGGTCTTTTGGATAATTACTGATAATCAGTTTTAAAGGATCAAGTACAACCATTCTCCTCCATGCACTTTTGTTAAGGTCCTCGCGGATGCAAAACTCCAGGAGACTCAAATCTATAAGATTTTCGCGTCGTGCAATACCAATTCGCTCGCTGAAATTACGGATAGAAAGGGGCGTATAGCCGCGACGTCGTAAGCCGCTAATTGTCGGCATTCTCGGATCATCCCAGCCATTTACATGTTTTTCATTTACCAACTGAAGCAGTTTTCTTTTGCTCATCACTGTATAATTCATATTCAGACGAGCAAACTCATATTGCTTAGAAGGAAAATTATTTAATTTATGGATAAACCATTCATATAACGGGCGATGAGGAACAAATTCAAGCGTACATATAGAATGGGTAATTTCTTCAATCGAATCAGACTGCCCATGAGCAAAATCATACATAGGATAAATACACCAGCTATCCCCGGTGCGATGATGATGAGCATGTTTTATGCGATACATCAGCGGGTCACGCAGATGCATATTGGGTGAGGCAAGATCAATTTTAGCCCGCAATACCATCGCACCATCAGGATACTTACCCGCCTTCATCTCTTCGAAAAGCTGTAAATTTTCCTCGACACTTCGGCTTCGTGAGGGTGTTGGTTTTCCCGGTTCGGTTGGAGTACCTTTAGCAATTGCAATTTCCTCAGCAGTACTATCTTCTACATAAGCCAATCCTTGCTTAATTAATTCAACAGCAAAATCATATAACTGATCAAAATAATCTGATGAGTATAATTCTTTATCCCATTTAAATCCAAGCCATTGAATATCTTTTTTTATACTGTCTACATATTCAACATCTTCAGTAGTTGGATTGGTATCATCAAACCTAAGATTGGTTTTGCCATTATATTTAGCTGCGATACCAAAGTTCAGACAAATTGATTTAGCATGTCCAATGTGCAGATAACCATTCGGCTCAGGAGGAAAACGTGTTAGAACACGCCCGCCGTTTTTACCGTTTCGAATATCATCTTCAATGATCTCTTCTAAAAAATTTAATGATCTTTCTTCACTCATAACCAGATTTCGAGGTTGCAAAAATAGCAAAATTTAAGTTCCGGGTACAGCTTATTCGTATTCAGGAAAAATCCAGCATACTCCCTAAACGAAATGCGGCATACAATTCAATTTTCTTCTTACTTTTACATTATATCAATTATGACAGACTCCCTAAATCGCCCCATTCGGGTATTAGTTGCCAAAGTAGGACTGGATGGTCATGACCGTGGTGCAAAAATAATCGCAAGTTCTCTGCGCGATGCAGGAATGGAAGTGATTTATACAGGACTTCGTCAAACACCGGAGATGGTGGTTAATACTGCACTTCAGGAAGATGTTGATGCCATTGGTGTTTCCATTCTATCAGGTGCACATATGACAGTTTTTCCGAAGATAATTCACTTCATGAAAGAAAAGGGTCTCACAGACGTTCTTGTTACTGGCGGAGGAATTATTCCAGATGATGACATGAAAGCTCTTCGTGATCTTGGAGTAGGTAAACTTTTTCAACCCGGAACAAATACCGGAGAAATAGTGGATTACATCAAAAAATGGGTTTCAGAGAACAGACAATTCTGATCATTAATTCCTAAATTCAAAAAATAGGGCAAAAGGTCTGCCCAGAATTTAATTTAAAAAAATTATGGACTATTCTAACCTGCTCCTTGAATATCGTGAACGAATTTTATACATAACGATCAATCGCGAAAGCAAGCTTAATGCGCTGAATAAAGCCACATTGGCCGAGTTGCATGATGTAATTTCAAGCTCAGCCCATAATCAGGAAATAGGGGGCTTGATAATAAGCGGTGCCGGACAGAAAGCATTTGTTGCAGGAGCTGATATTTCTGAGTTTGCAGATTTCAATGCTGACGAAGGCAGGGAACTCGCCCGTGAAGGACAAGTTAAAGTTTTTGATGTTATACAAAACCATTCTAAACCAGTCATTGCAGCTATAAATGGCTTTGCATTAGGCGGTGGACTCGAGCTAGCTATGGCCTGTCATATACGGTTGGCCGCTTCAGGAGCAAAAATGGGCCTGCCAGAAGTAAGTTTAGGATTAATACCTGGATATGGTGGTACTCAAAGGCTTACTGAACTTGTTGGTAAGGGAAGAGCGATGGAAATGATACTGACAGCGGATATGGTTGATGCTGCCGAAGCTTACAGAACCGGACTTGTAAACCATGTATATGAGGCTGAAGAACTCCTGCCAAAAGCCACTGAGTTAATGAAAAAAATAATGACCCGCTCTCCATTTGCAATAGGATGTGCAATTCGTGCCATCAATGCGGCTTCGGCAGACGGTATTAACGGATATGAAACTGAGATTTCTGAATTCTCCAATTGTTTCGGATCAGAAGATTTCAAAGAAGGAGTTACAGCTTTTTTAACTAAAAGGAAAGCGCAATTTACTGGTCTTTAGGACTGTTATCTTTAAAAAAGTGTAGAAAATATTTCCCAATCATTAATAAAATGATTAAATTGCTCACTTAATCATCTAGTTATCAGCCTCTCAGTTTACCTAAATATCTATGAATAAAATATTAATAATTGATGACGAAATAAATATTGGCATTCTTTTATCCAAATTCCTGACAAGGAATGGTTTCGAAGTAAAAACAAGTACGAACGGAATTAGTGCTTTAGAGTTAATGACCAAAGAAGACTTTAATCTGGTTCTTTGTGATTTTCGGCTTGAAGATACTGATGGAAGGGAGATGTTAAAAAAAATCAAAACTTCCTATCCGAATACCGGAGTGATTATTATTACCGGCTATTCTGATATAAAGCTTGCTGTTGAATTAATTAAAATGGGGGCCTTTGATTATATCTCCAAACCCCTCTACCCTGATGAGATATTGAATACGATCAACAAAGCACTTGAAGCGCAAAAAGTAATTAATCAATCAGAAACTAAAGAGACTGAGACCGAAAAGCAAAGGGAAAATATTGGAAGCGTAATTCCCGAGGAGTTTGTGGCGGGAAAAAGTGCAGCTTCTCTGGAACTTTTAAAACAAATAAAACTGGTAGCCCCAACCAATTATAGTGTTATTCTTAATGGTGAGAGTGGTACGGGCAAGGAATCGGTTGCAAAAAGCATTCATTACAACAGTCCCAGAAAAGATAAACCATTTATTGCAATGGATTGTGGCTCTTTGACAAAGGATTTGGCTGGAAGTGAGTTTTTTGGCCATGAAAAGGGTTCGTTCACTGGAGCCTTGTATACTAAAATTGGGCATTTTGAGATGGCAAATGGAGGGACTCTTTTCCTCGACGAGGTGGGAAACCTTTCCTACGAAATTCAGGCCGCTTTACTAAGGACTGTTCAGGAAAGAAAAGTAAAACGGATTGGAAGTACGAAGGAAATTGATCTTGATGTACGCATACTTGTTGCCACAAATGAAAACCTGAGTGATGCTATTCAAAAAGGCCGCTTCAGAGAAGATTTATTTCATCGCTTTAATGAATTCAATATTACGATTCCACCATTGCGCGACCGTGGTAAAGACATTTTGCTTTTTGCTGAACATTTTCTTAAAGAGGCTAATGCTGAGTTAAACCGAAATGTAATCGGCTTCTCTTCAGAAGTGATAGACTGCATGATGACATATAACTGGCCGGGAAATGTGCGTGAATTGAAAAATGTAATTCGCAGGGCAACCCTTATTACTGAAGGAAATGAAATACAACTCAAGGCTTTACCTCTTGAAATCTCGACATTTGCCAAAGCTTCTGCGCTTGAAAGCAGCTTTGGTTCAAATGTGGCTGTCAATCCAAATAAGCATGACTTAAAAAATGCTGCAATGGAAGCAGAATATGAGACTATACTGAATGTCTTGAAAGAGGTGAATTTCAATAAAACAAAGGCCGCAAAAATTTTGAATATAGATCGAAAGACACTTTATAACAAAATGAAAGCGATTAATCTGGATTAATTATCATAACTATAATAAACAGATAAACCCGCTTCATTACATGGCGGGTTTTATTATTTAAGGCACTATCTTTAGGATAATTCAGCAGAAAACGAATATGTCGATATATAGCTACAAGCAAAGAAATGACATAGTTCTCGTCATCCTCATCATTTTAGGATGTTTCGTATTATATAGTTTAAGAACGATTGCAGGAACTTTGCTCAGCACAATTGTGCTCTACACAATCCTTATTCCTGTATATAACCTACTGGTAGATAAATATAAAGTAAGAAACTGGTTGGCGGCTAGTTTGATGATCTTACTTTCACTATTAATCATTGTACTTCCATTTTTAATGTTGAGTCTGATGGTTATTGATAAAATAACTGAATTCCAGTCGGATCCAATGCGAATGATGGTAATCATGAAACGAATTGATGATTTTATCGGCTCCAAGTTAGACCAGCCTCACTTCCTTGATAAAGCAATGTCAAAACTCAGTCTCTTTGCAGGCGAATTATTTCCATCTCTGATCAGCGGTGCTTTGAATATTGTTCTTGGATTAGTTATTATGTATTTTCTTCTGTATTTTATGATGGTTCAGAAAAAAGAATTTGAAGGAGGACTACTAAAATATGCACCTTTTCGGGAACAGAATGCATTGAAATTCGCAGAGGAATTGAGAAAAAATACTTATTCCAATGTTCTCGGGCAGGGCTATATTGCGATTGTCCAAGGTTCGCTACTTAGTATTTCTTTTTTTCTCTTTGGAATCAGCGATCCAATTTTTTGGGGGGTCATTGCCACCTTTCTTTGTTTTCTCCCGGCAATCGGGGCTCCTCTAATTTTTGTTCCTGCGGCATTAATTGAGCTAGCAAACGGAAATGATACTGCAGGCTGGGGACTTCTTCTTTTCGGATTTGTTATTATCACCAATATTGATAATGTATTACGTCTAATCATCGCAAAAGGAATTTCAAATACACATCCTATCATAACGGTAGTTGGCGTGATTATTGGTATCCCTATCTTTGGTATACTAGGATTGGTATTCGGACCGTTATTATTATCGTATTTTATACTTACCATCAGAATCTATGAAACAAGTAAACTGGCAACAGAAAGGCTTGAAAAACTTAAATCAGGAGGTCATGAATGACGAACATAAGTATATTGATACAAACGCCAATCAACCAATTTTTTACTTTATTATTAAATAATAAATCATGAGAGATAATTCGAAAATTTTAATTGCCTTGTTAGCCGGGATAGCAGCAGGAGCAGCATTAGGAATATTGTTCGCACCAGAAAAGGGTTCAGAAACCAGAGATAAATTAAGTGATTCTCTTAAAAATCTTGGAGATAGCATCAAAGACAGAGCGGCAGAAGAAATTGAAAACCTGACCGAATTCAAAGAAAAAGTCGTTGAAAATATCAGGTCCAAGATAAGATCAGCGGAAGATGATTTTACTCAGGCTAAAGCTACCGTCAATAATGTCACCGATGAAGCAGAACGTAAATATAATAAGGTTAAAAATTCTTAAATTTTTTAACAATTATGGAAGAACAGGAGGTTGATCCGCAAAATATCATTGAGAAAATTAAAGAGTATATCCATATTCGGACAGAGTTATCTGTGCTCAGTGCTGTAGACAAAGGATCACAATTATTTGCCGGTTTGCTGACCGATGGCCTGGTTCTGATACTTATGGTTCTTGCAGGTTTATTTGGCAGTTTTGCACTCGGGTTTTATTTATCTGAGGTTTTAAATAACACCTACGGAGGTTTTTTAATTGTTGCAGGAATTTATTTAATTCTGGCATTGGTATTGAATTCCATCAAAGAAAAATATCTGGAAAAACAAATCATTAATATGGTAATCAAAAAATTTTTCAAGGATAGAAACGGAGAGCAAAATGAGAACAAGGATTCAAAATAGTGATGATCTGCGAATGGAAATTCTTCGATTAAGAGCTATACGCTCTGAGATTGAAGTTGATCTGAAAGTTGAAACAGAAAGAATTACCAATCGGTTTCGTATACCCTTGATGCTGTTCAGTAAAGTTAACGACTGGGTTAGTCCAATGTTTAAACCAAGCCGAAATGAACCTGGTAACATTAATCAGGACTGGGTAACCAACATTTTTAAAATTGGGTTACCTGTTGTGATGAATAAATTTATATTTCCAAGATCAGGATTCCTTTTAAAATCAGTAGTCGAACTACTCTCTCAGACTACTGCAAAAACAGTAAATAAGGACGTCTTGACAGACTTGATTAATAAATTCTCTGATTGGATAAAATCAAGTAAACGAAAAAAAAAGCAGGAGCCAGGTATTGATGATTATGGTATACCACCCGATAGTGAAACCTATTAAACAGATACTCCCGAATAACACCCGGGAGTTTTTTATGCGAAATTCTTTATAAAATCATCATATACCAGCCTGATACCTTGTTCGAGATCAATCTGATGCTTCCAGCCTTTACTATGGAGTTTTGAAACATCTAAAAGTTTTCTTGGAGTTCCATCAGGCCTGGTAGGATCAAAAATTAAATCCCCCTCAAAACCAATTATTTTTTGAATTAATAAGGCCAGATCTTTTATTGTAATATCCTCGCCCGTCCCAACATTAATCATTCCCGGCTCATCATAATTTTTCATTAAATAATAGCAGGCATTTGCAAGATCATCAGAAAACAGAAACTCTCGTCTTGGATTTCCGGTTCCCAGGATAGTGACATGAGCTGCTGAGTTTAATTTGGCCTCATGAAATTTTCGGATCAGGGCCGGCAAAACATGTGAATTTTTTGGATGGTAATTATCATTTAAACCAAATAAATTAGTGGGCATCACAGATATAAAATTGCACCCATACTGAGACCTGTACGCTTCACACATCTTAATACCGGCAATTTTTGCTATAGCATAGGGTTCATTTGTTTTTTCAAGCAAACCGGTTAATAAATATTCTTCCTTGAGTGGCTGAGGTGCATGTTTGGGGTAAATACAGCTTGAACCTAAAAACATCAACTTCTTTACTCCGTTCAGATAAGACTGATGAATTACATTATTTTGTATTGACAAGTTTTCAAACAAAAAATCGGCTCTGAAGGTATTGTTAGCAATTATGCCTCCAACCTTGGCTGCTGCTAGAAATACATATTCAGGCTTTTCTTTATTAAAGAAGTCGGTTACCGCTCGCTGATCCCTTAAATCAAGTTCAGACGAGGTACGTAACAACAGATTTGAATAACCTTCTTTTTCAAGTTTTCTGCAAATTGCAGATCCAACCATCCCACGATGACCAGCAATATATATTTTAGCTGCTTTTTCCATTATTATAGAGTATGCAAAGATAAAACTATTTTTACTGGCATTTTAAATTAGAAATGGGTAAGGATAAACTTCGTCGCTTTGCAGAAATAGCAGCTTTTGAAAATGTCATAGAGCTGGAAGATGGGAAAATATTAAAAGGTCATTGGGCTGAACATCATTTTAAAAACAATAATCCCTTGATTCTTGAGCTGGGATGCGGTAAAGGTGAGTATACAGTGAATCTTGCCCGGCAATTTCCTGAAATAAACTTTATTGGGATAGATTACAAAGGAAACCGGATATGGAGGGGGGCAAAAACTGCTATTGAAGAAAATATTCCGAATGTTGCCTTTCTTAGAATCCAGATTGAAAATCTGCTTGATTATTTCTCTGAAAGTGAAGTTTCTGAGATATGGATCACTTTTCCGGATCCGCAGCCGCAGATAAGCCGGGAGAAAAAACGTCTAACTGCTGTCCGATTCCTTGCTATGTACAAAAATATAATTCAAAAAGCTGGTCCGATACATTTAAAAACAGACAGTGATCTTTTATATAACTTTACAATCTCGAAAATCGAAGAGCTTGGTCTCATAACCCATATCAGTACTGATAATCTTTACAAATCCTCTTTTGTTGATGATGTACTTTCAATAAAAACCTATTATGAGAAAAAATACCTTGCCAATGAAAAAAATATAAATTACCTGAAGTTTAGTTTTGATTAAATGGAAAAACTTAGTTTCTACGATCAGGTATATCAGGTCGTAAGACTCATTCCTAAAGGAAGAGTAAGCTCTTACGGGGCAATAGCCGCCTACCTTGGATCAAAGGGTTCATCAAGAATGGTTGGCTATGCTATGAATGCTGCAAAGACTACATTTCCTCCTGTACCGGCTCAGCGGGTAGTGAACAGAAGTGGTTTACTTAGCGGAAAATTTCATTTTGGTTCTGCAAACATGATGCAACAATTGCTTGAAAACGAAGGTATCAAAGTAGAAAATGATAAAGTGGTCGATTTTAAAAAAATATTCTGGGATCCCGCAACAGAACTTTAACTCTGAAGGACACAGCAGCCAATAAGAAAATTATTATAAAAATTAATGCTATGGGAAAATTGATCGACGAATTTAACACCTACCGCACCAGAATGAATGACCGCATCATGGATACCGCTGATACCAATATCAAACGTTTCATGGCTCTCGATACCACAAGCTATGCAGATGGTGCACTAAATGTTAAAACAAAAGAAATGCTCGGGTTGGTTGCCAGTATGGTTTTACGATGCGATGATTGCATCAAATACCATTTGGGAAAATGCTATGATGAAGGAGTAAATAATGCTGAAATGAATGAGATCTTTATGATTGCAAATCTGGTTGGTGGTTCTATTGTTATTCCTCACTATCGGAGAGCTCTTGAATACTGGGAAGAGCTCAACAAATAATTTATTCTAAACGCTTTTGAATTGAAATAATAGATTTCATGTAATTATCTTTAAATAAATCATAATATAATGCAGGATCATAATATAATCAGATGTGCCTGGTGCGGCAGCGACCCTCTTTATGTCAAATATCACGATGAGGAATGGGGGAAACCTGTTTATGATGATCAGACTTTGTTCGAATTTTTAATACTGGAGAGCGCACAGGCAGGACTTAGCTGGATTACTATCCTTCGGAAGCGCGAAAATTATCGAAAGGCATTCGCAAATTTTGACGTCATAAAAGTTGCCGCTTTTACTCAGGATGATGTTGAACGTTTGTTACAAGATGAGGGAATTATACGAAACCGATTAAAAGTTAATGCTGCAGTAAGCAATGCGCAATTGTTTCTTGAAATTCAAAAAGAATTTGGTTCGTTTTCTAACTATATCTGGGGATTTTTACCTGATAAAAAACCTATAGTAAATAAATTAAGTAGCCATAGAGATGTGCAACCAAGAACTGAACTTTCTGATCGCATCAGTAAGGATATGAAAAAACGGGGCTTTAAATTCTTTGGTACAACCATTTGTTATGCCCATATGCAGGCAACAGGAATGGTAAACGACCATATTGAAGGCTGTTTTGCCAAATAAATTTTAGAGGGAATATTCCCTGAAATCAAATCAGAAAACAAATACTGATAATGAAAAAACTATTTCTCCTAGATGCCTTTGCCCTGATTTACAGAGCTCATTTCGCATTAAGTAAAAATCCGAGATTCACTTCCGGAGGACTTAATACATCAGCCATAATGGGCTTCACCAATACATTACTAGAGGTTCTCAAAAAAGAAAATCCCAGCCATATGGCAGTGGTTTTTGATACTGATGCTCCTACTGAAAGGCATACCGATTTTACAGAGTATAAAGCTCATCGCCAGACAATGCCAGAGGACCTCTCTACTGCCATTCCATACATTATTCGCCTGATCGAAGGATTTAACATCCCGGTTATTTTCTCTGATGGATATGAGGCCGATGACTTGATAGGAACTCTAGCCAAAAAAGCAGAATTAGAAGGGTTTACAGTTTACTGCATGACCCCAGACAAGGATTTCGGCCAACTCGTTTCCGAAAACATTTTCATTTATAAACCTGCGCGGATGGGAAACGGAATGGAAATTCAGGGAGTAAAAGAGATTCTTGAAAAATGGGAAATTGAGCGTGTTGAACAAGTAATTGACATTTTGGGACTATGGGGTGATGCAGTTGACAATATACCTGGTATTCCCGGAATTGGCGAAAAAACAGCAAAGCAATTAATTAAACAATATGGTTCAATTGAAAATATTATCAGTAATAGTCATGAGCTAAAGGGTAAACTTCGTGAAAATGTAGAAAATTTCGCTGAACAGGGTCTGATCTCCAAAAAGCTTGCTACAATCATGCTGAATGCTCCGGTAGATCTTGATGTCGAGGCTTTGCATGTAGATGAGCCAAACCGGGATGTACTTGAGCCTCTTTTTGCAGAGCTTGAATTTCGTACTCTCGGAAAAAGAGTTTTTGGAGATGAGTTCAGTATTGCTGATGTAAAATCCAGTCCCGCTTCCGGCCAAATGGATCTCTTTGGAACTCATGAGGTGCAGAAAACTGCCAGTTCAATGGAAATAAAAGAAACAAACTCTACTCAGCCATCACTAAGTTTCAAAAACATAAGCAATACAGATCATAATTACCAACTGGCAGATAATGCTGAGAAAAGGAACAGCCTGATTCATTTACTTAAAGACAATAGTGCCTTTTGTTTTGATACTGAAACTACCGGAATTGATGCTAATAATTGCGAATTAGTAGGGCTTTCTTTCAGTGTAAAACAAGGGGAAGCATGGTATGTTCCGCTTCCGGCCAACCAGAGTGAATGTAAAGCTATCGTAAGTGAATTTAAATCAGTTTTGGAGGACCCGCTCATTTCTAAAATCGGGCAAAACATTAAATATGACATTCTGGTTCTTAAGTGGTATGACGTCAATGTCCAGGGTAAGCTTTTTGATACCATGCTTGCACATTATCTCATAGACCCTGATTCGCGCCATAATATGGATTTGCTGGCAGAAAATTATCTTAATTATAGTCCTGTAAGCATTAGCACACTGATCGGTGAAAAAGGTAAAAATCAGGGAAATATGCGGGATGTTGATGTTGAAAAGGTAAAAGAATATGCAGCAGAAGATGCTGATATTACTCTTCAGTTAAAAACTGCATTTGAACCTATCTTAAAATCTGTAAATGCCTGGAAACTTGCTGAAGATATCGAGAATCCACTGATCTATGTTTTGGCAGATATTGAACATGAAGGAGTAAAAATCGATCAGGATGCACTTGTAGAATTTTCAAAAACCCTTGAAACAGATATCCGGCAGTTTGAAAAAACGATTTATGAAAAAGCTGGTGTCAAATTCAATATTGCATCGCCAAAACAACTAGGCGAAGTTCTGTTTGATAAACTCCAACTGGATCCGCAGGCAAAAAAGACTAAGACCGGACAATATCAGACCGGTGAGGATGTTCTGCTAAGGCTGGCTAATAAAAGTGATATTGTAGCCGACATTCTTGATTTCAGACAACTGCAAAAATTAAAATCTACTTATGTAGATGCTTTGCCTCAGATGATCAATCCGAAAACCGGCCGTATTCATACTTCATATAATCAAGCAGTTGCATCAACAGGTCGACTAAGTTCAAACAATCCGAATCTTCAGAATATTCCTATCCGAACTGAGCGTGGCAGGGAAGTAAGAAAAGCTTTTATTCCCAGAGATGATGAACATGTTCTCCTTTCAGCGGATTATTCTCAAATCGAACTGAGAATTATTGCCGAAATCAGTAAGGATGTTAACATGATGGATGCATTTATAAACGGACTGGATATTCATACCGCAACTGCCGCCAAAGTATATGGTATTAGTCTGGAGGAAGTAAATTCCACTCAAAGAAGAAATGCAAAAGCTGTAAACTTTGGAATTATTTATGGGCAGTCGGCTTTTGGTCTTTCACAAAATCTGGGGATTCCCAGAAAGGAGGCAGCAGAAATTATTGAAAATTACTTCAATACTTACCCCAATATTAAACAGTATATGAACGATACCATGAATTTTGCACGTGAAAACGGCTACGTGGAAACAATTATGGGAAGAAGACGCTATTTGAGAGATATTAATTCAGCCAATCAGACTGTTAGGGGTTTTGCAGAGCGAAATGCCATCAATGCACCGATACAGGGATCAGCAGCAGATATGATCAAAATAGCAATGATCAAGATTCATCAGGATATTAAAGATAATAAGCTGGGTTCGAAAATGACGATGCAGGTGCATGATGAGTTAGTATTTGATGTACTAATAAACGAAACCGAAATCATGAAAGAAATCATTACCGAACGCATGAAAAATGCAATAAAAATGGAAGTGCCAATTCTTATAGAGGTTGGTGAAGGACGTAACTGGCTTGAAGCTCATTAATAGAATATTATACATTCTGAATAAGGGTATCGGCTAAATTTTGTGATAATAGTTGAATATGTACACTATATTAAACTATTATGGTTTACATTTCTTAAATTCAGTTTTCAATATTCGTTTATGACTGTCATGCACCTCAGCGCTGAATGCTATCCGGTTGCCAAAGCCGGCGGGCTTGGGGATGTTGTTGGCGCACTACCTAAGTATCTCTGTGAAGCCGGAGTGAATGCCTCTGTGATTATGCCCTATTATGACCGGAAGTTCATCAGGGAAAACAGCTTTGAACTCATTTATAAATCAACGGGAATATTAGGTTCCAGAACTTTTGAATACTATATCCTAAAGGAAAAAACAAGAGTCCTTGGTTTTGATTTGTATCTGATACAAATTCCGGGACTTCTGGATCGCCAGGAAATTTATTGTTATCCGGATGAGATAGAACAATTCATTAGCTTTCAACTCTCATTTTTAGACTGGATTAGTAAATCAGATAAAAAACCTAATATTATTCACTGTCATGACCATCATACCGGACTAATCCCATTTCTGATTTCACATACTCACATCTATAAAAACCTGTCCAATATTCCAACTGTTTGCACGATACATAACGGACAATATCAGGGATGGTTTGGCTGGGATAAGATTTCCTATTTACCAGCCTTCGACCTGAGTAAGGCCGGGCTTTTAGACTGGGGGAATTGTATAAACTCGTTGGCTACTTCAATAAAATGTTGTTGGAAATTTACAACGGTATCTCCCAGTTACCTTAAAGAACTATCGATCCATTCTAATGGACTGGAAAAACTGTTCCAAATGGAACAGGCAAAAGGGTCAGGTATACTCAATGGTATAGATACTCTTGTATGGAATCCTGAAACAGATCCGATGATCTTCAAAAATTATTCGCCAGAAAATGTTAATACAGGTAAAAAGGAAAATAAAAAACAACTCTGCAAAGAATTTGGTCTGAGCAATACTAAACCTCTGGTTGTGTTTATTGGAAGGCTGGTTGGCGAAAAAGGTGCTGATCTCCTTCCGGAAGCAATTATATCCTGCCTGGATACCTTTAAAGGAAAACTAAATTTTCTTATTTTAGGTTCAGGAGATCCAAGAACTGAAAAAGAATTAAAGGATCTCTCGATAAAGTTTAAAAAACAATACGGAGTGTATATAGGTTATGATGAAGTGCTTTCACATCGCATATATGCAGGTGCTGATTTTCTTATCATGCCATCTAGAGTTGAACCATGTGGTTTAAATCAGCTCTATGCTATGCGTTATGGAACTATACCTGTTGTTCATAAAACGGGAGGCTTAAAGGATACCGTAATCGACTTAAAAGAGACTGGTGGATATGGGCTTAGTTTTGATGAGCTTAACATAGAAAACATCAATACAACTATTGGAAGGGCTTGTGAGGTATTTAAAGATCCGAAAAAAATGACCATAATAAGAAAAAAGCTGATGTCCCTTGATTTTTCATGGGACAAATCTGCAGAAGAATATATTAACCTCTATAAAAGCTTGAGCAATGATTGAAATGAATTCTAAAGTATTATCTGTTGTTCTTGGGGGCGGACAAGGTTCACGCCTGTATCCACTAACTGATACCCGTTCAAAGCCGGCAGTTCCGATCGCAGGAAAATACCGTTTGGTAGATATTCCTATTTCAAATTGCCTCAATTCGGGAATTGAAAGAATATTTGTGTTAACTCAATTTAATTCTGCCTCCTTAAATAAGCACATTAAAAACACCTATCATTTTAGTTTCTTCAGTGAGGCCTTTGTAGATATCCTTGCTGCAGAACAAACTCCCGGCAATAGTACCTGGTTTCAGGGTACTGCGGATGCAGTCAGACAAAGTCTTGGTCATTTGGTTCAACACCAATGCGAATATGTTCTGATTCTTTCAGGTGATCAGCTTTACCAGATGGATTTTGGAGATATGGTTAGAAGTCATGAAGAGAGTGGGGCTGAGATTAGTATTGCAACTATTCCTGTAAATGCCAGAGATGCAAGTGATTTTGGTATTCTGAAGGCTGATGAAAATAATCTGATTACTTCCTTTATTGAAAAACCCAAAAGAGAACTATTACCTGATTGGAAATCAGATGTTGGTGATGCGCTTAAATCAAAGGGTAAAGAATATTTGGCGTCGATGGGCATCTACCTTTTTAATAGAAAATTACTACTGGAATTGCTGGAAAACAATACAAGAACAGATTTTGGTAAAGAGATTATCCCACAATCTCTTGAAGATCATAAAGTAATTAGCTATAAGTTTGAAGGTTACTGGACCGACATAGGGAACATTCATTCCTTCTTTGAGGCAAATATCGGCTTAACAGATGATATCCCTGAATTTAACCTTTTCGATAAAAAATCAATTTATTCAAGGGCAAGGATGCTACCCCCCTCAAAAATATCTGGAACTACATTAGAAAAGACCATTATTTCTGACGGATGTATTATCAATGCAAGCAGAATAGAACGATCTGTTATCGGAATCAGGACACGCATTGGAATAGGCACAACCATTGTTAACAGTTATGTAATGGGTGGAGACCGCTATCAGACACTAGATGAATTAAATGATGCGATCAAAAATAAACAACCCATAATGGGAATTGGAGAAAGATGTTATATCAAAAATGCAATCATTGATAAGAACTGTTTTATTGGGAATGACGTAAGAATTAATGGTGGTAATCATCTTGAAAACGGCGATTTTAAAACTCACACTATCAAAGATGGTATTGTTGTAGTTAAAAAGCTGGCTGTTATCCCAAATGGAACAGTAATATGAAAAAGGAAGAATTACAGGTAATATTATTTCCCAAATAAATTTCCAAGGCCTCCCATCATATCACGGGTAGCAGCCTGCATTTCTGTTTGGCTTACATTATCTGCTTGCGCTAAGGCTTTGTTTACTGCAGTGGCCAGAAGTTCTTCTAATTCTTCAAGTTCTGCTGTTCGTAAAAACTCAGGATTAATTGAAATTGCTGTTATATGCTTATTGGCCGTTGAAGTAACTATTATTTTGCCTCCTTCAACTTCTGCCGAAACAGAAACCAGATCTAACCGTTTTTTTATTTCCTCAGCCATTTGCTGAGCCTGTAATAATTTATCAAACATGAATTTATTTAATTTTAACGTGAGTTCGGTTTAAGCAGCTAAAAGTAGTTGTTTATCATCAGTTTGAA
>CAZGWG010000005.1:0-19863 GCA_964529165.1 uncultured Sphingobacterium sp.
TAGAGTATTTTTGCACTATAATGGAATTAAATTCTATGGCCCTGTAAGTTCTTTAGGTTTTACATCCATCGCTTCAGCCGTTGATACTTGTGACAATAGTTATTATGTTTTTGATAATGCTATTGGTATTTATTTTAAAGGTGGACAAGCAGGCATTAATGGTGGAACATCAGATGCTCCTGTTACATTTGCAATTATTTCTGGTGATAGTGATACTTTGATGTTTGAAAGCCTTGAAATTATTCCAAGAGGAACTGCACCAGCTGGACAATATTTAATTAAATTCATTGACTATACAGGAAGTAATGGAGTAGTTTATTTTACTCATTGTAATATAGAGCGCTGGGCTGGGGGTATATTTAGTAATAATGGTACAGCAATCATTAATGAATTGCATTTCAACGGATGCCGAATAGCTGTTGGAGATGTTAATTTCTTTTCTTTGAATGCAGCAACTAGACTGTATAATTTTTTGGCTAATGGATGTAATATTTATGGTAAATTAAATTTTGATAATCCCGAAACTAGCCGAGTTACTAATAATTATCTTACTTCATCCTCAGTTACAATTGATGGCGGTGCTGCGGCAGATTTAGTTTTTATAGGTAATACTGTAGCTGCTGTCTATAATTTTACTGGAGTATGGAATAATTTAGTTATAATGGGAAACAACTGGTTTAACACTATAGCTAATATTACAGCAACAGCGGCTCTTGGTGGTGCTTTACAAGTTATTGGTAATACGACTAATGCTGGTGTTCCTATTGATAATGCATTTGGGCCTACAGAAATGATTGGTCCTTTTAAACTAAAAAGTGCCACTAGAACTGCAATATTATCTGAAAGCGCTGATGATGGAACAATGTATTATTGTACAGATGGAGCGCCAGGAACTGCATTAACTGCTGGTGCTGGTTGTATTGCTATTATGGCTGGAGGGGCATGGAGAGGTATATAATATGTCTACTTGGTCCAGTGCTCAAATTAGAGAAAAGTTAAATGATGCTGAACAAACAATAAGTAGAGAACTTAATTGTGTTGTCAATAGGATAGCGCTGCAGATTTATGTTGGCAAATATACTTATGAACTTCCTACAAATTGTATAGGTATCAATAGAATATCTTATAAAGGGGTTAAATTAGAAGGACTTACTTTTAGGGAAGTAATTGCTCTCTACGGACCTATATTTGGTGAGGAAACTAATTTAATATTTGAACCTGCTTCATTTAACGAAAGCGCTTTCTCTTCTGTCATTGGAGGAGGATTTAGCCCAACTGGAAAACCAACTAATTTTATTTATGATTCTAGGGGATTAAATAAAATTATACTTCTTCCCTTCCCTTCTGAAAATATTGATAAAGTTACTGGAAATTTATGGCTGAGAACTAATATAGTTAATGGGGTAATAATAGAATACTTACAATTAGCTGACAATGATCTTACAGTTCCTAATTGTTATCTTAATCCAGCAAAAAAATATTATGCTCTTAGTAAATTATTTGCTATAGAAGGTAAAGGACAGGATTTAAATGCTAGCGCTATCTATAATGAATTATATAAGCTTACACTAACCAGCATTAAGAATTTACTGCAGCGCCAATATGATTCCCATGAAAAAGAATCACATATTATTCCAACTTATACACCAACACTAAATAGACCAAGATTACCTTGGAATTATGGAACGGTGGTGGATTGATGGATATAGAATTAGAAATAAGATCATTCTTAGGAGAACCATCAGAAATTGGTGGTTCTTCTGAACTTATTGGAAATGAAATTAACGATGTATTGGATGAAAATCTAATCGAAATAAGGAGATTTTTAGGTGACTCCCAATAGGAAATTCACTAATCCAAAAGTAAAAATTGCCATGTCTGGCTTTTATCAAAGACAACAAGAAAGGAATGCTAAGAAAGAAGAAAGAAAGCCAAAAATGAGTAAATATTATCATGAGTTCTATAAGGAACTAATTTATGGCAACACTGGAACGTAATTCATGGCCTTTAGGTTGGATTCCATCAGATGACGCTAATCATGGTAGAAAAGAAGGATTACTCCGCATGGATAATCTTACTTTGGACCAAAAAGGAGCGCTGTCGTTAATTCCAGGTACTAAGAAAATATCTTCTGGTGCATTTGCTAGTACAATTTATAATATTTATAGTAGGTATCTTGATGGTAAGAAACTTCGTTATGTACATTCTGGAACAAATATATTACGTAACTATGGCGGTTCGGCAAGTGCTACAGCATTTGATCTTGGCTTTCTTAGTGGCGGTAATGCTCAGTATTCTGCATTTGGTAGCGGTTTCGGCCATGTCTTTGCTTGCTCAGGTGCAGTAAAAAGAAAAGATGATGGAAATACTCAAAGTGATTTAGGCTTAGATCCACCTGCAGGACAGATAGTTCTTTCTATCAATACTCCACCAAATGTTAATATGAGTGGTAAATCTGGTGGAACCTTTATTCTTTGGGATGCTACTGCCATTGAGAATAATTCAGTCTACAATCAAGCAGGTGATTATGTAGAAGCTGATACAGATATTAATACACATCGTGCAATTATGCAAAGAGGATTAGGGAATGCTCTCAGCCTTGATGCTACTGATATTTCTGGTACTGGTACTCATACTGATAATGATCTCTTCTCAGCTATAGTTAGGGTAACTGATACAAGTAGTTTTATTAAACTTCGCATTGAGTTCATGCTTCAGGCTCCAACAGCGCCAGGTTATACTACAGATATTGAAGATTATTATTGGCATGAATGGAAGACAGAAGAGTTTAGACAAGGTATTAATGTTTGGAATACACTGAATTGTAAGCGCTCTGAATTTGAACGCAATGGGAACGATAATAATCTTTCATGGGCAACTGTAAAGGGTATTAGGGTAATTTTTATCAGCAGCGCTTATCAGGATTCTTGCGTATTTTCTAATGCTAAATTCGAAGGTGGCAGTACAGGAAGTCTTGAAGGTAATTATGAATATATACAGGTCAATGTTAGTAAAAATGATACTTATGTAGAAATTTCTCCTATTGGGCCTATTAGCCCTTTAGTTACAGTTAAGCAATCTAGTATTAATGTCACCCCCTATGCAGTTGGGCCAACGGTTAATGAAGTATGGATTTATCGTAGAGGCGGAACTGATGGTACATTTCGTGGGGTTGCAATTAGGAATGATGCTAGCGCTTTTGACGATACTGTAAGTGATAAAGATTTATTGTTAAATTTGCCAGGTTTCGATGAGCGCTATAGCACATTGAATGAATTTTTAGAAAGTGTTCCTGACAATGTAGTAGGTATGGAAGGTCCATTTTTTGGGCGAATGATTTATATTACTCAAAGTGCAGCATATGTCAGTGAACCTAATTGTCCTAGTGTTTATGATAGAAGACATGTTTATGAAAATGGTAGCGCTAATGGTGGTAGTGAAATTAATTTATGGATAAGTAAAGTCAGTGAAGCCGAAATCTTAATTGGGACTACTCAGGACATTTACTCATTCCGTGGCAGAGGTGAAGAAAGTGAAGATGGAAGTTTACTCGATTTCATTCTTTCTCCACTTGGAATTAAACAGCCTCCAATTGATAATGCAGTAGCAGTTGAAGGTAATTCTGTTCTTTATCATGCAAGTGATGGATGGAGAGTTTTAGCTGGATCTAGTAGTGAATTAGTAACCAAAGAATTAGATGTATTTTACAGAGGCGAAAGCGCTCATGGCATAGATAAAGTCAGAGTAGAACCAAATAATGCTGTCTTTAGTTCTTGTTGTTATGGGAAAGGTAGGATCTTACTTTGTGTTGAACATATCACAAATGGTAGACTTATACATTCTTATAACACTATTACTAAAACTTGGGAACTACCTTATTTTGGTGCGTCTCTTGGGCCAATGGGATTATTTACTGAGGAAGACGGAACAGTTATTTGTGCTTGTGATACTGATAAGTATCTTAGAGAATTGTTTATCGGTACTCTTATTGATGAGACTACTAAATTACCAGTTCAATTAACTACAGTTTTCGATGATAATGGACAACCATTTAATAGAAAAGACACTACCACATTTAAACTTGTAGCTGATAGTGGAAATGAAAATGTTACAGTCAAACTTAGATGTGATGGTAGCGCTACTGATATAAATCTTGGAACACTTGTTTTTAATGGTAAGCAAGAAAAATATGTTAAAATCCGTGACACAGTTGGTAAAAAGAAGTCATTCCAATTGGAACTTACCGGAAACTTTGGAACCTTTGTACTTTACAGTTTCGGTATTGAACATGAAGTATTACCTAAACAAGAAGCTATTCTACGCATACCTAATAACAATCTGGGAACTACTCATAGAAAGCGCTTGGTTTCATTTCCTGTTGTTATTGATTGTCTTGGGAATTCTGTTACTATTACGCCAGCAGTGGATGATGTTAACACTGGCACCCCGCTGGTAATTAATAATGATGGTAAAAAAACACAAAGAGTTTTCTTTACTACAGATGTAATTGGTACAGACGTTGGCGCTCTTATTGAAGCTGCGAATGGTTATTTTGAACTTTATGATATTCCTTGGGGTGAGGCTGTATATGAACAGTTGCCACTTCCAATGAAATATCTTAGAACACCAGAGACTAACTTTGGCATTTATGCTTATAAGCAGTTCAATAATATTCCATTTATGGCGAACACAAGAGGAGGAACAATAACTGTAATTCCTATTCTTGATGGTGTAGCCCAAACAGCACAGACCTTTACAAGCACATATAAGAAAACTCACTTGTATCAGTTTCCTACAGATGTGCGCGCTATTGATGTTGCATTACAAATTAGCTCTGATAGTGAATTTGAATTTTACGAGATTCTAAAACCACAGATGCTGGAAGTAATGCCTGAGCTTGTAAATTTCCTAAGGATAACACCAAATAATTATGGAACAGCTAGTAAAAAACGTATTAGAGTTATTCCCCTTACAATCAATACTTTCGGGAATGATGTTATTTACACTCCTAATGTGGATGGTACAAGTTATAGCCCTGCTACTTTCAATACATCACGAAAACAAACTGTGTTCTACTATTTTACGTATGAGACAGATGTGTTTGGGATTGACGTTGGCGGTACTCTTGATGGTTCTGCTAATTTCGAATTTTTTGGATTAGAAAAGCCTGAAGTAGTAGAAACATTACCAGTAGGAAAGCGCTATGACCAATATGGGCCAATTGAATTTGATAGACAAGGATTAGTAAGAACTCTATCATTTAATATTCTTGCCGAAGGAACAAGTATTAGCTATAAGGTGTTTCGTGAAGATACATTATTACTTACAAATAACTTTACCACCAGCGCTAACAAACAAAACATATACATGCTTTCAATGCCAAAGGGTATTAATGCAAATGTGTTAAGAATTGAACTTTACTCTAATTCAGTTTTTTATGTTCTTGATGCAAGAGCTAGGATTGCTATTAGTGGTAGTGATACAGATTTAAAAACTGTGAGGTTAAAAGCAGGATGGTAGTTAAAGATATTAAAGATGCTGAGAGACAGATTAAACTTCTCGAAGACAGAATAGCAAAACTAGAGCGCTCACAAACTGGTGTTAATACTGTAACTAAAGAGATTATTAAAGAGAAGGTTGTTGTAGAAAAGATAAATGAAACTGATAGTGAGTTGACTGCTGATGAAAGTTGGGTTATTCATAGGCGACAACATAGATTCTTCAACCTACTTGATATTCAGAGTTTTCTTCTTGCATTTAGTTTTATTCTTAAAAGTCAATTTGATGGATTTAATGTTGGAGTTGATTTAGATGTAAGTGGGAATATGCGGTTTATAGATAGTAATTCTCTTACATATTTCACTATCGAAAGCGCTGGTGGAGTCCTTCCTACAAGGATTACAATCAGTTTCCATATCGTTCCTGTAAATGATAATGAAATAGATATAGGAACAAATACAGAACGAATTAAGAAAATATGGGCATATGATCTGGATCTCACTAATCCCCTTCCCTTAACCGAAGGTGGAACTGGAGGAAATTCAGCATCAAGTGCCAGAACAAGTTTAGATGTTTATAGTAAAAGTGAAATTGCTACACAGATTAGTAATGCTATTTCAACAGCGCTATCGAATTATTATGACAAGGCGACTGTTGATAGTATGCTTGCAGGAAAAGCCAATAGTGGAATGTATGCATTAAGTATTACACCTGTTGGCAACCATAATCACGGTGGAGCTGTGGCTAATGATGGTGGTCATACTCCCACAGGAACCGTTACTATCTAGGAGAATATGAATGGGATTTTTCTCTTCCACAAGTACTCAAGACTCAAAGCAGCAATTTGACAATAATCAAAGCGCTTCATCCACAAATCGTCCTTTATACGATGATGAAGTTCTTTTTCAACGAAACTTTATTCTTGATTATCTTCGCCAAATGGTTAGTAATGGCCCACAAGGAGTGCAGGAATATACTTCTGGTGGCCTTTCTAATATTGACAAAGGTGGAGAAATTAAACGTAGAATGGCTGAAAATATGCTAAGAAGTAGAGGACTGGCTAATACTAGTTCAGGCGCTTCTTATATTAGTGGAGTAGATAATAGCAATACAAATGATAAAATTAATTTTTTAAATACTATTCCACTTTTTGCATTGGATCAACAGAGACAGAATATTGGAGCGCTAGGGAATTTCACAAGTGGTCTTCCAGTTGGAAGTTCTGGATCTAGTGTAGCTAATTCTAGTGGTACAAGTAATACTAATACTAGAACAACTACTCCTGGTGGTATATTCCAAGATTTACTTGGTGCTGCAATGGGTGGTGCTGGATTATTTTTTGGAAGTAGGAAACCTTCTGGTGGGAGTGGAGGTAATATTTAAATGCCTCAAAATCCAGGTTTAGGTTTACATCCAGCGCTTCAGTCTTTTATTGCTGGTTATACCACGATGAAAGATAGGCAAATTGCAGATGAAGAACGTAAAATTAGGCATCAAAATGAAGATAAGCGCTTTAATGAAGGTGTAAGACAATTTGATGAAGAAGCTAAACATAGAAGTGAAATTTTAAAAATTAATCAGCAAAATCAACTTCTTAATGAGAAGATGAAAAATCTGCAAGCTAGACAGGTTATTAGTCAACTTATTGGAAGGGGTCAAATTAAACCTACAGGGAATAGTGGAAGTGATTCTCAAGTTAGCAACATGGGGCAACTTCCACAGCCAGATCAATATGAATTAGATGGCCAAACATTTAATGCAAATGAATTTGGAACTCCGCAAGAACAAGGTGAGGCAGCGCTAGATTTACAAAAACCTGGACTTGATTATAAAGCTGATATTAATGCACAATTAGCAGATCAGCAAGCTGCTGCTAGAATGCAACAAGTATTAGCTCAAGCCAAAGAAAGATTGTTACAAGAACAGAATAGACAGAAATTTACTGGCGAACAAAATGAACTTAATAGAACTAACCAGCGAACTATAGCTGAAACCCGTGAAAAAGGTGCAAATTCTAGAAATGCTGCTTCTACCAATGCTGCAATTCAAGCTGCTAATATTCGAGCTGCAACAAGTAAAGAGAAAGAAGTAAATAAGCCTAAAACAGCGCTTCAGTTAAAGGAAGAAGAAAAGCAGACTGCTAATGATACCTTTGATAAAAATATAGCCAACCTATTTTCACTTGGAGAGAAGACTAAGTGGAATCAACAAGGTAAGTTTGGCGAAACAATGGGTAAAGCTAGGGATGGTGGTTATTTAAATCCTGGTAGTGATGATGAAGTAAATTATAGATCATTCTCTGGTAAAGTATTTGGCAAGCAAGCTTTTGGTGAAGCTGGTAAGAGTATGACTAAGAATGAGCTTGCTATTATTAAAAAGTTTGCTACAGATCTTTCTATTGATCCGAAAGCAGCTAAGACTAGAATTAATTCTCTTCTCCATGAAAGAGGAATTATAGTTGCTCCTGATGGAAGAATTATTAAAAAGAATGCGGATGGTACTGGCAGACTTCTTGGAACTGTAGGTGAACAATAATGCCAGGAGAAACAATTAGTAAGGAAGAAATGGAGGCCCTGTTAAAGGGGCCTTCTAAGTCTAATAATAATGGTAACATCATTAGCGCTGATGAAATGAAAGCGCTTACTTCAGATAGCTTCAAACCTACTCCAGGAAACTTTGGAGATCAAGGTGAAATTAAACCTAGTTCAAAGCTTGATTATTATAAATCTAAATTTAGACAAGTGGGATCTCCATTAGTTAGAAGTGGAATTACATCTGGCGCTGCTGTTGCTGGAGCTACTGCTACAGGTGGAAATCCTTTAGGTGGAGTTGCTGGAGGAATGATAGGAGATCAGGCTTATCAATATTTGCAGGACTTTGCTCCATCTTTATTTGGTCAAAGACAAAATACTGAAATGGCAGATTCTCTTGGTGAAAGCGCTATTAACTCTACTATAGAGAATATTGGTAATAAGCTTTTTGGTTGGTTTGGAAAGACTGTTACTAATCCTCTTCCAGGTACAGATGCTTGGAAAGCTGCTAAGATGAGGAAGAACATGAGCGCTGCGGATATTGATTCAATGGCTCATGCTCCAGCTGATCTTAAATTATCTACGGGACAAGTTACTGGAAGTAGGGGTTTACAGCAAGTAGAAAGTTTACTTGGTGGGAATGAAAAGAAGCATAATATCATTGATCCTGCTAAGGGAGTTATTAAAGAGGAAGTTAATAAGCAAGGTCAAGCAATTGCTAGAAGGGGAAGTTATAATTTAAATGAACCTTACACAGTTCGCGGCGCTAATGCACAAGCAATGGCAAAAGGTTCAAGAGAAGGATATAAAGCAGGTGTAGATCAAGCTTATGGTGATTTTAGAAAGAATTATCGTGGATTAACTTATACCCAAAGCGCTATCCCTGATGGGCAAGGCGGGTTCATTACTAATAAAGTTGAGAGTCCTATTTTTATGAATAAGACTCAAGATGCTGCTAGAGAAATTGTTGATGGGGTAGATAAACTTCTTACTAATCCAGCTATAAATGGTTTAGATGAAACTGTTCAGAAACTCCAATCAATGAGGAAAGCTGCTGATGGGTTTACTAATCTTCCTCGTCAAGTAATTCGTGGACAAGTTAGTTCTAATCCTGTGATGGATTGGGAAAGTGCCAAAATTAATCGTAGTACAATGTATGATATTTATAACCAATTAGATAGTACAAGTAAAGCTGAACTTAGTGGAGTATTTAAGAAGCTTAAAGGAGCGCTATCGACTGATATGAATGATAGCATCCAAACTAAATGGCAATCAGCAGCTAGAGATGCAGTTACTAAAGCTAATACATTAAGTATGCAAATGGCAAGTAAATATGACAATAAGCTTGCTAAAGATCTTCTTGATGAAACTGGTGATCCCGAAATTGTTATAAAGAAAATATTTGACAAAGCGCTTAATAATCCTGAAGAAGCTGCTAAATTTGTAAATGCTGTTGGTGATAAAAGAGAATTGGGAGCAGAGTATTTTACACGTGCATTTAGAGAAGCGGAAAGTGCAGGTGCTAACCGAGGTCTTAGCTTCGATGGAGATGCTTTAAAGCGCTATTTACTAGACACTAGAGATGTTGCAAAGGCTGCCTTATCGGCACCACAAAGGGCTGCAATGGACCATCTTAGCACCGTATTGAAGCACATGGAGACTGTAGATTCACCCATTGGTACTTATTCATTGGCTTTTAGAAAAGGTACAGCGACACTTGCAGTAGGGGCAGGATTAGCTAATATGATTACTGGCGCTGCTGACGATGTTCCTGAAGGATTAAAATACGGGGGTATGATATTGCTAAGTATTCCTATAGCTGGAGCATTTACAAAATCGGTATTGCTTAATCCAACAAATGTTAGAAAGATAGCGCTGTTGGCAAAAACACCTCCTAGGAGTCAAAAAGCTGCACTTCTTAGTAAGTCAATTCTTACAACACTAAAAGCTGCTGGAGCTGAAATTATGTACGATCATAAAGAACCGCAGGAAGTTCAAGAGTAGAAACACAAATAGGGAGAAGTTAGTAGATCACGTGAGTCTATTAACTATCTCCCTTTTTTAGTTATAACTGACTTGCGTAGTTTTTCATTCCTTGGCTACATTCTTTTTGAGTTTCATAAGGTCCGTAAGAATCTGATTCAGTTTCATCTATAAAGAACCAACCATCTATAGTTCTATACATATGTCTGCCACCGTATTCTAGGATATCCCCTTCCTGTAGATTTCTATCTCTATTACTTTCCCAATTTTTTTCCATAGATTTCTTAAACACTTGCCACCAAGGTAATCTACCAAGGACAGAGACATTTATATCTAAACCATCCTTTAAATGCCAAAGAATTTCTTGTACTCCACTATCAGTTATTCCTTGTTGTGGATCTAATATATAGTCTGCGGAGTTTTCAGAGCTTTTGTGAACGCATTCTTTCATCATTGCACCAAAGGTTTCTCAATTAGTGGAGCATGCTCAACTTTAAGCATTCCTGCATGATGCAGAGTTTGCATAAGACTTATTCCTTGGAGAATACCTGCAACTCTTTCTAGTGGAACTCCCTGAGTTGTTAAGGCTGCCAGCGCTGTTATCAATTCTGGATAACCTACATTCATAATTTCTCCAATCATGTTTGCTGGCATGAACTCAAAGAAATTCTCTAAATATTTATGCCAATCTTCAACTCTAAGTCTTGGCAGATCAAGTAAGCGCTGCCGCATTTGAAGAATCTCTTCATGTTTCATATTGTTTTCAATCCTTTTTGCTGGAGTGCAGCCTTTGTATCATCTGTGAGTTTGAATGTAGTTTCCATACTAATGAAACCAGCTTCAACTAAACCGTTGAGTGCATTTTCAGTTTCAGTAACAGTTTTACCTGTAAGCTTCTGGAGATCATTCAGTGTCATCGGTTTTGATGAAGCATAAAGCGCCAGTAAAATTTTAAGTCCTATCATTAGTCTTCCTTATTCTTTTCAAATCTTTCAATTAACCGCTTCCCTGCCCTGTAAGAAACTGTACTACCTTCCATAACCATTTCTAATAGTTGAGCTGCTACCATTGAGTTACCAAAATCAGTTAGTCCTCTGATATCAATATTACCTAGAAATTTCCTAAGTATTTGTGCAGAAGTTAACTGACGTTGTGGTGCTTTCAATATCGCTATCAATATTTCATGATGCACTGTGCTACCATTTTTGCTTCCTATATTGCTGGTAGCGCTCATCGTAAGATACTGATAATTTGGCAAAAGTGGAATGCATAAATCAATAGCTTCTTCTACATGTTTCTTGTGAATGACAAGATCAAATTCAGATTCAGCCATTGCTAAACACATTGCCACTTTTTCTATAGTAGTATGGATTCTAGCTTCAACTCCTGATCTACCAAATGTAGAATCATCAATAGATTGATACCATACATCGTAAGTTTCCGCAGCTTCTTTATTGTATCTCATCATGCCTTTAGCAGCAGCAACTTTACGAAGATGAAGAATTAAATCTGTTTTCAATTTATCTGCATTAGGATTTGGTTCATAGAATACACGAGAGTTCTTTTGTCTTCTCTTTTCTTCCATGATTAACACAGTACGCGCTAGCAATCCACCATAATTCGCAGCGCTAGTATAGACCTCTTTAAGAAGATCTAAGTTTGACGCTGCAAGCATACTTACTACTACATTTTTCAAGCGCTCAGTATCACTTGCTTTAAGGTTATTTGTCCATTCTTCATGATAATCATAAATATCAGTCAAAATAGGAATAGTAGCCTTGTCATCAACCAAGAATGCAGCAAGTTCTTCGGAATAGAGTATTCCGCTAGCGCCACCAATCATGAAATCTCCTTTTGCATTAGGAGTTGGATTGGTTATGTTTTCGCTCAAAGTTTTCAATACTGCTTGAATTGATGTTCGGCCTGAGATAATTTTAGTATTGCGTACTTGTTGTAATAAACCTTGGGTTACTTTTAATGGTAAACCTTTTCTACAAGCTCCAGAGCGCGCACATAAAATTACGTAAAGGTTAGCATAGATTCTTTGACCCATTCCTTTGTCTAAATAAATATTATCACGCATAGTTGCGCCAATGGCACATATAGCGCTCCAGCTTAGAAAAGATGTTGGAGATTCTGCATCCTTTGTAAACTCCAAAAAGTCATCAATAAAATTCATGGGGGACCTTTTCCCATTATAAGTAGATTCTATGTAAGCATTGTACTCCTGTAAGAATAGATCATAGCCTTTCTTTTCTAGATATATTTGTATTCGATGGCGCAAGTTAAAGTCGAACAAGGATTAGCCTCCTTTGACATTTACATTTTCCATTCTTTCATATCCTTCCAATTCGTGTCAGTCCAATTGATATCTGTTGGAATAACCAACGGATCTGGTCGTACAAACGTACCATTTCTGAAATCAATGGGAGTACTGCCATATTTAATAAAATCAGCAGAAAAATCGTCCCGTAATACCTTGGGGACTGAAAAGAGAAGTGAGTCATGTTTTTCATTTAAACACCTTACTCCCTCTTTATACCATTTATGATCTAGTGGAGTGAGAATATCAAACTTCACATGATCGCTTACAGTACTCTGAGGAATTTGAGCATAACCTTCCTTGTAATATTTATTAGACATTCTATCAAAGAAATCCCGTATACGGCCATAAGGATTAACCAATTGGCCCACAGTTTCCATAGCTTTACGTACTTCGGCATGGAATACCTCTCTAATTTTAGGAGCGCTTCTATGGAATTGGATTAGAATAAGTTGACAGTCAATTACTGGTAAGTGAGCCATCATGCTTAGTCTAGGTGGTTCCATATCATAGTTTCCAGCATGTCTTCCAGGTTTACCAATATCTTGTCTTGCATCTTCAACTAAAGTTGGTTTACCTGCAAAAAGAATATAGCATTCTTCTGGAATAGTAAGTTTCTTTTTGAAAACATCTTTCAATAGCGCTCTCTTCTTTAATAACTCTTCATACGGGACTCCAGTGCACCATGAAGTTGTAAGTAAATGAATATCATTAGGTTTATCAAAATACTTAAGCTGATCGTAGTCATTACTGAGGACACATACAACCCTAGCTTCAGCTTGTGACTTATCACCTTCGACAAATACGCAATCATCATCAGGGACAAATATGGTAATAAGGTCATTAAGAATTGTTGTACCATCTGGTAAACGTTTTCCATGTTTAGGTACTGTTTGGAAGGACATTCCAAGTTGGATTTGAGATATTTGTAATTTACCTTGAATCTTCTTAACCCCCCAAGCATAGTCTACAGTTCTCGCAGCGCTAGTTCTTCCTGTTTCTGTCCCTGTTTGTTTCGTAGAAGTATACATTCTACCATCAGGATGCTCAGAAATATTAAGCCACTCCAATCCGCCATCAAGATGACGAGCTGTAAGTAATAATTGAAGTAAGTCTTTAGCTTCTTGTTTCTGGTCACTGTTTAGTTTCTCACAATGATCTACTTTGTTAAGAATAATTTCTTCTAAAGCTTCTTCATCTGTAGTAAGTGATTTCTGATGAGTAGTTGGGTTAATTTTATACATCGGTGGCATACCCAACATTTTGTATACTATTTCTGCGGCTTGTTTTGGTGAATTAAGATTATAGTCAAAGCCTACTGCTTTTGAAATAGAATCTGTTACATCTTCAAGCATTGCAGAGTATTTGAATTTGAGAAGCTCTTTCTGAGCGCTATCAACTCGTATTCCCGCCTTGTCAATCCTCCTATAGATATCATATAACGGAAATACCTTTTGAGTGTGGAAATCGTCAACAGTGTAACCACTCCAAACCTGAACTTGCTTTTGGTCTTCAAGTTGCGATTTGTAAACCAACCAATCAGCCAGACAGTCTTTGGCGTTGTATAAGTAAAGTTGATCTTTATCATGGAGTGACGGATCAAATTCCTTTCCTTCATCCTTATAGTATGGAATTTCAGTATGGAGTGAGGTAAGAAAATCCAATCCTTTTGGTAATTCTGGATACATTGAATGTGCTCTAAGCATCGTGTCATCTGCAACATTGTTGTAAATGTATCCCCATCTTTCCGATACATAGTGGTCATATTTAATATTTTGATTTATTTTTGGTCTATCTGAACATAATACTTTGTCAAGGACTTTAGTAAGTTCAGCACGATCTTCTACACTGATTTTAAAATCCATTAACGGAACAGAGATAGCTTCACGGCCATTATAACACAAACCAACACAAGTAATGAAGCCAAGATATGTTTCGATATCAGTAGTATAAAACTCACAATTATGAAAGCCACGATTTAAATAAGCTTTTAGATCTGCTGGTGAACGACAGACCCATATGGAGTATCTTGAATCAAGATGTGCATAACGCTTTGTAGTATAAGTTATTGCTCTAGCAATGTCAAACTTTGTGTAACTGCGAGCGCTATACATCCTAGTAAGATCCCTTGGATGATAGATTGGAACAACTACAGATGCAGTTAAACCTGTAGCATGTTTTAGATTATTAGTAAGGGGGAGCAGACTTCCCCTAAATTTATCTACTCCCTTTTCACCTGTAAGGAACCGCAGCGCTAGTTCTCCACAGGAAAGAATACTCATGGGTTTAATTGTCCTCAATTCTTCTATGAGAACCTTTTCCATGAGTTCAGTATTGGGGAGCTCTATTTTCCACTTCTTCTTTTTGTCCTTTTCCTTCAGAAATTCATCTGGCGCTTTGGACTTATAATAAAGTGTTTTGTAGAGTTCCCCAAATTTTACATTAAATTCAGTAAAGATGGAATTGAGTAACCAACCAGATGGATTTTCCCATGCTTTTCCTATTTTTATTTCTCGTTCATCTGGTGTGTCACCTATGACCATTAGTTTACTACTTTGTCCGTGACCTTGGACTTGGAGATTCATAATCTAATCCATTCAGCTACTTCTCTTTTGTATATATCAATCATCATAGAATATGGATGTAAAGCATCCCTTAAATCATGGGCCATTTCTTCTGTTTCAATATTTTCAATCCAATGCCCTATGCCATTAAGATCTACAAATTCAATTTTCCATTCAATCTTTTGCTGCTTTGTCGGCATAATTATCCGTTGTAAACATTAAAGATTCTGGACTGCCAGGAGAATTACCTAATTTAATATCACCTGCATTCTCCGTAAAGAGTTGACACTGGCGCTTTTCTCTTTCATTTTCCGGTATCAGCATAAGCTGAGAATTACCATTTTCAAAGCGGAAAATTGTTTTCATTTGATTTTTCTACCATACCTTCTTTATAACTCTAATATAAAGTGCTAAATTTCCTTTTCTAGTAGCTTGCCAACGACAAGTATATTTAATACCATATTTAGCCATAATGTGATTTAGCGCTCCTGATCCTGGTTGATAACAAAGTTCTTTAGGGAATAAAATTTTAATAGTTTTGTCAGGATTAAGTTTTAGCATTCGCGCTATTCTTCCATAAAAGTCTCTTGGTAATCTACCCTGTGCTTCTGGTAGTAGACCTTCATGAATAGTTACAGTTGGCTCATATTGGGGATTTTTGCGCCGAAATTCATTATAAATTTTTCGACATTCATAACAAGTACGATGATTAGGATTTGTTCTTACATGGCCGCTTTTACAAAGATTTTCTTCCATAGTATTCTCGAATGAAAGCGCTTTTGGCTATGTTAAATAGAATTTCTATCCGGGCTAATGCCATTTTTTTGTTTGCGTTGGGCAACAATTTCTGCATCTCTACGATATTGATCGAGCTTTGTGATAAGATAGCTTTTTTCTTCAGGAGATAACATTCCAAACAACTGATCTGCGAGATCATTTTCGGTGTCGGTTGGAACTGGCTTGTTATTTTTATTTTCATTTTGCCTATAAGCCTTCAATATGTTAGAATAATTGGATGTATCATCACAAGTATCCTCAAAGGATTCTTCCGTAACATATGCATTACCATATTTTGCAAGATTAGCAAGGCGTGCTATCTTATCAAGCATTCTAATAATAATGCCTTCTTCTACACTAATCCAAGGCATAACATGATTCACCATTCGGAAATTACGATATTCGTCTTCTCCTCGCGAATAGTCAGCATTCTTCTTTTCTGCAATACTTAATTGTTTTGCATGAGAAGCTTGAAGAGAGGTAAGAAGTTGTGAATTCTCTGGACTTGATTTGTTTATTTCATTGGGTGGATGCGCTTTTTCAAAACATGCAATATGTGAAATTACGCTTCCTGTAGGGTGAATATATTCACTAGCAATCCTTGCGGCTCTAATATGTCCTTTGCAATAATAGCAAGGTTCAACGTAATCTTTCATTTTAGATCCATCATTGTCATAATCAATGTTCATAATTTCCCCACTGTGGGCTGAGTTTGGCCCATATATTTTCCATTTCTGTCTTTATAACTTACTTCACATCCTTCAGAATTCCAGTCAAAGAGAATTTGACATATGCCAGTTCCAGCATAAAGTGGAATAGGCTTTAATCCTTGATTAACTAATTCCAATGTCAGAGTTCCTTCCCATTCTGGTTCAAGAATAGTCATGCTTTGGGCAAGAAATACTCTGGCATACGTACTTTTATTTCCTGTGATTCCAAGTATATCTCTTGGTATATTAAAGCGCTCAATTGAGTGACAGAGAACACTTCTACCTGGAGCAAGAATATATTGATCTGTTACTATATGGCGATAATCTTTTGGTGTAATTTTGCTAGGATCTGCGAACGGTTCTCCTTGTGGTATATATGTGGGATCAAGAAATACGTTATCTAAGCGTATGTCATATCCTCGTGAGCTTAGACCAAATGAAGGGAACAAGTTTCTACCATTAGATTTAACTTGTTTTGGTACAAATGGTTCTATCATTGGAGTCTCAGATAGACAGCGCTCTTGAATTTGTTTATCGTTTAGGAACATATTAATTATCTGTTATCTAGCCAGTAACACTCCGGAGTATGATTATTATTTGGTGGTACATCTGATTCTTCTTTGCACGTACATATTCTTTTTGCAATTCTAGATAATTCTACATGATACGGGCAATGCTTTGGGCATTTGCATTCTTCATTCATACCATTACCCTAAATGACCTTTCTGCAAAAGTGTGCAGCGCTGGTTCTTTAACCGTTGGACCTATAAGATATTTTCTTTCTATCTCAGTCTCAGTTGTAAAATTATTCTTCCCCATTTCTAACCATAGGCCCCCAGAAATACGAATACCAATGATTTTAACTCTGGTTTCTTTACACATTAGCCAATAATAGTATTCTTTCATTTTCTATAACCTCTATTCCTTTCTTCCTCATTTTTGGGTTCAAAGAACATTGTATTATAATTATCTGTAATTACATCCTTATCCCTAAAAGCTTGACTAAGGCATTTCCATTCCTGCTTAGCTTCAATCCATACATCAAGATCACTGAAGAAAGCGCTATCATCGCCAGTAAGTACCTCTGCAAGTGCAAGAGTATTTAGCGAATTTGATTGAAATACATCATCAGGGTGTTTTTTATATCTAAGAGTCATTCTCTATTCCTTTCCCACCACTCATTTTGGAGTTCCTCATTATAAGGATTGCAGACTCCTTCCTGATATTCTTTAGCCTTATTCCATAACATATCTGTTAATCGAATACGACTCATGGGAATAAGATTTTCAGGATTCTGGAGTCTGCACATCATTACAAATGCAGCGAACTCTTTTAAGAACTCATTTTCCCATTCCTCCAAGTTGTTCGTGCAAGATTGCATAAGTTTCCTCGTCTACTTCAAATTCATAGCCATTGGCAGTGTTGACCCAATATTTATTTTGATCTTTTTCCCAAAGAATAGAAATAATCTTATCTTTGGCAACTGTAATAACATCTCCCTCAACGGTAGAGAACTGTATCAACATATGGTATCTATCCCCATTACTCAGTTTGAATTAAATTGGGGAGAGATTTACTATCTTCCCTCCCCTTGTTCATTTAAGCAGTGGTCATGTGTTAATGAGAATTAGAAAGGAACTACGCCATCCGGGAGAAATTGATCGTACTCCCAAACGGGTTTATTATTGTAAATACCATGCTTCACATGAGCATTAAATTGCTTATGAAGCAAAATGGACTGCAAATCAATTTCCTGACCTACTAGCGCTTCCATTGAAGGAATATTCATGGCTGCACAAATTAGATCAGCATTCATCATGAAACTGTTGTAATTAATCCAAGCGCCCTTTTCCTTTTCCAATTCGGACATGTCAGCGCCAGTTTGCAAGTTTTGCATAATGCGGATAGTGCATTCGCAATTATAGTTCGGACCCTTTGATTGATCCTTGGCGAGTTTATCTTCTGTCTTGATAATCTCTACTTTATACCATCCCTCATCCGGGTTCTTAGCTTTGTCAATTGCGGTTTGTACGACTTTGAGAATCATATGTTTGTCCTTAGTTTTCCTTTTCTATAGTAATTTGTAAGTTAATGGTTTCTTCCACATTTATATTGCGGAACTGGTCATAGCATACACCGATGAGATTAGATATTGTATGTGTGTCAGTAATCACATTCATAATCTTTTCTCCACCAAGGTGCACTAAAAGTCGAAATTTTGGCTGCTGTATTATTTTAGCTTTACCAAGAATTGGGCCTTGAATTAATTGCTCTACTTTTCCAAGACTTTCCATTTCTTGTGCTGAGTATAAAAGTCCTTCTCTATGACTCATAATACAAACAACTCCATGTGAATTTTGTCACCCTTCTTAAGATGACCATTATTGATCTTATTAACAATACCATTAAAAGTACTATTAACAAGACTCTTCAAATCATCAGCTTCCAATCCAGAAGCGACAATTGAAATTCCTGGTCCTTTAATTTGGACCTCAGTGCGAGTTGTAAGATCATTATTTGTAATCTCAACTCTATCTGTAATAAGGTTCGGATTTGCCATTTCAGTAGTTATCCTTTTAAGACTTTCTTCTATTTGCCGATCTAATTCTACTACGTCGCTAACGGCCATGAAATAGTCTCCTTATTTAATGCATCGCTTCTCTCCTTGTCGAGTGCATTCATTAGTACTTCCCAGAAATTCTGATTAGTCCAATCGAGTACATCGGGAAGTTCTGTAAAAGTCGTGCGCGCTAGTTCATTCCTTGTTGTGCATAAGAATCTGTGTTCATTATAGTTGCCTTTGTGAACATCATATTTACTTACAGTTTTGTGCTCGAAAAAGAAGACTTCATTAAAGTGAACAGGGATAGTTGGAGCAAGTTTTTCCCGCAGCGCTATTGTCATTCCATCAGGAATAGTTTTAGGCATTCCAGCATTTTCAGCTTTATATTTCATTGCCCAATGTGCTTCTACAATTGCATGGCAAGGTAATGCTTTAGCCCGATTTATGAAATCTTCTAGAATTGCAATTTCCACTGCATAATGATCGAAGCCGGGTTTTACATATTTGCCGATCATCATATTAGCTTTTGCTTCCGCTTTTTTGGGCATAGCATGAACATCGCCATACTTAAAGGATGCATCGTCTAATGTAGTAATTGTACTTAGGACAAAAGCTTTGATGTTGTTTTTCCATATATATTGTGGATTTTTAAGTTCATCAAGTTTCCTATCTGCTGCTTCTAAACCTTGCGCTGTTGTTGGAAATTGGTCATATTCAATGTTTCCCTTTTCGATTTTCTCATGAAGGACTTTATAACCTTTTACCCCATCAATGCGAAAATCAAGATCCATTATATAGACTTTTCCATCAATACCGCCATAGGAAGCACTAGCGCAAGTTTTACCACTGCCAGAATCGCCAACATGAAGTGAGAATATTTTAGATTCCGGTTTCTTGTCCTTCAGATTTGCCA
>CAZGWG010000005.1:19963-47025 GCA_964529165.1 uncultured Sphingobacterium sp.
CCATATTTATTTTGTCCTTCTAAGTAACCTTGTACCCATGCTTCTTCTATTAGTTTTCTAAATGCCTGTGGCTCACTTTTCCATCCAATGCCAAATCTTTTTGGAGCTTCTCCGATTACTGTAAATGAATAAGAAATTGCTTCATGGCCTAATTTAGTAATCTCTTCATAGGGCATTGTTTCAGCAATTTCTGCAATTTCTTGTGTAGACATTATCCTCTTCTCTTATCTTTTCCGCTTAGTTTTTCCATTAGATCATATTGGGAATCAGTTGTGTCGTCAAGATAAATTTTAGAATAAGTTCTGTTTGGTTCTCCTTCGATTTCTCCAAAGTAAAAAGTAGTATCTTCATCTGTGATCTTTACTTTCTTACCATTACGCGTTTGATATATTTCTCCGATTAGACTCATATGTTTTCTAATTTTTCCTTAAGTACTTTTTTCCAATGGTCTGAGATAGGGAAATTTTTACGAGTAAGTAAATATTCATAACATTCTCCCCACCCTACAGTTTTACCTGTTCTATATCCAAGGACAAAAGCAAGTATAGCGATACCTCCAGATACTAAACCAAATATGAACATACCGCTCATATTTCATCAACTCCTTGAAGTAGTTCACTAATGACTGCATCTTCTTTCAATTTTTCTGCAAGCAAAGCACTATCATTTTCTTTCTTACCTCTCATACAGCCACAGCTAAGTGTAGCATATTTGAAGTCAGAAGGTTTAAGCACAAAAGATTCTCTACAAAATGGGCACAGCGCTCTCTTTCCACTAAGAACCTGTGGTGCTTTAGATATAAAATATTTGCAATCGGGATCAATACAAGAATAACGATCCTTTGTCCCCCGAATGCGTTTTAACATATGCAAGTGTTCTTCTTTGGGCATATAGTTTACCTGAAGTCAAATACAGTGTTAGCTTCGCGATCTTTCTTGTCACGTTTCATTCTAAGAAGTTCTCCAATAACAGTTGAAGCTTCTTTACGAGTAAAGTCAGAAAGGCAGCGCTTTTTTACAAGATCATCGAACCATGCATCACGCTTGTCCCATATACAGAGATCGATCATTAAATTTTCTATATAATTAATTTGCCCTGCTGTTATTTTATCTTCCCATGCCATTAGATTTCTCCATAAAAAATCGCCAACCAAATAATTTTAAAACAGGTTTAGTATACCCATAGCGCTCCGAGAATAATGCTCTTTCTTTTGGAGATTTCAACATAAAATGATATTTATAAAATCGCAGTGCTGTATGTATTCCACCCATAATTTCAGAATATTTTGGAGGCCAGAATATAATATTCTTGCTTATTTGTATCATTTTTCTTTCCTTCTTTCTTTCAACAAATTCCTAATTTCTCCAAGAGTGAAAAGTCCATGAGTCATGACATAGAGAATACCAAGTAAAGTTAAGACTAGCGCTTCCGTTAGATGTTTTTCCATTGGTTATTCTCCATAAACCATGTTCCAATCTGGTTGTGGTTCTTTAGTTTGTCCCATGAAACCTTCATAATTATTTTTAATTTGAGGTTTAAATTCTTGGCAGTTAGGATTATTTAATATTTCGAACTGGTATCCTATCGTTTTGTTGAGTAACCGAATAGTTTCATTATTAGTTTCTACAGATTCTTTAACAGTTTTAGTTAGGCCATAGAAACTATAACTCATTAGTAAGAAACCGCTAAATATAAATGCATTTCTTGTCATACATCCTCTTCTATCTCACTTTCAGCATTCTTACTTTCCCAAGCGCTCCATTTAATATCTCTTGCCCTAAAGAAGTTATTGGTTCTGGTTTGGATTGTCCAAGGATTTTGTGTGTCACATATGCGAGTAAAAATACATCTACCATATTTAGTTTCGCATCCTGCACGTCGCTTTGGATAATAATTTTCCTGCTTAAAAGCTACTAGTTCTTTAACATTTTTGACAACATTCAATCGCCAATCTTCGAGATCAGCTTGAGAATAAAAATGGGTGGAGCGTAAGAATTTTTCACTTGGTTGCTTTTTAGCTTGAAAACCAATATAATTAACAACGAGCTTATAAGCCTTAAGAGCATATGCATAACCGAGAAATTGATTACTCCATCCATGAAGTTCATTACGAGCGCTTTCTGTCTTGTGATCCATTGGAAGTACTTGATATGATCCTTCATAACGGAATGTAAGATCCGGTTTTCCTTCATAAATTATTATGAGATCATCGTCTTCATGGATTTGAACAGAAAAGCCAGTTTCAGAACTTACTGGAATGATTTCTTCATCTTTATAGTATGTGCAATATTCAGCGTAAGTTTTAACTAAGGATGTGTATTGTTCCAGAGCGCTTTCTGATTTTGTATCTTCGTATTTATTACTTGTTATAATGTTATAGCCAGATAGGACACAATCAGAGTAAGCTTTTCCTTCAATTTTCCCCCTGTAATATACATCCATAGCATCAGCCATGATTCCACCTTTACGTAAGGCTTTTGCTTTCAGGAGATTTTGTGAAGATGGAATGAGTTCAGATTTAACTCTGCCTTCTACTACCTTCCATTTTAATTCCCATTTACCATAGAGTTCTAAGTCATTCAGAAATTCTAGTTGAAAGCGTCGGGGGCATTTTTCAAATGAGACGAGTTGCTGAGAGTCAAGTTTTATTACTAGTTTGTCTTTCATAACAAGCCTCACATATGTAAGTCTTTTCCTTAGTTTCAGGGTTAAGTAAAGTACGACCAGAGATAAGTTTACCTGCAATTACTATTATTAGGCCATTACATTGACTACAGCGCGGATACATAAAATTACTCATAATGCCCTTCCCTTTTTGCACTTCTCACAATAGATATAATCGGTAAAATTCATACTAAAATACTTTCTATGGAATAAGAGACAAATCCAGCGCTTTAGCATATTATTCCTGTTTGATTAGTTGCTTGGTCAAGATATCTATTTCTTCTTGCATTTCTTTTTGTTGATGCAATTGCCCAAGTTGGAATGCCATAGCCATAAGAATAGATAAACCCTCCATAGGATCTCTTCCTATAGCAACTCCTACTGCATAAGTGACAAAGAGAGAACTAAATGCAGGTGAATTACTAAATAAATGAGAGATTTCTACAGTAGTACCCGCATCAATTTGCCCATCAATTTCATTGAGAAGTTCTTGTATATTAATCATTTATTTGCTCCTGTAAGTTAAAAACTTAAAAACTCCTGTAACATTTTCCTCTCATGAATTTTCGTAGCGCTCTCTTTAAGATGAATACGTAATCGTGCCTTACAACTATCACATAGTGGGATTGCTTCCTGTGTAAGTGCAATATAATCTCTTACTGCATCTTGACGAATAAGAAGGCGTGAACCTTGTGAAGATTTCCCACACCAAGTAGATTCTAGATGGTGACGATTAATGATATGCATTATCATTGGGCGATATGTTCTGAGTTGGTTATCCATTAGTTTCCTCAGCACATCCACATTGAGCACGAGTTTGATTATGTACTTTGCACCAATTTTTACTCATGGACATAATATCACCTAAAAGTGAGCCAAGATCAAGACCAGCGCTTTTGACTTTCTTTTGAGCTTTAGCTTTCTTTTTAGCATCGTCGGAAGCGCTATTCTTTCCTTCCTTTTCTTTCTTAGCTTCTTGTTGTTTCTTGTATTCTTCAAAGTTAAGTCCAGCTTTAAATTTGCGTACAGATTTCTGGAGTTTAATTTGAATACAAGCTTTATATAAGCGCTCTTGACGTTTAATGAAGGACTCCAGTTGCTGTTTATCCATTAAGTGAATTGGAGTCTCAGCGCCAGCTAGAAGTTCTTCATTAGTACTGTCTATGAGTTCTTCAAGTTGTTGAAGATCCATGATCCTTCACCATTCCTAAATATTTTCCTTCAAGGACATATTTCTTACAATATTCAAGCTGCTGTAATACTTGAGTGATTTCAATTCTTACAGGTACTAAAGTAGTTACAGGTACGCTGCGAATAATAATAGTACCTGGAAGGAATGCTTCATCTTCTATTAATTGACAGATTTTCATTAATCCTCTACATCTAGAACAGTTGTATTAACTCTATTGTAGTGGTACACAGTTTCCTTTTCCAATGGTTCCATAGCGCTCTCCATTGGGCCAAGAAAAGCAAAGTAATGGATGTTATTAACGTCAAGTGTTGCAATTTTTAATGGATCAGTCCAAGCACCAATAATGTCTTGACCTTTACGGATGCGAAATAATCCATTGTTGTCTTTTTCAATATATGTTTTACGTCTGCTGAGATTTGGCATTCACTGTATCTTCCATTGTAATGTTACATGAATTAAAAAATTCTTCAAGGCGACGTTTATGTGCTGGACCTTCGCAAGTAATAAAAGCTACATGGCAATTATTACGCTCAGTCCTAAATCGTATATTTACAAATTCTTCCCCAAGTGAGCTTTTCATAAATATTGCAAAATATTCTTTCTTCATTTTTTATCCATTTCTTCGCAACTAGTCTTAATATGTCCTAGCATTCTTTCAATGAAGCATACGGCCCATTTTCTATTATGCCAGTGATTATCATCATGATAAAGCGCTTGTAAGGGTCTGTTAAGAACATTTTTGCAAGCATGATAATGTTTCTCACCTTCTATAAGTTGGATAGATACTTCTTTTTTTCCTGACATAGCTGCCATTATCATAATATTCGATAAGTTAGTTGTTAAAAACCTCATTTTGCTCTCTTAGTTTTCCTTCTTAGTAGCGCTATCGAAAATAATAAAATTGCCATAAGTAAGAGATAATTTGGCTCAGGCGTATTAGTTACTGAGCTATCATGATTCCATACAAGATTACCATTTCCGCCAGCATGAATTGTTGTTATCCATTGTGGGAATACAGGATGTGTTATTGGAGTTGGAATATTATTAGGAGTTCCATAGTCCCACAGCGCTGGATTAGAAAGTACATTCTCACCTGTAGGCAAAGCGGAGACTGTAGGAATTATATTATATGTATTAACTCCGCTTTGGCTGCCTACAGGATTAAAACTAAGCATAATGTCTAGATCATAATTATTCTTTACAATCAATTCCATTTGCTCATAGAAATGATTGCCATAAGTAAATTGAGTCATTTTAATTTGTCCAGTTAAAGTTATCTTTAATACCGAGCGCTTCACACTTTTCTTTAAGTATATCTACTGCGCACTTCCATTTCTCAAGGTCGAGTTTAGATTCTTCTGTTTGCATTTGAAATCTAGTGACCATTTTTACTAGTTCATCCCATGAAGGTTTCATTATGGATAGATTCTCTCTTTTATAAATATTGATTCTTCATCTAAGTCACTTGCATGTGCTTCAAACCATACAACTGCGGAGATTACGTACATTGACCAAATTATGATAAGTAAGATTAGAGTTTTCATTCTAGTTCTATTCCATGGTCTAATAGAGTGTCATTTATTTTGCTAGTAACAAAAGTACCTTCTCTTGGTGCAATTTCACGTATGATATTTAGGAAACGATCATAATGGAAGTCATTCATTTCTTTCATTATCGCTCTCATAAGTCGAAGCTCTGGTATTGTAAGATTAAGTTGTGGCATTAATCAGCCCCTTCTGAGACTAAGATTGATTTATAAAAAGTATTAGGATAGATTGATTCATAACCATGATGGCATTCATACCAGCGCTGGTCAGCCTTATTGTACCAATAGTGATAGAAAGTCCAAAGAATAGGAGCGCTCATAGTGGATTACCTTTCTCATCCTTGAAGAGATGACTGAAGTTTGAGGTTAAGAATATGTAAAGCGCTCTAATCTCATCTTCATCCATGCATATAATGTCATGGTCTATTTTATCTTTTATTGTTAAATAAACAGCTAAGCCACTTTGGCCATATGCTCGCCCATTATATGAGTGTCTCTCAGTATCCATCATGCATTCATACATATAATAAATGGGAGAATCTCTTCCCCCTTTCTCCTTATACGAATTTCATTCTAGTTGCAACTACTTTGTGAGCCAGCGCCATAATCATGTCAGGATCATTTTCCAGTGACCACGATTCATCCATTACTTGATTATTGATAGCGCGCTTCATTTCTACCAATTCATCAAAGAACTCATCTATGGTACCCTTGGCTAAGAGATATGTAATCATTACATTCTCTTGAACATGCATATGATCGCAACGTGGGCAAATGTAAATACCACGTTCAGGCTGTTTGTACAGAATTTGTTCTCCAGTCTCATCCTTACACTTAGTACAGAAGAGTGGACGAGAAAAGCGAAGTTCAAATTGATGTTCAATCGCTGGCGTCCATTGTCTTTCTACCACTAATGCGTTCTGGCAGAACTGAAGATTACGACCTTCGCCCCATGCATTGATACCAAGTACAGCAAAGCGGTTTTCAGGTTTTCTGAATTTAGCTTCTTTCTCCATCTTTGCATATACGTTATCCTTTCCGTTAGAATGGATTGGAGTTAAGTTATAGATGGTTTGAAGAAGCTTTACAAAGTAATCTTCAACATCATGATGATGACAGCCAATGGTAAGTTTTTCATGATGTTCCTTACTGAGAGTAAACTCTTCAATGAAATCGGCAGCAGCAGCAACTTTCATTAGCCCTGTAAGATGCCTTAATTCTTGCATCTTAGCAATAATGAACATAGACTTACCATGTTTGTCAGAATTTAGTTCCTTGTCGATTTCATCAAGGATAGCATTATATGCAGTAACAAGTTTCTTGTTTGTGTTGACTGCAATAATTTTCTTATCTCTAATGACTGGAGGTAAGTCTTTCATAACTTCGGAGCGCTTCCTTCTTATGATATACTCTTTAGTCATATCGAAGAATTGCTTCGTTTTGTAAGACTTCAGCCCAAGTACTTGATTCTTAGGACCAAATTCAGCAAAATCATACATTCGTCCAATGTTAGGCCAATCAGTAGGACTGATTAGATGTAATGCTGTATAATACTCAGTGAATCTATTTGTTATTGGAGTACCACTAAGCATAAGTTTAAATGGAATATGCTCTACAGCTTCCATTAAGGCTTCTGTGCGAGCGCTCTGAACATTCTTAAATTTGTGACATTCATCTACTATTAGAACATCAAAAGGTATATTTTGAATGCTAGCGCTTACTTTTTCCTTACGTAAAAGATCTTGACTGACAAAATAAAATTTAAAACCCGGTAACAATGGCGTTTGTCCGTCAAGTTTGACGATAGGCATAAATTGGTAATTCTTGGAATCTTTCAAATCGACAAGATCACCGATAGCCCAAGTTAAGTATTCTTTTGCCCAATTAAAGGTAAGCGATGCTGGAGATACAAATAGAACAGTAGGTGCATTCTCTATTCCATTTTTCTGTATCATGCGCCGAAGGAAAAGTAAACCTTGAATGGTTTTACCTAATCCCATTTCATCTGCAATTAGAACTCCACCTTTGAGTCCTTTCTCAGCTAAAAATGCATAGCGCTTCTCTGCAAACTTAACGCCTTCCATTTGAAAGTGAAAAGCTTTTTCCCAAGTGGGGTCAAGTTTTTCTTCTTTCCAAATGCGCGATAGTTCATCTTCTGTATCATTATAGAAAGACTCTTTCATGCTTTCTATGATAGAAACGTTGCGCTTTTGACTTGCGATTAACGTTGACGTAATCTTTGTAAACTGTTCTGTAAAGAAAGACTGATTAACGTTAACATGCAATCCTTGCTCTGCGGTGATGGGTTCAGATGGAATAGTGTTAATTTCATTGTTGGCATCTTGCAGGACTATCCAATGCCCACAGACTTTGAAAACTCCAAAGCGCTTCTTAAGTGCTTCAGAATACTGTTCGTACTTGATTTCACGATCACGTTTACAATGATTACACCATTCCATTCTATTTCTCCTTTAAACACCTTAAGGCCAACATCTTTGTAAGACGTTAGCCAAAAGGGTTATGAATTGTTATGAAAATATGTTACAGCATTGTAAACTATTAAGAAACTTTATAGTATCCTACAGTGATCGTTATCGTATAGTCGAATGCGTAAGATTAACGTTTACCGCAAGTCTTAGGCGCATCCGCATTCTGTCTTAAGTTTCTTATGCTCTGGACAAAATACCTTTGCCATCATTAAAAAATCACTAACATCTAACGCACCATTAGTAAGTTTCCTTATGGCATCATCAGCTTTGCCTCTTGGTGAGCGCTGTTCTTTAAGTATCTCACGTTTGCGCCACTTAGACATTGAAAGATTCTTATCTGCTTTCCAGCTAAGTTTTTCCTTTTCAATATCCTCTCGTTGTTTCTGAACTTCGGCAGCAACTATGATACGCTTTAGTTCATTACCAACTACCTCCATACTAAGGCGCAAGTGTTTCATTTGTTCAAGTGTTAACTGTTCAGCTATCACACTTGCTAAAAGCATAGCGCTAGTTTCCAGTCCACTTGTTCCAATCGGAAATGTGAGAGAAATACTTATATCAGCACTCGACATTAGAATAAAGTCCTTACTTGCTTATTCTCTCGGCATCTTCTATCATTTCTTGCAATACTTGAAATTTCTCAGAACCCTTGGAACAAATAACATTTATGACTGCCGTTCCATCCTTATACAGTATCGCATGGAATTCGTTATCTTTTTTCTCGAATGTTAAGTTGTATTTCACAGTCCTGTGTCCTTCTCTAATAGTATGGATCATTGAAGCATCTACTTATACTGTCTGACTGCCCCGTCGATCCTTATGTATAGTACCCCCCCTACATACCCCTTGTCAAGCACTTTTTTCCCTTTAGAATCAACCAGATGCCTGTCTGCCCTAGCCTACGCTCAAACCTTGCCTATCCCTTGCCGAAACGTTCCCTTTCTCCTCCTATCCCCTTGATTCTAAAGCCTTTACCCCTTGACCACACACCTATACTATGTATGTATCCTTTTCATACCCCGTAGTCTGTCTGTTGATTCTAAAGCATGAGTAGTTAGTGTTGTATAGGTTTATAAATATATATATATATTATTAATAGATATAAATAACAATCAATACCACTCTCCCTCTCAGCAGGGAAAAGATACCCCCTATAGCCTATACCTAAGACACAGGACTGTGTGTGTGGTCTATGTCTAAGCCTAGGATTTTCAAGGCTTTAGCCTGAAATCTGGAAGGCTCTGGCAAGGCATAGGCAAGGTTTAGGCAAGGCATAGACCTTCCATAGGGTAGGCTTTTGGCTGTCATCTTTTACCCTTTTTCTAGCCAATGTAGGGTACCTCCCCCATCATCTGTATTCTTCCTTTCATTAATAGATCTTTCCTCTTACTAATACTATCTAGTGTGTAAAAGTTACCTTCCTTCCCAAAGTGCAAGAGGCTATCGCCCGCGCGAAACTTTTTTTCAACTTTCTTCATTTTTCTCTTGCATCCTTCAGCCACTGTGTTATGATCGTTATGTAAGGCAATGACGAAAACAAAGTCAGGCAATACTAAACTTAAGGCTCACATCCTAAACTGTGAAGGACAAAACCCAATGGCTACTAAGACTATTTCTCGCAAAGTGGACGATCCGAAGAATCCCGGATCTCAAATTGTTCGGAAGGCGCATGTTACCTTTCCCCAAGTTGGAACCTTTAATAATGAGGGTGAATTGGTTTCAGGCTCTGTAAATGTAGATGCCCTGCTTTCAACCTTTGGTTCTTTCGATCGCATCGCGGATCTTTGCAATGAAGCTGTAGTTAGCAAGGTCCGCACGATTGCCTTTAATGAACTCGGTAAGGGCGATGAAGTTAGCAAGAATATCGCTAAGGCTATGAAAGCTTTGCAGGCTCTTCCGGGAATGGATGCACTTGGCGAAGATACTTTGAAAGCAATGCTTTTGCAGTCTCCGCAAATTCAAAGTGCTCTCGCAGGTGTCAACATTGAGCCTGAAATCTCTTTCTCTGTTGATATTGACCGCTTGTTCACTGATGGTCGTAAGAAGAATGAATCGGCCAGCGATGATGAAGAAGAAGCTGAGGAAGCTACTGCCTAACATCTATCAATACTAAGTTCGGGGAGAGGAAAGGGGGGAAACCTTCTAACCTCTCCCTTTTTGCATTTCACAAGGCAAAAGAAAAGGTCCACAGCGCTAACTGTAGGCCATAGGTTATTGATAGATGGTGATTCTATTGCTAACAAATACTCTTAATAGCTTCCCTATAAGCTATACTGCCAATTTGACTCTTAATCTCTAATACAACTTCCCCAGTACTGTTATCAATCATTTGGACATGTGCATCGGACAGTGAGAGAGAAATTACAGCATTTGCAGCCGATTGTAAATTATCGTAATCAATGCTGTAGTCCCAAGGGCCGTATGCAATCACATTACCACGAACTGTATAAGATTTCATCTCCTTACCTTTCCACAAAGCATCTAACAACCAAATACATCATCCACATTCCAGCGATCATGAAGCTTATGGTCTGCATTTACTTTATCTCATTTACTTTCAATACAGTCCATCCATTTTCTTTAGCAAGATTATCAATAGCATGAGTAGCTACGTGTTTCCACATTTCGCTGTAACCAAATCTGGGACAAGTATGACCTACCAGAATCATACTCATGGCATAAGGCGCACACATTTTGCCTTCTTTCTCAGCATCTAAACCTAAGTGATAACGTGTCATAACTGTACATCCATCTTACTCCTATTTCTGCTTATACTCCAATAACAAATATTCATAACCTTTGGCATCTTAATTGCAAGAGTGCAATTCTCATTCCTTTAGCGCTTACTTCAATACTTGTTTAACTATTAAGGTAAACGTTAACCTAAGACTTAAACGTTTAAGTAGCGCTCGGGACTAACATTTGACCTCCATCTATCTCCTGACCCACTTAACCATCCTAATACACTTTCATTAAGTGGCATTTACACATTAGTACTAACCATAGTTAATGTACTATTAGCGCTGCATACTCATCAATGCTTAGTCGATAGCGCTCACCTTATTATAAGCCATACTTATATAACTCTCAGTTATATTTACTTCAACATTCCTTTAACTATTCCCTTCCCTATCTACCACTACCGGAATACCCCAATTTAGGACCGGTATCATTTATTGAACTTCGATATCCTCTCACACTCTTTTAAAAATTTTAAAAAATCTCAACTAAAAACCCAAAAACCTAATAAGGAAGTTAAATTCTAAAAGTCAATGACTAGCGCCGCAGTCAAAAATATTCCCAAATCTCCATACAAGATGAAGAAAAGGCGAAACAAGCAAAAGTAATTAATTCTTTCTATCAATAATATCGAAAATTAACTGTTAAATGTAAGGCAGATTACTAGTACTAATTCTTTAGTAGGCTACTTAAACGTTTAAGTTGTCAAAAGATGCCTTAGGCAATTTTAGGACCAATCCCCACAATCGCACATAAATGCCCTACAGCGAATCAACATAGATTCCGGGCACTTCCCTATCAACCACTCCCTTGCGATCGCTCCTAGACGATTTCTCCACTAAAAGTATTGATAGAAACACTAATATTGATAAATTAAGCTCTGTTAATGGTAGCTAAGGTGAATCACCTAGAACCTAGTATATTCTACCTTACCATCTGTAACGTGTTGATTCTAAAGCGGTAATTTTTACATTTAACTGTTGACTTCTTACCTTACCGTGACCTAGACTCAGTTAGCCCCATAAGGCTACCAACACAGTATTTATGAAAATCCCCCAAACTATTATTACCATACTTTGTGCTGCTGTTGGAAGTTGGATTACTATAGCCTATTCAAGTGGGGCAATAATTAGTGAAGTCAAACAAAATACACTCAACTTCCAAGAGAATAAAAAGAGGATTGAAAAATTGGAAGAATTTTTAATCAATTCCTCTATCAGTCAAGCTGAGATTCGTAGTGACCTTAAATATATAAAGGAACAAATCAATGATCTTCATAACTCCAGCAGAAGCAAATGAGCGCTGCGAAAAAGCCCCACTTAATAATATAATTTTGCAACTGCGAGAGAAAATGCTTAAAGATCATGATGCAAGAGAAGGCGTGGTAAATTGTGGAGAAGGAGGTGATCCAAAATTGCTAACATCCACCTCCACGCCTTCGACTTAACGTAAACGTAAATGTAAACTTTGATCTTAGACTTAACTTTAACGCTGCACTTACTAAGATCAAAAGGAATTTTATGCCAATTCTTAAACCACAAACCGATAGCGCGCTAGATGTAGAAATAATAACTGAAAAGGCCACAGAGATCGCTATCGCCAATGAATTACTTAAAGAAGCAGGGCGCCAAGATCTAGCATTAAAGGATGAAGGATTAACAGCGCTTTTGGACGAAGTAGGTCTTGGACTTAAGGATACCCTTAAAGAACTTAAAGTCATTCAAACCTACGCTGATAATGAAGGCGTAAAATTAAGTGCAGTTCGAACATCACTTGAACTTCATAGAGTTCTTGGAAAACAAGATCAAAGTAATGATAAACCAATAACTATTAATATTCTAGGTTCCAGTAGCGCTAATTTACAATTAAACTCAATACTTAATCCACAGAGAAACTCATAATGCCTAAAGATGAAAATCAGGTAACACCTGCACCGACGGTTGAAATAACCTTTTACAAACTAACGTATCGCCATCTTAAACACCTTTATAGTTCTAATTTTCAACATGCAGGTGACTTAGATAGCGCTATCGCCAAAGCTAGAGAATATTGCAAAGTTCAAAAGACAGACTTCATTAACGTTGAACCTTTCTTTACTGATCTAGATATGATTATCAAAAAGAAATCTAGCCCACAAGCTGAAGAAAGAGTTCCAGGAAGAACTTACTAATGACCTGTAGCGCATGTGGGAACGAAGAAGAAAATAATCTATTCCTATGGCGCTGTAGTAACTGTGGCGCTGTTAATTTGAAAGAAGATACTCATAACCCATTCATATTTATTCATATCGAAGATCTTACTTTATTTAACAGCGCTCACAGTAAAAGAATCTGTACGCAATCGACTTGACGTAAACCTTTACTAAACTCCAATGGAATTTAATTTTAAAACCATATCCAAAGAACAAGACATAGCGCTCGCAGCGACCCAATATTATCAATGTTTAAGTGGCGGATATGGCTCAGGCAAAACATACATTGCCTCCATTAAATTAATGATGCTAGCGCTCACCTTTGACGGCTATCGCATCGCCATTATTAGAAAAGAACTTAATGTTCTTAAGAAAACAACATTACGGACTCTTCTTAAAGTTTTGCCGCCAGACATAATAGATTCAATTAATATGTCAGATGGCATAATTAAACTTAAGAATGGGTCAGAATTCATGCTCTTAGGTCTAGATCGTTTCAGCGAACAAGATGTTAAATCTCTTGAAATCAATGCTGCATTCATAGATCAAGCCGAAGAACTTGATGAAGGTATTTTTACACATCTTGATACACGTATTGGGCGTTGGGATGAAGCAAAAGTACCTAAATATCTGCTAGACGCAAACCCCAACTGGCCTCTCAATCCTAATACTGGAAGACCTCTTGCTCCAACTTATTTAATTCTTGCCTGTAACCCAGATACAGAATTTCATTGGATATATAGAGAATTTCATCCAGAATCCTTACATTGGCAAACCTTCAATAGAAATACTCACTTTTTCATAAACATGCCTAGTACAAGTAACACAGCGCTTTTGCCTGAAGTACTTGAACGCATGTTAAAGAAAGATCCTGAATTTCGTCGACGTTATGTCATGGGCGAATGGGGATTCTCAGAAGCTCAGATTCACAAGATTCCAAAGGAATGTATATTAGATGTTTCCCATTCATGGTTCCAGGATTTTAAAAAGAAAGCGCTCCTATATAGGACGTACGATCATGGAGAGTCTTCTCCTGCAAGTTGTATTTGGGGTGCTTGTTTCCGTGGCATACATGTTATCTATAGAGAATATTACATGCCTGGTAAACTCATTAGTTATCATAGGCAATCTCTTCATGATATGTCGGACGGGGAAATCTATACTGGAAATTATGCTGATCCAGAAATTTTTAAAAAGAAAGCCCAAAGAGATGGTGCTAGATATTGCACAGCCGACGAATACAAAGATCTTAATATAACAACAGCGCCACCAATTTACTGGCAACCCGCAGATAATAATGAAATGGGAACCAGAAACAGAATAAATGAGCTTTTTGAAAAAGAATCCTCTACCATTAACCCTCTTACAGGTGAAATCGGAGCGCCACGGATTTATTTTCTCAAGAAGAATGAATGGAACATCAATGGATGTGACATAGTTCTTAGAGAAATCCAAGCTCAGCGCCGAGAAAAACTTGGAGAAGTTAATGGTAAAACTATTTGGTCACAAGATCGCGATAAGAACGTTGCAGATCACTCATATGATGCTTTTCGCTATTATGTAGCAATTCATAGCACTCATAATGATAAAGAGATTATGCAAATTCCACAGCGCTCATTTGAAGGTATAAAGAAGTCAAGAATAGGAGAAATGAGTTATGGCATCAGAACCTTCTAATGAGAAGGATCTTGAGCTTGAAGCTACGAAGTTTAAAAAATTCATAACTAAAGCTGATAAATACTATAAAGCCTGGGAAGATCGCTTTCGTTGTGAAGAATTAGAAGAATACTTCGAAGGTTATCAATTTAAGAAAGATGGGCTTCCACACGATTATCGCCCATATGTAGTTAATCTTGTATACAGTACAATTCAAACAAAAGTACCAAGTGTTCTATTTTCTAACCCTGTCTTTAACTTAGTTCCACGCCCATACTTGGCTGACTATGACCCAACTGTGGCTTTTCAAAAAGCAAGGTTGAAAGAAGATACACTTAATTCTTTTGTATGTGACAAGCGTAATCGAGTAAGCGAAGAATTTGAAGAAATTGCATATGATGTATTCTTTCGCTTTGGCATAATAGAAATCGGTTATAGTGCAAATTGGGTGGAGAATCCCAGCGCTGATAAACCAATAGTAGACTTAAGTACTGATGAAACGGACCCAGAAAAAGTAAATGTTAAACAGCCTAGACTTCTTGCAAAAGATGAGCGAATATACACGAAAGCAATTAATCCTAGAACGTTTAGAATCTTCGGCTCAGACTCACGTTACATTGAGCGCTGTGATGCAGTCGGCTATTATGAATGGTTCAAAGCCGAAGACATTCTCAATACGCCAGGAATTAAAAACTTCGATAAGTTAAAAACAAAAACTATCGCTGGCGATGCACTTGATATAGATGAACAAGATAAAGAACATAAACGATCACTCATTAAACTTTGGAAAATTTGGGACAACAGAAGTAAAACAGCTTACCTAGTTGATGATGAGAGTGGTTATGTTCTAAAGCGCTTTCCTTTTAAAAGACTCCCACTTAAAGGTTACAATCCTATTAAGAGGCGAGTCTCTCGTGGTTTCTATCCTATTCCTCTTGCTTATAATTGGTTAAGTCCTCAAAATGAACTTAATGAATCCCGTGAAGCAATGAGAACTCATAGGAGAAAGTTTAAACGCTCATTCATAGTTAATCGTGGTTCCGGTATCACTGAATCTGAATTAGTTAAAATCATTCATGGTGGTGATGGCGCATTTGGCTTCGTAGATGGAAATAGTTTAGACAATGTAATTAAAGCTGTCGAAAGCGCTACTATGGACCCTGTTGGACGTGATTCTCTTGTAGTTTCCAAAGATGATTTCAATATTGTTTCTGGAACTAGCGCTGAGCAAAGAGGAGAAGCTGACAGAGTTACTGCAACTCAAGCAACATTAATTAACGAAAGCGGTAAACTTCGCGAAAATCATGAAAGAACTAAATTTGCTAATTTCCTCTGTGAAGTAGGAGAAGAAATCATTCGTTTACACATAGAGAAATTATCAGATCCAATGTGGATTCGTCGCTTTGCTGATTCTGCCGAAACTTTAGGTACAGAAGTTCCTATTCATGCTCAAACTTGGCAACAAATAATGATTGAAGAACTTGAAGGTGATGATTTTGATGTTGAAATTAATATTAGTTCACTTTCGCCTGTAGCTAATGATGAAGAAAAGAAAAAGTTATTTGAACTTCTTGCAGTCTTAAAATCTTATCCTGAAGCTGCCATGATGCCTGACTTAATTGTTGAAATCATGGATCGTATTGGTTATAGAAATCAAAGAGTAGCAAGAATGCTTCAAAATATGGCCATGATGCAATTAGCAGGAATAGCACAAATGCAAGGTGGTGGCGGGGGAAGCAATCTCCCACAACAAAACATGGCCAAAGCTACTCCTAATGGACAAGAGAAAATAACTAATCAACTTCAAAATCAAGTAGGGAGAATATGAAGTGTAATAAATGTGGCAAATCAGGCAATAGGGACTACCGAGCTGGATTATGTGATAAATGCGCTTTTCCTGCTAAATCAATGACGAAGAAAATGAGCGCTATGAAAAATAAAGGTAAATTTAAGAAATCATACTAAGAGGACATTATGGCTTTTGACACTATTAAAGATGCTATTAAGAATGCTTTTGAAACTATAACTTCTAAAGAAAAAGAGACAGAAAAAGCTCCTGAACCTACTTCTGAAGAAACTAAAAAGGAAGAAGTTAAGGACGAAGAAGAAGAAGTTAAAGAAGATAAAAAGGAATCTAGTAAGGACGAAGACGAAGAACCTAAACTAGATCCTAAGATCGTAAAAGAAGCACTTAAACTTTACGACATTCTTAATGATCCTGATCCTAAAAATGTTGGCGCAGCGCTTAAAGCAATGGTTCTTCGTGCTGAAAAAGCTGGCATTGAAATTGAAGGAATTACTGCAAAAGAACAGCGCGAAGTAACTAAAGACATTTTGGAAGCGCTCAAGGAAGAACTTCCTGAAGAGAATCGAGAACTTATTGATGCCCTTGGTCCAGCGCTGCGGAAAATAATTAAGCTTTCTTCTGAAGGTTCTGAAGCAAAAATCAAGGATCTTGAGAAAGAACTAAACAAGTATAAGACTCAAACTGAAGCAGAAAAATATGCTTCCACTTTACAATCAATTCTTACTAAAGATAAATATGAAGGCCATCTACCTGCAATGGAAAAACTTATGGAAACCATTCAGCCAGTAGATGGTGTTAGTGAAGAAAAATACTTAGATACCCTCCTTAAACTTGCAAAAGCAGAAAAAGGAGAACGTACTCGTACAGAAACTAAAGCGAAGAAGACGGAACAAAATGCTAAAGAAGCAACTCCATCTTCCAGTAATAAGGGCGATAATGTTGTCATTCTTGACAAAGCTGTTGACCTTAAAGAAGCAATCAGATTAGCCAGAGAAGGCAAAACAGTAAAATATCAAGCGGGATAATAACTTATGAATTTCGGAACTACTGGAGCACCTGCATCAGATACTATTTATCTTGATGCTCTGCTTTCTACTTCACTATTCAATTATAGCAAAAAGCTAGTTGATAATATCAGCAGCGCTCACCCCATTTTGGAAAAAATTAAATCCAAGATGGAAGGAAAAGATGGCGGCGTTGCTTACAAACAGAACCTTCTTTATGCACTTTCTGAAGGTGATACTTATGGTGGATATGATGAAATTACAATTCTGCCCACTGATGGTATTACTCAAAGTACTTGGGAATGGCGACAGTATGCAAATTCTGTTGTTATTTCCAAGGAAGAAGAAGTAAAGAATGCCAATGGGCTTGATGATTTGTTGGAAAATAAAATCATGCAAGTTGAGCTTGGCGCTCAGGAATTCTTTGCGAAGTATCTTAGTTTAGGAAATAAGGCAAACAATTCGTCATCGACGATTGAAACTCCTTATACTAATACTCGCAATGGTTCCCAGTTTATTGATCCGCTTCCTAAGTTGATTTCTTATACTCCTACAGTTTCTAATGATGTAGGTGGACTTAATCAGGCTTCATTTGACTGGTGGCAGAATCGAGTACTTACGATGACTGCTACGGATTCTATCACTTTCATGAATCAAATGGACAATATGTTTAATACTTGTTCACTTGGTGTTGGTGGAAAACCTGATATTATCTGGGTAGATCAAGTTACAGCTGAAGTTTGGCGAACGGCTTATTATCGTATGTATCAGCGCACTGCTGATTCACAGAATGATTATCCTTTCCCGAACTTTAAGTTTAATAATGTTCCTGTAGTGTGGGATGAAAAAGTACCGGATGTTTTTAGCGGTACAACTGCAACCACAACTTACGGTAGCGCTTATTTCATTAATTCGAAGTTCTTGAAGCCATTTTATATTAATGGTGAGAACTTCCATAATCATCCTTTCCAGAAGCCTCATAATCAGAATGCTAAGTCTTCTTTGATTACTTGGATGGGAACTATTTCTCTTTCTAATAGAAAGAAGCAAGGAGTTGTTGGTAAGATTCCTCGTAGTCTTGCTAGCTAATTAAAGGAGAAAAATAATGCAGACTAAAACACTCCTCGGACGTGGAACTCCTGAAACAAGGGCAATTGTTGTTACTAATGGTGAAAGTGCTGAAATCACTATTGGAACTCCTGTTTGCTTTGCAATGGATGGAACTGATAATGGAAGTAAAGTAGTTCTTCCTTCTACTGGTGCTGCTGCTAAAGCTCATACTTTGGTCGCTGGCATTATTTCGGAAAAGAATCTACCAACAAAACTTCCTAAATCTGGACTTGTTCAAACTTATGGTTATTGCCCTACTACTAAATTGGTAAGGCAAACTCGTGCTGCAACTACTGATAGTTGGGCTTCTGCTGTTGCCGTTGCAATTGGTGATGCTCTTGTAGTTGATACTGTTGCAAATGCATTAGCAAGAACTGCTGCTGGTGCTGCAAGTGCTTATCTTGCTGCATTTGTAGCTGCTGAAAGCTTGGCTTCTGCTGCATCTTCGGCTTCTAGTACTTCAGAAACGAGAACAGCAGTAACTACTTCTATTAAAACTTTTCTACGAATTAATTAAAAGAAACTCCTTGGTTGGGGGAATGGGGAAACTCATTCTCCCCTTTTTTGTATCCAAATGGAAAAATCACATCGAGAATTTCTAATCAGACAAGATGAATATGATAAACTAAGCGAAGATGAAAAACGTTTAGTTGACAAGTATACAAGGAAATATGATAAACCTTGGACTTGGGTGAGACTTAATGAAGAAACACAAAAAATTTATGAAAAGTAATAAAGGCACATTACATGAAATTATTCCTCGGTATTAATGTTCTAGAGCATGTTAGCGCTCGGCCATATCTTAGCCATTTAAGTTTTATTGGAGATTGTCATAAAGATTTTCCTGGTATTACTCTTTTCACTTATACACCTTATCGTTGCTCAATTGATAGAATGCGCAATGAAAGTGCAAGGCTAGCGCTGGAGTACGAATGCGATTATTTAATGTTTATTGACGATGACGTAATCGTTGAGTCTCATACTTTAAAATCATTAATAGAAGCAAACGCAGATATTGCAATGGCAGAAACCTATGTTCGCGGTATGCCATTTAATGCAATGTTTTTTAAATATGATGGTGATAAACTGGAGCATTTAAATGAATATCAACACCTTGTGGATGAAAGAGGTCTTATTAGGGTCGATGCTGTTGGCTTCTCGTGCGTGCTTATTAAGTGCGATCTTTTACGAAAGTTATCCACGCCTTACTTCGTCACTGGACCAAACTTCACGGAAGACGTTTACTTTTGTGTTAAAGCTCAGCATGAATTAGGCAAAGATAATGTAACTATGCTAGTTGATACAAAAGTTCCAACTGGTCATGAAATGATGCCTGGTGTAGTTACAAGGGATAATGTAGTGCTACTGCGAAAGTTTACTGAAGATGAGGATAAGGCAATCAAGTTAGGTGATACAAAAGCGCTCAAGAAAAATATAGATCGTGGGGATGCTTATTGTGATATCATTAATGAAATGTTCGATATCCCTGCATTTGATGGCTTAGAAATTTCTCCTGGAGGCTAGCATGGGCAGAAGTGGAATTTATGGAAATTATAATAGAAAAAATGAAATTGTTGACAATCATGTTCCTACAAAAAGAGAAGTAGAAATCATACAACTCAGATCCGAAGGACTTACTTATAAGGAAGTTGGGGCCAAATTAGGCATCTGTGAGAAGACAGTTTCGGCTCATGCTTATAATATAAATAAAAAATTAAATGTAACAAATTCCACTCAAGCTTTTCGTAAGATGGTTGAAATTGGATACATAAATATTAACTACGAAGATGTTCCAGACCAACTTATCTATACTGCGATTGAAAAAATGCTTCCAGACTTATATAAAACAGTTAAAGAGGAAATCCTAAATGGACGAAGACGTGAGATTAACGGAACGGGAATTTGAAGTCATCTATATGTTATCAAACGGTCTGCAAGGACAAGATTTAGCAGCTCGTCTTGGAGTTTCTCCAGCCACAGTTAGTTGTTATATTAGGGATATTAAAAAGAAAACGAAGACGACTTCTATTGTTCAAGCATATAAAGTTTTACTAAATTCTCGTTATCATGGACTACTAAAATGTTAGCGCTCAACTTGGGCTGTGGATCTAATAAGATCAAAGGTTGTGTCAATGTTGACATTGAAGAATCATGTAAGCCAGATATTATCACAGATTTTCGAACTTATATTCCTTTCAGTGATAACTCTGTTGATCGCATTTACTTTTTCCATGTTGTTGAACATATCGAGAAATCAGTTCATCCAAGAATGTTCATGGAATTTCATCGTATCCTTAAGTCAGATGGGTTTTTATTTGTTTCTTATCCTGAGTTTACTAAGATTGCTCAGAATTATATAGAAAACAAAAGAGGTAAAAGAGAATTTTGGGAAGCAACAATTTATGGTCGTCAGTTATATAAATCTGATTATCATGTGAGCTTAATGGATACGCAATTTTTTAAAGTTTTCTTAGAACAACATGGATTTGTTAATGTTGAATCCAAACCGGAACCAATTCCTAACGAATTTAATACTGTAGTTAAATGCCAAAAAGGACAACAAAGTAAGAATTATGAAGATATTCTCAATGATGAAATATTTAGCGCTAGCGCTCTTCGTTAATGCAGCCTGTTGGGGGCAATATTCTAGCGCTTCTAATGCACCTGATTGTTATTTCACTGAAACCCTTTCTAGTGCCACAAGAACAGCTACATTTGATAATAGAGAACTTAAATGCACAGTTTGGAAAATACAATATGTAAATCTTACAAACGCACCTGCAGCTATTACATTCGATTCTTCATCCAACGCTGGAAGTTCTTGGTCTACCAAAAGTACAAGCGGTGTGGCTGCGACGACTGCCAATAGTTTTGTCACTAATTTTGAAGCCCAATATGTAAGTATTAATCTTACTTCCAAAGGAACTGGAAATGTAATTGTAGTCATTAGTGGTTATAATTATAAAGGAGCTAAAAATGCTTCTACTGGTATGACTCCACAAAATGTTGCTATGACGACATTGAGTGATCCAGCATCTAGTACAATTACTTATTTTGGTTTTTGTAAATCAATATTTGATCCTGACATTAATTCTTCATATGCTATTTGTGCTATACAAAGACTTACATATAACGGCAGCGCTCAACTTACTAAAGTTCAGTGGGCAGATGGGGATGCTGAAGAAGATAATGTTTGGGCAAATAGAGCGGGCCTGACTTATAAGTAAGGAAATGAAATGAAGAAAATCTTTTGCACATTTTTAGTCACCTTTATTCTTCTTCTCCCATTTTCACTTGTGGGAGATTCTTATGGTTATAATCCTTTCACTGGTAAACTAGATATTCTTGGTGCTGGTAGTATTGGAGGTGGTGCTACTATTAGTGGTACGGATAATCAATTTGTACTTAAAAGTGGTAGTAATGGAGTAACTAAAGCTTTTCCTTGTTTCGATACTACTGGGACTAATATTGAACATGATGGAACTTGCTTTGCAGAATTAGGTGAAAATAATGTTTACATGGGTAACAATGATTTTAGCGCTGCGAATAAAACTTCACCTGTAAGAATTGGATCAATTGATCCTGCGGCTTGTACTGCAAGTATTCGTGAATTTTTCTTTAATACTACCACTAATACACTTAAATCCTGCAATGCAGATAATGTTTGGACTGCAATAAGCGAATCTTCTGGTGGAACAACTGTTGATTGGATTTCTCCCACTATTAATTCTACTAATACCAATGGCGCTCACCCTGGAGGTACATTTTTTGGATCAGGATGGGCATTAGGTGGTGGTAATGAAAATACTGCAATTGCTTATTGGAATCTCGCTGATGAAGCTGCTAATACTTATGCAGTAATTAGTGGTGTAGTTGGTAGTACAATTACTAACCTAGATGCAACAATGGTATATTGGTCCAGCGGTGCATTTGGTGGGGATATTAAATTTAGGGCTGCTGGAGCATGTACTGCAATTGATGGAACTCTTATAACTAGTACTCCATCCTTTACTATGCCAGCCTATACGACAATAACTCCATCGGCTACAACTTCAAACACTAGACGTAATTATACCTTTAGTAATCTACTGAATGGATTAACTTGTAATCCTACAGATATTTGGTCTATTAAAATAGAACGAGGTTTAAATGCAGATGGAGATGGAACAGCTAATCCTGTAAGAGTTAGTGGGATTCAAATAAAAATTACGAGGTAATTATGAAATTTCTTTGGCTGGTTTTACTTCTAGCGCTGCCAAACATAGCAAATGCTGGAGTTGATTGTTCTAGTGGCACATGGAATGGGAGTACAAGTTGTGTAGGAGCTACTCATCCTTTAACCTATACTATTACGGGAACTAGTACTTTATCTTTTTCAGAGTTTCAAGCTGCTTATTATGACAGTTGCTTTGGTGATACTATTCAACTTCAAGCCAATAAACCAATGACTCTTAGTTCTGGTTCAACCGGAATGCTAACTAAGAGGACTTGCGGAACTGGTTATATAACTATTACTACAGACCAAGCATCAAAATTGCCAAATGATGAAACTGGAATAACTCCTGCATATTTACCTTTACTTGGTATACTTCAAAAAGATCCTACAAATGTTTCCCCTATTACAAATTATATATCTAGTCCTTGGCTAGCACTAGTTGGAGGAAAAAAGCAGAGATCAGAGCATATTAAACTCGTTGGTTTAGCATTTCGCATTTCTCCTTTAGCAGATAGAGTTAATCAAACTCCAGCACTTTATACTCAGAAAACTTCTAACGCTTTTATTTTTAGTGGTAAAGATCAATCTGGAAATGCATTTAATGGAAGTACTGGTCCTGGATTCTTTTCTTCTCGTGGAAGTGAGACAACACTAAGAAGCGCTTCAGCTATTGGTGATGGAACTGTTACACCATTACAATTAACAGATGTAACTGATTTAGAAGTAGGAATGACAGTCGCAATATTGCCAACTTCTACTGCACTAAGTGATTGGTGCGTAATAGCATCAATTGATGTTCCTAATAATAACATTACTTGTGATAGAGATATGGTCTATGCTCATGCGGCTGGCCATTCTGTTAATCAGCATATTACAGACGCTGAAAGAGATATGGCAAATGATATCATTGTTCAGCATTGCTTATTTATTAATGATAATATAGCAATGACTCCATATGGCATGTATATGGATGGACGAACAATGCTAATTAGAGATAATTATTTCGATGGTTTTAGAGGAATCAATCCAACTGATGCAAGAGCGCTATTAGGTTCTAATGGAATTGGACCCACTCACATATTAAATAATTATATGGATGCTGCGGGTGAAAATATGATGCAAGGGGCAACTCAACCTTCTGGGGATTGGGAATTTGGTAAATATGAAACCCAAAATCATATGTTTAATTATTTTGCAAAATCACCTGAGCGCTATAGACAAGGACCATGGGATAAAGTAATTGGGAATACTGTAACTCCTGGGGGTCCTGCTGGAAATTATGGTATTCCAAGATTAGTCTTTAGAGGACGTTATATTTGGCCTACAGGTGCAAATCCAGTTACTGCTAAAACTTTTGTATCAGTTAATGCTGGAATAGCTTGTGCAACAGAACCAGTATGGGCATCTAGTTATTCAGTAGGTGACATTGAAACTGATTGTGGTGGAGTTCAATGGATGTATGTTGGAATCAATGCGCCAACTTGGAATACTTATGTGAAGAATAATTATGAAACTAAATCAGGTTCCAATATTAATCTTCAATACAATGTAATGGATTCTTATCCTGACAATCAAAGTTGGAATGGGGCACAAGCTGCTGCTGTAAATTTGAAAGCAAATAGCGCTGGTTGTGATAATGGCCCAAATGATATAGGTATAGATGTTGTTTGGCCTAATTGTTATAGAGCTAGAAATATAAATAATAAAATTCTTAATAATAAAATTATTTCTTATTTGGGAGGTATAAATATTGGACAAGCCAACAGTCGTTATGCTACAGTCCAAGATATAGTTATTAAAAATAATTTCATTTTACAACCAGAAGTTGGGCTTACTCCCAATGGCGGGGCTACTAGTGCTGCTATTAATATTGGAGTTCCTAAATTTGACGATAAAGTTACTAATCTTAGTATTACAAATAATACAATTTATAACACTCTAACACCACTTTCAGCTGCAATGTATATTAATAATACAAATGATACCACAGGCGCTAGTTTTCCTGGAGTTAATCAAGTAGTTGGTAACATTTGGTCTGGTTGGGCTTATGCTTATCGTAATTCATCCGCCGGAAATGATGGAGGAAATACACTTAAAATTTTCCCTTGTAATGGACTGGATTGGAAGACTGACTGCCCTGCTAGTTCATGGGATAAGAACATTATTAGTGGTGCTTTTGCTAGTTCTACACTTTCATTTAAAGCAGGGACAGTTCTAAATAATTGCCCCACAACTAGCGCTTGCCCTGAGCCAGATGCATGGGATTTTATTCCAAACCCTAATAATACAGGATTTGCCATTAATCCACCAGAAAAACGTGGTAAACTTTTTAGAAATAGAAATATTGATTATATTCGTACAGGTTTGCATGGGCTCAAAATGAATAAAACTCATTACTGGAAACGTGCAACTGTAGAAGGTACTGATGTTGGCGCAGATCCCGATCGAGTTCCTGATATACGTAATCTTACAGTTACTCCTACAGATCGTTCTGTACTTTTTACTTGGTCATTGACAGCACCTATTAAAGATATTCCTTGTGTTATTGAAGTATGGTCTGGTGATCCTGAGCCACCTAATGGTTATGTTCCATCTGTTTACGCAGGTGAGTTAGGGGATATTGGAACATATTATAGACAAGATGCTGATGATGCAGATAGATTTGTTCGCAATGGTGCTAATAGAATGTTTGTCCTTGGGCATACAGTTAATCTGAGCGCTGCGACACAATATTATAACAGAGTTCGATGTGGCGGAGATGTTAAGCATGGAACTTTTACTACATTAAGTACACTTACAGGAACTTCGAGTCAAACTGTTTCCCATTATATCCAGAATCTTGCTACTGCTAATAATATGATTGTAGAATACGGTACAACATATTCCAGAGCAAATGATACTATTTCTAATGGTGGGACGACTAGCGCTGTGAGCTGTTCTAATAATTCCCAATGCACTGTAAATTTCCCAGCTAATAAAGGACCAGTTTACTATTATCGTTGGAAAATTAGAGATGCTAGTAATGTTGTAATTAAAACTGGAAGGATATACAAAAGCGCTGTGTACTAATGACGAGATCCTCAATTCGTGCAAAAATAAGGCAAGATATTGAAGATCAGGGATCATTTTATACAAATGAAGATTTAAATAATGCAATACAAGAGTGCTACACTCAGTATGCTTTGGAAACCAGGGTTATTGAAAAAAAAGTAACCCTGAATTTCCAGGATGATCTAGTTTATTATAATTTTAAATCATTGGTTCCAGATTTTCTATATATCATTGCAATCTACAATAACAATACACGTTCATGGCTCCTAGGTAAAGATACTCTTTGGCTTGATGGAATCCGAATGGATTGGGAAACAATGACAGGAAATGCACGATGGCTTTCAATCATTAATCCTGAAATAGTAGCGCTGGTGCCAACATTAGAAACAGCAGTTGGTGATTTTACCCTTTACTATACAGCCACGGCGCCAATCTTAACTTCGGATTCAGAAGTACTAACAGTTTTTAATGATAGTGATAAAGCCTTTATTTCTTATGCTAATTTTTATTTAATGCTTCAAGCGAGAGAATTTACGAAAGCAAAATTAGCGCTGCAGGGTTATAGAGAAGAAATTAATAAAATTAAGTTGTTAATGCAAAGCAGAGGATTACCAACTAGGCGATATGGTTTAAAAGGATAAAGAATGCAAATAAGGCACTCTAAGGTATCTAATAAAACAGATACAGGTGATAATTCATTAATCCAGCCTTCTGACTGGAATGAGACTCATGAAATTGAAGGACTTAAGAGTTATTATTCGGGAGATTTTGAATTTACTCTTAATAGCGGAGTAACAATAAGTGGTGATCTGAGCACTGCTGGCACGAAAGTTCTTACTATTATTGGAACAGTTCCAGAGGGTATAAATGGTAATGATACTAACCATTATATTTATATTTCCAATGGAGTAGGAACAGCAGAAGCTGTCTTAATTATTGGTGGAACTGCTATTGCTGGAGAAGATGGTGGAACTTTAATTGTTACAACCGCTAATGCTCATACAGGAGCTTGGACTATTAGCTCTGCTACAGCAGGTATTCAGGAAGCAATTATTGCTTCATTGGCTAATTCTATTAGAAGAGTTAAAATAACAAATGGAACAAGCCGTACTCATGCTACAATTTATGTTCCAAGTGAAACAACTCTTATAGGAGATCATTGCTCCACCACAATATTAGAAGCTGATAGCACTGTTACTCCAGTAATTAAAATTGGGGATGCTTCAAATACGGCATTCCGCAGTTGGCTTAAAAATATGTGGATTACTAGATCTGGTTCAGTTCCCACAAATAGTATTGGTGTAGAATGGCATAATTTTGCATACTGCGGGGATGAAAACATTAGAGTATTTTTGCACTATAATGGAATTAAATTCTATGGCCCTGTAAGTTCTTTA
>CAZGWG010000006.1:0-46928 GCA_964529165.1 uncultured Sphingobacterium sp.
TTAACAGAAGAGGCTTTATGAACTCAATTTTTGATAAACTTATTACCAAAATGGCGGAGCTAATCCTGCAAATTACAACATGATCAAATGCGAACTAAATACATAATCCTATAAGTCTAATTTAGTTAGCCCTAAAATACTAATGGAGGACAGCTCTATGCTATAAATAATGTAATCATTTCCATATCAACAGATAACTCCCTGAAATATAATGTTACTAAAATTACAAAAGAAGCACACTTTCATTTGCTTATTTTCAAATCACTAGTGTCCGGTTAAAATAGTTTTTGACAAAAAAATAGGGGCCGAAGCCCCTGCATAGTTTAGATTTGGAGTTACCACACCACAAATTTAGACTATGCCCAAAAATACATTTTTTACCGGACAGCCGGTATTCACTCAACTATTAAGTTTAATTCCCAATCATCTGATTGCTAAATCGGCCTCAGACAACCATTCTAATCATTATTACAAAAAATTTAAGGCGTACGATCATCTCATCACGATGTTATATGCCTGCTTTCATCGGTGTCAATCGATTCGGGAGGTGATTACCGGAATGCAGGCCAGTTATAACAATCTGACTCATCTGGGATTACGTTCTTTGCCTCGAAGGAGTACATTCGCCGAAGCAAATGCATCCCGTAACAGTTCTTTCTTTGAACAATTGTACCACAGTTTGTATCAGCATTATCATTGCAGTTTACCGGACAGCAGAAAGCCCACTTTAGAGAACAGATTGTTTTTAATGGACTCCACAACCATTAGTTTATTTACAGATGTCATGAAAGGCGCAGGAACCATTGGAGCCAATGGTCGCAAAAAAGGAGGAGCTAAAGCCCATGTATTATTAAATGCAGGCCAGGATCTGCCGGTATTAATCAAACTGACTGAAAGTTCCCGAAATGACCGGGTGTTTATGCCGGAGGTTAAGTTACCTGCAGGTTCCATATTAGTCTTTGACAAAGGATACCACAATTTTGCTCGCTGGCAACAATGGACGGAGCAAAAGATGAATTGGGTAACTAGGCTAATTGACAATGAAGTTGTGGAAATAATAGCCACTCGAACAATCTCGGATAAGGAAAGTGAAAAAGGAGTTTGTCTGGATCAAAGGATCATTCTGGGAAGAGGATCAAACAGCAGTACCAAACGCATTGAAGTTCGTTTAGTTACCTTTAAAGATCAGGAGTCCGGCAAAACCTTTAAGTTTCTGAGCAATAACTTCCGCTTCAAAGCTTCTACAGTGGCTGAGCTATATCATAAACGATGGCAGATAGAGCTCTTTTTTAAGCGGTTAAAGCAAAATAGTCCGCTAACGTTGTTCTTAGGGGATAATGAAAACGCTATAAAAATCCAGATCTGGTGTGTCTTCATCGCAGATTTACTGATCAAGATAGTCAAGGAAAGACTGAAAAAGAAATAGTCTTTTGCTAATTTAGCAGCCCTGATCAAGCATCATTTAATGAATTATTTGCATCTGATTAACTTTCTGAATAACCCAGATAAGATTCTGATAAAATATGATCGAAATAGTGCTACTCCATTGCTATTTGATCAATAGGGGGCTTACTTTTTAAACCAAGGAAATAAACTAGACCTAAACCTTCAAATGAAGGTTATTTTCTGTTATTAAATTTTAACCGGACAACAGTGATTTACTAATCTCCTATTCCCTCCCAATCAAACTACTCTTCCCTTCAACAGCAAACCTTATACCCACAAAAACAAGTCCGGAAATAGTTGTAAAAATCAAAAACTCTCCTGCATCCCAATCCGAATACACAATTAGCATATTTACCAGTGATTGTACTACCATATATAAAGCCGATACTCTCAAATGCGACCACGCTTTTACATTAACTAAGTATTGATAAAAATGACTGCGATGGGCTTCAAAAATATTCTCCTTTCGCAAAAGTCTAAAGACAATCGTTGTGACAGAATCCAGGCCATACAATAAAAACAAGCCAATATACTTAATATCCCCAGTCTTGAGAATCAGTAAAAGGGGGAAGAAGATCAGAATGAAAGCTATACTGACACTGCCCACATCGCCTGCAAAACATTTAGCCTTCTTCCGAAAATTGAAAAAGCTGAATACCAGAACAGACATAACGGACACCAGCAGCCAATCAGCCGAAGCAAAGGAAACCTGATTTTCATTAATAAAATACAAACTCAGCAGAGTGACCAGACTATATGCACCGGTAATACCGTTAATGCCATCCATGAAATTATAAGCATTGATAGTTCCTATAACCAGTAGGTAAGTCAAAACAATGAGCCATAACGGATATGCGATCAGGTTGGTTTCGGAAAATAGCAGGGAAACAGCTATAAGATGCCCGGTTAACCGAATCTTATTAGACAACGGATGCAGATCATCTAAGAAGCTTACTAGGCTTATAAGTAAAAGTCCGGATATAAAAAGCGGATACTCGAATCCGCTGATCAGGAACTGCATAAGAAGTGCGATTGGGAATATTATACCTCCTCCACGGATTGTGATAAGATTATGGGAACTGCGGTGATTAGGTTTATCTATGATATTAAACTTATCTGCCAGTTTGAAATAGAGCAGAAGGATCAGGCTTAAAGCCGGCAAATATGTAAGGTAAAACATGGGTACAAACTTATTCAATTCAGCAAATTAAGCAATAATATGATCAAATATTATTTCCTGCTTATTGAAGTATCAGTTATATTTATGCCATGCATCACCTTATTCTTATCCAATGCCGGGATCAAGTAGGACTTGTTTACCTCATATCAAAGCTTCTGTCAAAATACAGTCTCAATATAACCACCATGCGAGAGTTTGTCGATGAAAGCGCCAATCTCTTTTTTACCCGGATCGAATGCAAAGGCGAGTTAAACAGCCCTGATAGTCTTTACAACGACCTTTACAATAAGCTACCTGATTCTACATCGATAATCATAAATCCCAAAAAGCAAAAGAATATTGTAGTATTAGTTACTAAAGAATACCACTGCCTGAGTGACCTGTTAATCAGAAATTACTTCGGTACACTCAATGCTAACATTTGCTGTGTGATTGGTAACCATTCACATCTTTCAGAAATATCCGACAAATTTGATATACCCTTCTATTTCATAAGCCATATTGAAAAAACTAAAGAATCATTCGAAAGGGAGATACTTGATATTATAAATCAATATGCTCCAGATTATATTGTACTCGCTAAATTCATGAGAATCTTGTCGTCTGAATTCATTTCATTTTTCCCTGGTAAAATTATAAACATCCACCATTCCTTTCTTCCAGCATTCATTGGTGCTAACCCCTACAAAAAAGCATTTGAGCGCGGGGTTAAAATAATCGGAGCAACAGCTCATTTCGTAACCAACGATCTCGACGAAGGACCTATCATTGCACAACAGACTATAGATATTGATCACACATTTGGAGTAACAGAGATGGTCAGTTCAGGAAAGGGGATCGAGCGTTCCGTTCTTGGCAAAGCGTTACAGCTTGTATTTCAGGACAGGGTTTTCATCAGCGGCAATAAGACAATTATATTCGACTCATAGTTTCCAGGCCAGCAAAATAAAAAATTGTTTATATGCCAAATTGTTATAGTGATTTAATTCCGGAAGAACGAAGTCATATTTAAATTGAAAAGAAATAGCTGAAATGGTTTATTTTACAGAGAATGCTTTGATTGTTTTAATAATGCCCTCTCTTGCTTTTATTGGTAACTCCTTCTTCAAAGCATTTATGATTTTTGCATTATCCACTAAATAGCTTTCCGTTAATTTGTCAAGCCGTTCAGTTGTTAACGGCAATTTGAGCTTATCACCAAGTCTTGCTAAATATCTGATTAAACGCGGATTTATATCCCACAGTAAAGATTTTTTACCAGATGCAGAAGCAATTAACCCGATAAGTTCGTTGGTTGATAAAGCTTCGTCATCCGCTACCTGGTATACACCAGAGGGAATACCTTCCTGTGTAAGCAATTCAGCGATTACAAAACACAAATTTTCTACACTCAGGAAAGAGCGCTTATTTTCAAAAGCAGCAAGAGGATAAGGTATGCCCTTCGAGATCAGTTTATAGAGCAAATTCAAATTCCCCTTATTTCCCGGCCCATGGATCATGCATGGGCGAAGGATATAAAAAGATTTACCTTCAGGAAGAGACTGACTCTTTATATATTCCTCAGCCTGCAGTTTTGATTTTCCGTAATGAGTCTTAGGATTGGACAGATCTTCTTCCTTTAAGATTCCCGACACCTGATCAGCGCTGGCTTTTACGGAACTAATAAATATGAATTTGCTAGCATCTGATTTCAGAAATTCGTCATATAAGTTTTTAGTAAGCTCATAATTTACCTGATAATATTCTTTAGGTTGGGTAACTTTATTAAGATCGTGGGCTTTACCAGCGAGATGAACAATGGCATATTTCTCAGCCAAATCGGGATTGGGAAACGATTTAAGGGATAAACCTATTATAGAAAAACCTTCGGACTCAAGATAAGGCTGAAGGTTTTTTCCTACAAAACCAGAAATTCCGGTTAATAATACCATTTTCATAAATAATTTAGAATTGAGGTCGCCATTTCTCTATTAATTACTTCTCTCCTAAATGAATTTATAAAATCTTTACGGTCTAAAGAAGATTGTTCTGTCTTATAGCTCAACACCTTAGTGACTAATTCCGAGGCATTACAGGGGTCAATAATAATAGATCCCGGGAGATTCCTGGAAACAAATTCTCTGGAAAAACCATTCACACCGGCAATCAGAGGCTTTGGGAAAACCCCCAGTTCAAAAACTTTTGAGGGCAGAACTTTTCTAAATGCATCATAATCATTCAGGTGCATAAATAAAAAATCTGCCTTATTATATTCTTCAATTAACTGTTCCCTATTTACAGGCGGCAAAAATTCAACATTAGAGATACCTCTTAAGCTTTCTGTTAACTTAGCTTTTGCTCCTCCGTCTCCAATTATCCTGAATTTATATCTACTCCCAAGTTCCAGCGCAGCCTTCGGCACAATCCGGTGCAACCCCTGCCCTTCACCTATATTACCCGCATACAGAATAGTTTTAACCTCAGAATGCTCGTTTACAGGTATTTTTAAAGCATCGAGAAAAACCGGATCAATTCCATTGCTATATTCAGAGTAGTTAAATGTCTTAAATTTTTTAAAATAATCCTTAAACCCTCCACTTATCAAATTGATATGAGAAGCATAGTCAAAAGTTTTTCTTTCAATAAAGGACATTATAGGTATTAGCCCTGTTTTAATAAATGGGTTGGGAAAGACATCCTTAATCGTATCAACAAAAATGTCTCTGATATCTAAATAAAGAGGTGCTCTATTTTTTTTTGCGATAGTATATCCCAGGTAAGCTGTAAATAATCTGGAAGATGAAGCATAAACCAGGTCATATTTTTTACCGGAAACTATTTTTTTAGTCTCTGTAAAATAAGTTCTAAAAGAATTAATCTGATCCTGTATTCCGCTTTGATGAGATGGTATTTGAATACGTCTTATAGATATATTTCCCTGCATTTCATAATCCAGGGCATCCGTACTATAAGTATTATACCTGTTAGGAAGTGTAGTAATTACGTCAATATCAATATCTCTTAGATTTGTCTGCTTGCCGAGCTCATAAGCAAGCGGACTGTTCCGGAATGATCCGGCACAAAGATCAGGCTCAAAATAAAAACTAAGAAATAAAATGCGTTTTGACATATCAGTCTACTAAAATAATCGTTTTGCACCTGACATGAAAACATGCTTTAAGTACTTTTGCCTTTACAAGATTATTAAACCCTTCACAATAGTCATATTCTTCAATGGTTATCCAGTTGGCACCTTCAAATTTCATTTGTATCCCACTATCGAAAGTAAGAGTTTCATCCGACATAGATGATATGTTTATCGAAGGGTGAAAATAAAATCTGGCTATTGCCTCATCTCTTTCTAAGTTTAAACTATCTTCGATTATTATCGAATGATCGGCTAATTTAAAATACCTGGCATGGTTAATTCCTCTATATTTGACATTGGCAGCAACCATATCGTTACTTTCCTTCAGTATATCTACTTTGGCACGACGTCCAACTCTGAAGCCACTCCATACTTCAGACTGATTTTGGTCATTAACGGTAACAGTATTATGCGCTTGTGATGACCGCTCCCACTCCCTCCTGGGACTAATTGTATAAGTCGATATTCCAGGATCTATAACAAAAGGCTGATCACGAATATATAATACAAAAGATAAATGATCAGAATGGCTATGTCCGGGTTGGTAGGCGGGGCTGATACCATGAGCATCAAGCACCAAATGAAAAATATTGTTCTTGATCTTCCGATAGCCTGAATCTTTTAAAGTAGTCTTCACTGTTTCCAAGCCTAGAGAGCCTGCCATCTGTTTTAACTGCTCCGTAGAAAAAGCTATTCCACTTGTAGAATCATTAAAACGAGGGATATCATTATTTGAGAACGTCATTTGGTCCAGCCATCCCTGCATTAACCCAGCTTTTCTTTCCAAAATTTCGGCAATATCGTCCTCAGGCGGCAAATAACTATACGCTTCGAGTATTCTGAATAATATAATCTGATGATACATCGGACTTAATTCAAAATGCGCACCGTCCTCGAGAATCTGCTCCTCTAATTGTTCTGTCAGGATCTCAGACGCCTTTGTCCTCCATACCTGATTATTAAAAAAACAGCCTCCCATTAACATAGCAAAGGCATTTTCAAGCAAATGATTACCTAACAAATGAAACTCATAATTAGAATGCAGATACGTCAATTCAGCATGTAAGTGAGCTAAAACGTCATTACAACTCATGAGTCTCGCCTCATCATCACTGAAAAAACGTATGACATTCATTACCCGTAATGAAACAGGATAAGGTTCTAGTTTGACATTACCTGAGTCTAAAGAATGGTATAAATCGCGGAGCCAGGTAACACGCAGTTCTTCAGGCAGATCCTCCTGGTTGATATAGTCAAAGTACTGAAGATTATAGTTCCAAAGCTTGCCATACGCACTGAAGTTCCACTCAATGTTTTGTTTAAACTGCTTAGGGAGATTGAGAAAGTTAAATATACTTCCACCTGTAACCAGACTTTTAGTGACCGGGAGAGAAATTAACCTTAAAATTGTTGGATGAAATTGCTGAGCATCCTTTTTACGGGAAAGGGGCTTTGCCTTAACTATGCGATTTTTTACCTGATAAAGAACCTGCACTGGTTTTAAATATTGTACAGTTCGAAAGAATATTCCACCCCCCATCAATATTCTTGCTATATATTTAGGAGTACCTCTACAATTCTTTCTGCTGTTTTTCCATCCCAAAGAGGAGGAATCTCACCTTTCTTCCATTCACCAGCGAATAACTTGACCAATGCCGCTTTAAGTGCTCCCGGATCAGTACCTAATAATTCATTGGTGCCTAAAGTGCAAGTCTCAGGCCTTTCGGTTGATGTCCTGAGAGTCATGCAAGGCACGCCCATCACTGTAGTTTCTTCCGTTATACCACCAGAATCCGTAATCACTCCTTTGGCAAACTTCACCAGATAATTGAACTCCAGATAACTCATCGGATCGACCAGTTTGATATTGTCAATATTGATACCGAACGATTCCATCCTGGCTTTGGTCCTTGGATGGATCGGAAAGAGAACCGGTAAACCAAGTGTATTTTCCTCCATTACCGCAATTAGCTGCCGGAGTTGACTCTCATCATCTACATTCGATGGACGGTGAAGAGTGAGCACCAGGTATTCGCCGGGACGCAGGTCATAAGTCTCCCAGAAAGCGGGCTTGGTAAATCTAGTTTCCTGAGCTCTTAGAGTATCAATCATAGTATTGCCAACGAAAAAGATCTGCTCATTGCTCACACCGGATTTCTTCAGATTTTCTCCGGCACTGTCAGTGGTTGTGAAGAAGTAATTAGTGATACTATCCGTAATAAGCCGGTTAATCTCCTCGGGCATCGACCAGTCTCCCGAGCGTATTCCAGCTTCTACATGAGCAACTTTAGTTTGTAATTTCTGGGCTGTAATAGCGCATGCCATCGTTGAAGTGACATCTCCCACAACCAATACAAGGTCTGCGGGATTTTCTATGAGCTCTTTTTCAAACCTCACCATAATAGCAGCAGTCTGTTCTGCCTGGGTACCTCCACCTGCTTCGAGGTTTACATCAGGTTGGGGGATAGATAATTGTTGAAAGAAATCCCCAGACATTTTTTGATCATAATGCTGACCGGTATGAACTAATCTGTATTGAATATTCCTTCCTGCTTCCTGAGCAGCCTTGATCTCATGGATAATGGGAGCGATCTTCATGAAATTAGGACGGGCTCCGGCAATAATGGTTATCTTCATAAAAAATTCATTTACTCTCCACCCTCACCCATTTTCTCGATTTAAAACTTTCAATTGCGGCGAAACTGGCAAGTGTGGTGTTTACAAGTTCCTCTACAGGAATTATTGGGTCTCCCCCAGACCTGACTGCGTCTACCAATAACTGAAACTGCTGATGATGTCCCTTATCCTGTGAAGAAGAGCTATTTGTAAAGCCTTTAAAGCCATAGCCTATCAACTTACGCCAGTTATCCAACACAAGAGTACGTTCCTGGCTGTACACTTCTATGCGTTCCTTGGAGTATGACTTACTCCCGTTGGAGAAATAATTGATTACCGCATTCGAACCATTTTCATATTGAAGCAGTATGGAAACATTATCGGTATTTTCTTCTGCATTAGGACCCAGAGAGTTCATGCATACAGATTTAACCAACGAACCATTCAGATAAGTGCATAGATCAATAAAATGACAGGCTTCACCTATAATACGTCCCCCGCCCACTTCTATATCATGGACCCAAGAATCGGCGGGTATATGACCAGCGTTCATGGTTGCAATAATATTCATCGGAGCATTTTCCCCGAGCAGTTTTTTCATCTTAACAGCCAGAGGTGCGAATCTTCTGTTAAAGCCAACATTGATAGTTTTTTCAGAAGACCTGTACACTTCAAGCAGATCTGACAATTCTTCTCTATTCAATGCTAAGGGTTTTTCCACAAAAACATGTTTGCCCGAATTAAGAACGCCCTTAACCATAGAAGCGTGAGAATTATGCCTCGTGGTAACCAATACCAAATCCACCTCGGGATCCTTTAAAATAACCTCATAATCGGTTGTAGAATTTGATATGCCATATTTTTTAGCTAACACCGTACCGGAAAGCCCCCCGGAGCTCGCTATATATTTAATACCGGCTTTAGCTTTCTTCAGAGAAGGCAGGATCATCGCACTTGTAAAGTTACCCGCACCAATGATACCGATTACTCCTTTACCCGAGGCAAATGAACGATCATCAATTTTAATGCTTCTGGAAGGCCCCTCTTCCTTAACTTCATAAACGAGAATGGATGCAATAGACCTTGAATTACTCATATCTCCATAGATCTTCTCATACTGATCCAGTGGCACGCGTTCCGTAATCAACGGGTTGACATTTATTTGCTTTAGAGCAATTGCCTGCAATACTGCCTCGAAATTTCTTTTTTCTGTCCATCTGACAAATGCCAGCGGATAATCCTGTCCTTTTTTTTCATAAACTTCATCATACCTGCCCGGGCCATACGAGCAGGAAACCTGAAAGGTAAGCTCCTTCTCATAGAAATCAGAGCGGCTTATTTCCAATCCTACAACACCTACTAAAACAATTCGTCCCCTTTTCCTTGACATTTTAGCAGATTGGGAAATGATCTCATTACTCTTACTTGAGGCCGTTATGATCACTGCATCAGCTCCAATAGAATTTGTAGCTGAAAGTACATACTTTACCTGGTCGGTTCCCTCAGAAGGATTAACAGCCTCTATACCTAATGTCTTTGCCAATGTAACTTTAGTTTCATCATAATCAAATCCGATCACGCGGCAGCCATGAGCTTTTAATAGTTGAGCCGTCATCAGACCGATAAGACCCAGGCCAATAACAACAAATGTTTCACCAAGTGTCGGATTCGCCAGGCGTATTCCCTGAAGCCCTATTGCTCCGATCACGGTAAACGCTGCTTCATCATCAGTAGCGTTATCGGGAATTTTCGCTGCCAGATTCTGTGGAACAGTGACATATTCGGCATGAGGACCGTTGGATGCAACACGATCCCCGACTTTAAACTCACTTACATCTTTACCCACTGCGATAACCTTCCCTACATTACAATAACCTAAAGGCAGAGGCTGACCAAGCTTGTTAAATACCGCGTTCAGCGTTGGCCTAAGACCATCTGTCTTTACCTTATCAAGCACCTGCTTTACTTTATCAGGCTGTTGCCTGGCTTTTTGTATAAGATTTGCTTTCCCAAACTCCACAAGCATACGTTCGGTTCCCAGGGAAACAAGACTTCGGTTGGTCTGAATAAGTATCTCTCCTCTTTTCATATCAGGAACAGGGACTTCCTCTAAGATTGTTTGTCCATTTTTAAGATCCTGTATCAATTGCCTCATATACTTATACTTTAAGTTTAAATTTGCCTATCGCCGACAAAACCGGTTTATCTACCCATTGATATTCTACATCTAAATTTAAATCACTGAAATCAAAAGCACTTTTCAGTACATGTGATTCAGGTTTGGATCTTGAAGTGATCAATAAAGTAATTTTTCCCTGTTCCCGCTGTTTTACCTGGATGAAATCAAAAAGTTCGAAGCCTTTATGATGCCGCCCAAAGATAAGAGCCGTAAGCGGAATTTTCTTACCTAATCTGTCTTCTATAAAATCTCCCGCTCTTCCTTCTGTTATTGAAAATGTATCCAGAAGACCGTCATTATTCACGGCTGTGACCAGATCTCCCGTCTGATATCGGATCAGCGGCATGTCAGTATTGTGAAAAGATGTTCCGATTAACTCGTTACTTATTACCTCAGAAAACCCATAAGTAGAAAAAGGGATGTAGGTATTACTTTTATTTAAATCATAGGCCAGGATACACATCTCACTATGCCCGTACCATGAAATATGATCGAGCCCCCATTGATTGCAAAGATAATCGACCATATGCGGCAGTGGAAACTCGGAACCCAATAGAGCCACCTTCATCACTTCTTTTATTTCATCCACTTCACCCGGATTCAGAGTGGATTCTAACTCTTTGAAAAAATTATATACGGCTGAAGGATAGCCATGAACAAATCCTATCCGATGCTTAATGATCAGATCTTTTGCCCTGATCGCATTCGATCTTTCAGAAAAGCTCAGATATGTATTTATTATAAACTCGTTATTAACAATATTATACTTAAAAATCTTGATACCTAGATTTTTTCCACGCAAGGTGATTTTGGGTAGAGTAAAATTATAACTTTTCAACTCCCAGATCTTATGCATATGAGCCCACTCTCTCGCTATACTGTTTGAATCTAAGTAAAATGCAAAAGGCTCTCCTGAGGTACCGCCTGTGTTAAATTTCTTATAGCCGGTAAATTGACTGAAGCTTTCCCGGAGTTGAGCCTTATTGATTGAAGGAAATTTTTGGAAGTCGGAAATATCTTTGATCTCCAGATTATTCACTCCATACTCCCTATATAGATTCCGATAAAAAGAATTCTTTTTTTGCGCATGCTTAATAATAAAGTTTAATCTTTCTATAGTATACCGGAGCTTTTGATCGGAGGACCAATCCTGACTTGCCTCAATCAATCTGCTAAATCTGGTATATTCCCTCCCAAGTCTGACAGAAAAGGGAATATTTACAAGAAATTTTGAAACTGGATACGGTATACGGCTTGCTAAATCCTTTATTAAAAATTTCATCTGCGCAAATCTTTTAAGTCTTTATAACCGGTCATAAATTTCCATTAATGCTTCTGCCGCATTCAGAGTTGGCTCAGTAGCTATTCCAGATGGAGGATTTATAATATTCTTCTTAATTTCTTCTTTCTCCAGATCGACTAAAATCACCCCCTTTGGCCGATCTACCACATTAGTTGCTATTACTATTTTATTCAGTGTTAAAGCTTCCTTAACCGACAAAGAATCGCCATCTGTTGTCGTGATCCTTAGAAATCCATCACATTCTTCCAGTACCTTAAAAAAACTGTGAGGATATGAAATCATCATGATATTGGAAGGTATCGAAATTCCTCTCTTGGTGAAAAATGCATTATAGGTGCCTGAAGGATCAGAAATAATCAGAGCATGGCTCTCTAGCTCGGCAAAAATATCAATCAGGAGAGTTATCTGATAAATCTCCTGATTATTTTTATCATAACGAACATGAGAAGCATTTGTCGTCCATAAATTGGGAAAATCATTCTTTAACTTTTCAATGTCCCGGTAAATTTCCTGCTGCAGATCTGGTTCATTTACAGGCGGTATAAACGCAGGTATTAATAAAGAATTTTCATTAATGCTTCCTGACTTTCTGAAACTAAAATCATTCAGTAATAGAGGTTGATCTGCTAGTTTGATTGTGAACAGATCTGCATAGTATCTAATCCTTCCTAAGCTTCCCAACCGCCCATGCAAAGTAAAAATTATGCGCTTTCCGAGGAAATAAGAATACAAAACCAATATCAGACGGATATAGGCATTGGAAAGATTAAAATGAATCACTCTAGTTTTCCAAATCCTTCTTAAAAGATGCAATAGTTTTGTCCGCCTCAGATCGATGAACTCGTATTCCTTATTTCTGGCATCCAACGTCTCCAGCAATCTCTTAACATGGATGGAGATACCTCCAAGAGGTGGAGGTAATGTTCCTATTATAAGTATAGGTCTTTTCACCAAGTTTTTAATTAATTAATGATACTTTATATCTGTCGTAAACATCCCACCCACTATTTAACTCATTTTATTAGTATAATTGTTCTCTCTTTATTTCTTTTTAGTTATGAATAACATTGATTGCGACCTGTTCAGATATACTGGAAAATCAGATCTGATGACAAAAATAAAGGCTTTCCGTATCCCTGGTTTTAAATTCATGTATTTTTTTAGAAAGGCATCTTCCTTTAAAAAATATTCTGTTCAGGCTCTTTTTTTCAGAATCTTTTATTCCAGATACTTCTATAAATATGGATTCCAGATCGAATTGAATACTAAAATTGGGGCAGGTTTTTACATCGGGCATTTTGGTAATGTAGTGATATCGCCTCATAGTGTGATCGGGAAAAATTGTAATATATCCCACTGCGTTACTATCGGAAAAACCAACCGCGGGGAAAAAGCAGGAGCGCCAATGATTGGAAATGAAGTTTGGATAGGGACAGGGACAGTGATCGTAGGCAAAATAAAAATAGGCAATAATGTTTTAATCGCTCCTAATTCTTTTGTAAACTTTGATGTTCCTGACAATAGTTTAGTTATCGGAAACCCTGCCAGAATTATACATAAGGAACATGCTACGGAGGGTTATATAAACAGAAAAATAATCTAAAAGCCCCTTTCTATCCTACTATTTCACTCTCAAATTTCTTTATGATCAGATCCTGTCTGAATAATGTGTTGGCCCTTTGTTGAATTTTATCAATTAAACATTGCTTATCTTCCAAAGAAAGATCGATCACCCTGAGAATTCTACCAGCCAATTCTTCACTATTGTGAGGATTAAACAAAAGTTCCTGATCAATTTCCGATAATAAATATGGATGCTCGTTGACATTACTAGCTAAAACTATCAAGCCGGATGCCATTCCTTCGCATAGTGCATTGGGCAATCCCTCATAAAAAGACCCATGGACCAGTACTGAATGTTTTTTATGAAGCGATGGTATATCTGATACTTCTCCAGCCCAATTCCATTGCCGTTCAAGTTTATATTTTTTTAAAAGTTCATTACAATACTTCTGGTAAGCCTTATCTCCTTCTGATTGTCCAGTTTTTCCTGCCCAGGTAATCTTCACTTCCTTTCCATGTATCTTCTTTATATAATATAGGGCTTCGATTATCGCCCGGCAGTTCTTATTACTATTGATTGTACCAACGCATAAAACATTATTAATTTCAGAAGCTAACCGCCTCTCTCCTATAGAGAAAAAGTCATCTCCTACTATATTATAAATAACTAATGTCTTCTTCCTTAAATAAGGAAATTCATGCTTAATGGCATTTTCATGATATCTTGAATTAATGATTATTTTATCTGCAAAAGCATGAAATAAGCATTGAATCCTCCTCGTCAAGGATATTGGACCAGAGAAAGAGCTTCGCTCAGAAACTATGCACTTCACCGAAGTAAACATACATGCAATCTCTGCATAGAAATTAGGTGTATTTAAAAAGGAAATAACGACATCAAATTTCCCCTTGTTTATTAATTTATAAACCGAATGAATAACAGCTAAAGAGTACTTACTTTTTTTCTCCAGGGAATTAATTTTGATACCATACTGACGGACCTCCGGCTCAAAATGATCATATTGGGAATAGTAATTAGCAAACTCAACGTGATATCCAAATGCTTTAAGCCCCTTAGCCACATTAACAATTTGTCTCTGAGCACCTCCTGAACCAAAATGGTCAATAAACATTAAGATCTTTTTATTCCGCATTTTTTCCAGTTGTAATTCTATATTTCACCGAAACGAACAAGAATAACATGATCAGGTTACTAAAATATAAATAATTAAACATAGGTTCTTTTGCTTCTATAATTAAGAGCCATAGTAAGAGGAAATACAGAAAGAATCTTTGTACCTGCTTCTTTAAGTTGCGGGAGATTACATAAAAGGTTAAAATAAAAATACTATAATATAAGATCCCACCGATAATACCCGAAGAGAACAGGATCCTTATATATCCGATATCTGAGGAAACCCTATCCCTTGACCAGGTTGCCGGATCTCCAATTAACCAGGTCTGAGTATCCTGTGGAAAGATAATATGTTCTGTTAATAGCGAACCTGTACTTATCTGCTTTTCTTCCCCACTAAAATAAGCTGTAAATTCACTAAAAGCCCATCTTTCCCATCTTGCGAACAGATCTTCTCCATTAGGTAAAGTCAGTCCTCCATCCATTGCTATATAATAAGATTCTTTAAAAATGTAATAAAGTATACCTGCAACGAAGGGTGTAAGAATTAACGGGTAAATGCTTTTAATTGTAAGACGACCTTTCACAATAAGTATCCAGTAGTACATTAAAAAAGCTAAGGGGATTGCTAAAAGTCCTGTTCTTCCAGTAAAAAGTATTCCAATAAGAATGAAAGGAAGGCATATAATAATAATCCTTCTATCATGCTTACAAAGATCTGTTATTGAAAAAAAATATGCTGATATTAAAAGTCCAATAGAGAGAAAAGCTGAGACTTTAGCTCCTGTGCCTTGAGTTAGGCCTCTAACCCTGTATAAAGATTGAATATCAGTTGCTGAAATATTGCTCTCCTGAGCCGGAGGTATTATTATATATAAAAACTCCCTGATAGGGAATGACATAAAATTCAATAGTATAAAAACTCCCTGAATACCCAAAATAACAAAAATATCAAATAATAGCTGATCAAAACTATAGGATTTATTGAAGCACAATAGTACAATTAGATATGCACCAAACATACTTTGAAAAACTATTATCAAGGTATTGGCAAATATATCCAGGCTTTGCATTCCGGTCAGCACAAACATCGTAAAACTGTAAACCAGAAAAATGATTGCAGGAAATAAAACTACCGGAATAGATCTTGAATAAAATAATTTCTTATCGGACTCTAAAAAAATAAAACCCGTAATCAGAAAAACAATGACAAGCCTATTGCTATTAACTGGAATGGCGCTGAACTTCAAAGAAAATATGAAAAGCAAAATAAGAAGCAGCCTTAAAATGCTTAAATTTCTCCAAAAGCTATCTTTATGCATTTCTCACCTTAATTTGCATCTGTATTGAATATTATACTCATCTTGAGAATAATAATGCTGAAGGACTACTCAGTAATGAGTTTCTTTGCTCTGGAGCTCCAAGTATAATAGTTAATAAAATCTGAGAATGCAACATCGGTTAAACGGTTCCTCAAAGCATCATCTTCCTTCATTATCACTAATGCCTGTATCCAATCATTAACATTTGAGCTCTCTACTAAAACAGAGTTATCTTCGTTAAGGATTTCCCGAATCGTAGGACAGTCTGAGGCTATAATAGGTATTCGGCTACTCATGTACTCAATAATTTTAATTGGATTTTGATATCTGCTTTGATCTCCGCCACCGCCTGCAACACCAACCTTCGTTTGGTATGGTGCTAATAGGACATTACAAGAGTTCCGATATTTATAGCTCTCGGATGGAGGCTGAAATCCTATAAAATAAACATTAGAAAGATCCATGGTCTTGGACCTCCACAATTCGAGTTCACGCTGTGTTCCTCCTACAATTATTAAATCAATATCTTTCAATCTTGCTGCAACCTCAATTAAAATATCAATCCCTCTTCCTGGATATAGATGCCCGATATATCCTGCCTTAAAATTATTTTTACCTGGTAACTTGTGCATCCCTTTTAAGAGCCGTGCACCATTATATGCTACTTCTATTTTAATATTACCTGTAAAGGCTTCATTTTCCTGATATATTTTCTTAAGTGATAAAGAATTGACCGTCATTTTTAAAAAAGATGATCGTTTTGTCATTTGCTTAAAAAGGATAGCACTAATACGTCCAGCCTCCCAAACAGGACCATGAGAATCAAAAACGGTAGGAAAATTTAATAAAGTAGCCATCCAGCATCCGGGGATAGAGCGGCCCACCACTAAATCAGGTTTAATATTTTTCAAGCATTTCGCAATAGATAAAGTATAAATGTATTCCCTACCCTTAATGGGGGGACAGAATAATTTTATGATCTTAAAATTAGGATTCACACCATAAAAATTATAAACATTCTTAACTTCCTTTTCTATTTTATCTTTTGAATCTGGTGCAATCAAAAAAACTTCGTGCCCCAAGTCTGAAATTGCATTACACATTTCCATTACGTGAATACTATTGGCATTTCGAGATGGAATATATGAGAATGAAAGGTATACTATTTTCAAAATAAAGTATCTATATAGTTTGATTAAACCGAGATGATCTTTTGGAAACTTCTCAATGTTAGTGTTTCTTCAAAAAAAGCTTTGTTTCTTCTGATTTTTTCAATGTCCCAGTTCCACCAACGTATTTCGGCAAGCTTATTAATTATTTCATCATCAAATCTAAATTTTACTACTCGCGCAGGGCTGCCCACTGCAATAGCATACGGTGGTATATCGCTGGTAACTACACTGTTCGCTGCAATGATTGCCCCATCGCCAATTGTTACTCCTGATAATATAACACATTGTGTGCCTATCCAGACATCGTTTCCGATAATAATCTTTCCCTTAGAAGTATAATTCCCATCAGGATCGTTGAAAATATTTTTAAGTATATAGTATGTACTAACTCTTTCAGTAAAATGGTTGCCTTCCTGAACAGAGACATTTCTGGCAATACTACAAAAAGCACCAATTTTTATTGGGAATATATTAGAAACGATATCAGTATTAGGGCCGTTAAGTGAAGTATATTTACCGATCTCAACATCACTTTTTGCATATATGATTACACCTCCCTGAATACGATTATTACCCTTCAAAGTCACTTTTCCTGATATTCGGCAACCCCTTATCATTACATTGTCTGGAATACTATATCCCTTAGCGAGTCTTACGATATTAGCACTATCAAACTTGTAAATAATTCCCTCAAAAAGCCTTTTAAACATTTTATAACTCATAGGTCAATTGCCTGTTTTTCCTATTCATTCATATCTAATATTTATAAGTTTATCATTATGATCTAAAGTAAAAGCAATTTCAAATTGCCTCTTTAAACGATCATAAAAAAATTCATCGCCATAATCTAAATATGACGCTTTCTTTTCTGAAATTAATCCTGCATAATAATTCCTTCCTATTTCATTAATTAATACTGTTTTAACACCAAACTCGGCCGCTTCTATTGTTGCGCCAGATGAGTGAGTAATATGCAGCTTAGCATTGTTTTGCAACTGGGGTAGCGGATCATTGGTAGCTTCTTTTATATTAATGAGACTCCAGATCTCTTTTTCAATTAAGAATCTTTTAATATGATCATACTCCTGCATTTGTCTGGGATGTATTCTAATAAACCATTTATAGGGTTCGTTCTTAATGAATTTAATTAGCGCTTCTGTAAATAACTGATCAATACTCAATCCTGGTTGCAGCGTGTAGAGAATGAAATCCTTATGTGGATATATATCTTCCTTTCCTTTCCAATAATTTACCCATGGATGACCTATTATTTCTATCTTGTATAATTTATTCCTACCTACTGATTGCTCTAAGGTGCTTTTACTATATTGATCCCAACACCAGTATTCTCTTGGAAGCATATCATATCCTTTCAGAGGGAGTTTAGACCAGCTCCCATAAGCTAAATGATTTTCTGTCTGCGGGCCATGCTGCATTTCTATAGTTCTGATATTAAGCTGATTGGCAGCTGTAATCATTGCCATTATATCATCATTATAATAACATAGTATATGGATCTTCTCCGGATTTATCTTTTTAAGCACATTTCTAAAGAAGAGTACTTTCAGTAAAAACTGATGCGCCCACTGTGCTAATTTATCAACGGAATTCTGTTGTGCAAAATTTCTGGATATCTCACTTGAAGATAAGAAATTCAATAGATCCTCATATCCCTGAAGATCTATTGACAGCTTTTCTCTTTTTTCCCGTAAAAAGGTATGAAAAAGCAGGAACCCTCTCAAAAACTTATTGTACCTGTATATTATTCTGGGACGATACATCCTTTTATGAGGATCATTACCATATTCGAGGTATAAGGACTCATCCTGTAAGTTTTGTTGGTCAATAATGACATCGAAGAATCTATTGAACCTTGCTTCGCTGTAATCCACCCTGTGAGCATCAGTCCCTACAAAAATATACTTCTTTTGCGGGAGACTTTGCATCCATTTATGATACTGTAATAAACCGAAACATCCTTCTGCCTTTAATTTAATAAAGGCTCGCAAACGCCTTATAAAATTAACCTCATCTTTTCCTTTCTGAATATTTGTTGAGAATGTCGTTTTTCTCAAATAAAAAAATAATCGTAAACGCAATGAGGGCCATATATGAATACTGTTAAATTTCCATTTGTTCACATCGAAGTTTTCCTCAATGTCCAATATATACCCTTTTATATCGGTAAATTTCACTTGGACCTATTTAAATCCCTATTTCTCATTAAACCCATCAATGTCACAGGCACATAAACGGGTGCCGGCAGGTATATCCTTTTTCGCTGCTTTATCCACTATTTGACTAAAGTATTTCGGATGCAATCCGAAACCAGGGCGCACAGATCGCACATTTTTTCCGGTAAATATTTCTCCCGCCTTAATATCTTCAGTCACATATAGTGAACGTGCAAATGCTTTTCCAGATTGCTGTTTTTTAGTTAATGTATACGTTTCTATACCAATTGCTTTTTCGGCCTGCCTAACTGCAGTAACCATTTCAGTAAACTCCTGTTCATTTAGAGAAAATGAGGCATCAGGCCCCCCTATAGATCGGTCTAAAATAAAATGCTTCTCGATAACTTTTGCACCCATTACCACAGAAACTACGGGAACAGTTATTCCAAGGGTATGATCAGACAAGCCTACCTGTACCCCAAAATCCTGTCTAAAGCGCTCCATCATTACCAGATTTGCTTCCTCAATCGGAGCGGGATAAGAAGATGTGCACTTCAATAATGTAATATCGTTATTGCCTGCTTTTCTGCACGTATCTACAGCCAGTTTAATATCATTATATTCGGCAATACCTGTGGAAATAATAATAGGCTTACCTTTTAATGCTACATATTCGATCAATGGAATATCCGTAATTTCAAAAGAAGCTATTTTATATATCGGGCATTTTAATGTTTCCAAAAAATCAACAGCGGTCTTATCAAATGGTGACGAAAAGCATAATAAACCCTCTTTATGAGCTACTTTGAAAATCTCATCATGCCATTCCCAGGGCAGATGGGCCTCATTATATAGATCATATAATTTTTTATCATCCCATAGCGTTCCACCTTTAATTACAAAATCCTCATTATTGGAATCGATAGTAATAGTATCAGCTGTGTAGGTCTGTAACTTAATAGCATCAGCTCCTGCACGACTGGCAGCCCGTACAGTTTCTATGGCTGTTTCAATTTTCCCACCATGATTGGCTGAAAGTTCAGCTATAATAAACGTCTTATCAGAGGTCATTTTTACTTAATTTATATCGTACAGCCGCTGTATTCCCAATTAACAATGATTGGTCAAAAACAAATCCAGCCTTTGTAAATGATTTAACAGAAGCTATATTTTCCGTTTTTATATATGCGTAAATGATATCACCTGTATTCATCTTTAAATATTCTGCACATGCCTTACGCAAGAGCTCAGCAGATAAGCCTTTCCCACGATACTGTACATCGACCAGGATCCCTACTATAGTTAATCCTCCTTCATCTTTATCAAACCGAATCAATCCTATAGGAGAATCACTTTTTTCACCAATAAAGTAAATGGCTTTTTCATCTTTCATTTTATTATCATACCACACAGAATGAGTTTCAAAACTAATGGCATCAGTACTGAACGAATTAGCTCTGGTAAGCTTCTCATTCACCCATTCAAATATTTTCTTTTTATCATTTATACCCGCTCTTCTTAAAGAAAGATGATTATTGAACTTTGAATGTATAATAACATTTTTATATTCACCATACAAAAAACAATGCTCTTTTAATATCGCCTCTCTCATATATCCAACAGCTTCAATAGCTTCATATAAATGAGGGCGAAGATCAAAAGCATAAGTGAATATCTTATGAAAATTCAGCTCTTTAAATGCAACTTGCTCTATCAAACCCAGATAAATTCCCCAATGCTTATGAAAATGCTCTTTTTCTAATTTCGTATTGATAATAAAAGAAATCTCTGCATTACGATGTGCCCAATTAATATGCACCAATCCCCCATAGCCTATACATTTATTATCTTCAAGATAAGAAAATATAATCTGCTCGGGATTTTCTTTCTTGAATAATGGAGAAAGAATATTATTAAAATAATTCTCCTGGTCTGTTTCCGTCAAAGGATTTAGCTGGCGTAAATGATAAATCTGTTCATTACGCCAATTCATTATAGCTATTCTGTCTTCATAACGAATAGGCACGATTGAATATCGTCCTTGCGTAAAAATCTGATTATTTAATACGCTGTATTTATTCATGTATTTCTTAGGCAGAATTAATTCAACCTTGAGAATCCGGAATGAGACACCGGTCCTAATAACAAACTGTCGATATCTTTATCCCCTCTCTCACAATAAGCAATCGTACTGTATACACTATTCAATGCTTCGAAATAATCATCGATATCTTCTTTCTGATGTGCTATACTTGCATAGAAATTGGTACTTGCCAAAAATCCTCTTTGCAGCATTTCCTGGGTAATATATGTTTTATACTTCTGGGCATTTTTTGAATTAAAACTATAAGTACTCAAAGATGGGATACCGGAAATCGTTATTGACAAATTATGGCTGTCTGCCAATTTTTGCCAACCTTCTCTTACAATCTTGCCTGTCTCTGTTATTACTTCCCAGGATTTTTCCTTCTCCATCACTTCCAGCGTTGTTAACGCAGCAGTGGGACCTATCCTTTCTGTCCAAAAAGTGCTGCTGATGAAAGTGGTCTGTGCAGCTTCCATAATCGCTCTTTTACCAACAACAGCGGTAAGGGCATAACCATTAGCTATTGTTTTTCCAAAAACAGCCATATCCGGTTCGACTTCGTATTTCTTATACAACCCGCCATATGTTTCCCGAAAACCTGAAGTACATTCATCAAATATCAGCACAATATTCTTTCTGGTGGCTAAATCTCTTACCTTCTGTAAGAAATTATTTTCAGGACCCATATTCCTGACAACCTCCATTTTAATGACACCAATATTGTGTTCATTAACTATTGCTTCCAACTCCTCATAATTATTATAATGGAAAGGGTATACACTGTTTTTCAGGCTTTTAGGGACGCCATTAGGATTAAGACCCGGCAATAAGTGTGTGCTTAGATCACTTGACTCGTTGTTATGATTGACAGACAGGTACCAATCATGCCATCCATGATAACCGCATATGGCTACATTATCTCTTCCTGAAGCTGCCCGGGCAATCCGAATTGCTATAGCATTAGCCTCTCCACCGCTTCTTGCAAATCTTACCATATCCCCCCATGGATTAAGCTCTACCAGTTTTTCTGCCAAATAAACTTCCTCAGGACAGCTTAATGTGGACATATTCCCCAACCTAACGACATCCATGACCGCATTATCCACTTCCGGATGATTATATCCTAATGTATTTGTACCAACACCCATTAATGTTAAATCTCTGTACTCTTTACCATCCATATCCCAAACTTTACAACCTGAGGTTTTGGAAAAATAAGTCGGCCATAAATCCGGCAGAAACATTTCAGGTCTCTTGGACAGTAACATTGTTCCCCCAGGGATTAATTTTTTCGCCTTTTTATATAATTCTTGTCCTTTACCCATGAATAGATCTTGTTTTATTGACTTCAGGAAGCCTTTATTTCTTTGAATATTCTGATTTGGAAACTTTTCTATATTATTAACTATAAAATTTGCGTAAGTAAACCATGGTTCGTTTAAACCCAGTTCATTAACTAATACGTTGACAGCCTTCATATCATCAGGCTCGTCTACCGTCATTCTGATGCAGCTGTAGTCATTAGGAGCAGCATAGTTTTGAGAAGTAAAAAAAGTTCCCTCTTTAAACGAAGAGTTATTTCTTATGTAGGGAGTAACATGCTCTCTTTCAGAAGGAGCAATTGCTTCATACCATGCTTTTTCTAATGCATTAAAAGTAAACACTTCAACATCCTGGCCATCCGGATATTCTTCTTTAAGTATATTAGCACCATAATCAAGATTATTTTCTACCGTCATTTTTATTACCCTATCAACCAAAGATGCATCTATCAAAGGACAGTCAGAAGTGACTCTTACTATATAATCCGGATTATGAACTTTTGCTGCCTGATAAAACCTGTCCAATACATCATTCAATGATCCACTGTAACTTTTAACTCTACACTGATCTGCAATTTCTACTATCTTATAGGCATCCGGTTCATCAGTCGTTGCTACGATAATTTCATTGGCAATTTTTGATTGTTTTAATCTATTTATATGTGTAGATAATAATGTTCCTTCTCCCAATGGCTGCAGCACTTTTTCCGGAAACCTTGAACTGCTAATTCGTGCCTGGGTTATTATTATTACTTTGGGATTTACCATTTGGAAGGATTCAGTAATTCTGATTGATTCACTTTTATCGCATTTATTCTTTCAAATATTCCCAGGTCCAGACTCTGACCCAGAGCTTGAATATTTTTTTCTAATTGGATTTTATTATCTACACCAATTATTATCCCATCTATATATGTTCTGGAATGTACATATTGCAAAGCCAATACACTAATGTCAACATATTCCTTATCAGCAATATGATGTATCTCATGCAGATAAGGTTTTAAAGGAATAAGATTATCTGGCAATCGTTCCGGGTCCTTATAAAATAAACCCTGAAGAAAAACGGATCTTACATAAATCATTTTTCCTTTTTCTTTCAGTCGCCTGAGAATATTCCCCCTTAGACTTTCATTATCCAGGAGATTAAAAGGTAGTTGTACTATCTGTATATTTTCCTCATGGATCAACTCTTCAAGTTCCTGATTAGTATAAACAGAAACACCCAAATGATTGAAATATTTTCCTTTTCCTTTTGCTATGATATCCGGCAAATCAAATTTGGATTGATCGTATGATCTAAAAGAATGGAACATGACCGTTTCGGCAATCGGTACTCTCAATTTTGCTAAACTAATCTGAATAGATTCTTCCCAACCAATACCCGATACTTTATCAAACTTGGTTATGATGTGAAAAGGAGGGTTACTGATATGATAATCTCCTATTCTTTCCTCTGCATCGCCATAACCCGCTGCAGTATCCAAAGTATCAACGCCTACCGATCGGGCATAATCCAGAATGTCTTTAACTTCATTTATAGAAGTCTTACCCGTTAAATTGTTAATCCCATAATCTAACCCAAACTGTACCGTTCCCAGTATTATCTTTTTAATATGGTTCATTCGGAATAAGCAAAACTATGATTAAATATTGCCATTCTAATTATATCGTAGTAGTGGCCGTCATAATTGAGGTGTTTTGTGTAAATTCCTTCCTCTATAAATCCTAATTTATTATATAAATAACAGGCAGGCTCGTTTTCTTTAATAACTCCCAATGTTATTTTTCTCAGGTTTAACTCCTTCCCAAAGCAATATTCTATCACCGCTTCTGACGCTTCTTTTGCATAACCCTTTCCCCATTCTGCCTTTTCTCCCATAAGGATTCCGTATTCTCCAAGGCCATGCTTTTTATTGACAGGGTCTATTTTAATATTACCAATGTGTTTGTTGGAATCTCTAATATGTATTGCCCACATCAGAATTTTGCTGTCTACAATGGTTGACAAATATTCCTTTAACTGTTCTATCGTATAATTTCCTCTGGTTTCTAAATATTTATATACATCGGGATCATTCAGCCAAGAAACATACTTGTCTGTACAATGGTTACTGGTAATCGGCACAATCGCTAACCTATCAGTATGTATTTCTCTCATTACCCTTTAGTATGGAACTCAACAATCTTACTGATTACAAACTGTTGCTCCTTTTCTGTCAATGTAGGATACATTGGCAAGCTGATGCAATGCCTATAATAGTTTTCTGCAACAGGCCTATCATCTTCTTTCCATCCAAACTGACGATAGTATGGCATCAAATGACAAGGAATATAGTGTATTTGTGCAAATATTTTTTGTTCACGTAAATAGTTATACAGACCTAACCTATCTTCTACTTCTATAACATATAAATGATATGCATGACCATCAACAATTCCCGATTGTCCTTTTATGAACGATTTATTAATTAAAGCATCATGATATATTTTTGCAATAGCTCTCCTGCGTGTCAACCCTTCATCTGCTCTTTTCAATTGACTCAATCCCAAAGCTGCCTGAAAATCAGTAAGGCGGTAATTGTAACCAAGCATTTGCATCTCCATGTACCACGGAGGATAACTATCTATACCACCAGCAAGCTCAATACTGTTTGTATATAAATCGTCTGCTTTTACAATTCCATGTGTACGTAATTGCAAAAGCTTTTTATATAACTTTTCTTCATTAGTGGTAATCATTCCCCCTTCCCCACAGGCTATATGCTTTACAGGATGAAAAGAGAAAATCGCCAATTCTGCAAAAGTGCCATTACCGCAAAATTGCTTATTTCGACCGGAGTCTGTAAAGTATCCGCCTGGAGCATGGCATGCATCTTCAATAATCCACAAATCATATTCATCTGCAAGCTTTCTGAACGCTTCAAGGTCTACTGCTCTACCTGCAAAATCTACAGGGATTATTCCCTGGTAAGTTCCTTTGGGAGAAGCTTCCAGTATTTTTTTTACGCTGTTAATATCCAATACATAGGTATCAGGATCAATATCCCCAAACACTACCTCTCCGCCACAGTAGCGGATACAGTTTGCTGAAGCTGCAAATGTGATAGGAGTAGTAATAACCTTATCTCCTTTCTTTATTCCTAAAGCTAAGGCACTCAGATGCAAAGCGGCTGTCCCGTTAGAAACCGCCACCGCATATTTACAGCCAATATATTGTGAAAATACTTGTTCAAATTCAAGTATTTTAGGTCCTTGAGTAAGATATTCTGATTGTAAAGTATCATTCACAGCTTTAATATCTTCATCTGTGATATGTTGCCTACCGTAGGGTATCGGATTCATTGCTATGATTAATATGCCTGAAACGTAGAATCAACATGCTCTCTGATCAGTTCTCTTAAACTTTCTACGGTTTCCCACTCCGTGTTATCACCAGAGTTATAAGCAAACCCCTCTGGTACACGACGGGCACCGAAAGCCTGCTCAAATTCATTGACATTCCAGATAGGTGTCTGAGGAATAATTACAAAATACTTTCCTAGATCATATGTAAAAAAGGAATCTGATGATGTTATCATCTCCTCATGAATCTTTTCTCCCGGACGAATACCCACAATGTTATGCTTACAATTTGGACCAATTGCCATAGCAACATCCATAATACGGTAAGAAGGAATTTTGGGAATAAATATCTCACCTCCCCAGGCGTGTTTCAATGCATGTAATACCATATCCACTCCACCCTGAAGAGAAATATTAAAACGCGTCATACTGCTTACTGTAATTGGAAGCATACCCTCTTCGCGTTTCTTTATAAAAAAAGGAATCACAGAACCGTTTGATCCCATTACATTGCCATAACGCACTACAGAAAATCGTAAATCTTTTGCTCCCTTAATATTATTGGCAGCAACAAAGAGCTTATCTGATGCTAATTTTGTTGCTCCATAAAGATTAATAGGTGCACAAGCTTTATCGGTAGACAAAGCCACAACTCTGGAAACACTTGTTTCTAGAGCAGCCTTGATCACATTTTCAGCTCCTCCGATATTTGTTTTCACACATTCGTCCGGATTATATTCCGCGATATGCACATGCTTCATTGCTGCCGCATGAATGACATAATCAACTCCCTGCATAGCCCGTTTCAGTCGCTCGTAATCCCGTACATCACCAATAAAGTACCTAATAGCCGGATGAGCATTAGAAGGATATTCCTGGGCCATTTGATATTGCTTCTGCTCGTCGCGCGAAAAGATAATCAGACGCCTTACATCCGGGAAATGGGTCAGAATATGCTTTGTTAAAGCTCTGCCTAAAGATCCTGTCCCTCCTGTTATTAAAATTGATTTTTGATTCAACATATAGTGCTTTATATTTCTTGTAAAGAAACCATTTTTTTAAACCGTGCAGAGGAATTAATCATGGTCTCATATTTTCCTAATGCCTTTATCTCACCCTTATGCAGCAAAACTATTATATCAGCATTCCGGATAGTGGATAATCTATGTGCTACAATTAATATTGTATAACGTCCCTTTAAGGCATCAATATTCTCCTGTATAGCCTTTTCTGTTTCTGAATCAAGCGCGGAAGTCGCTTCATCCATGATCAGTATATCGATGTCCTTATATAGTTCCCTGGCAATGGATAGTCGTTGCCTCTGACCCCCACTTACTAAAATGCCATTATTTCCTAATAAGGTGTTTTCCTTTAACTCAAGTTGGTTGACAAACTCATCAATAGCTGCTCTCTTGATCGCTGTCCAAAAACGAGCTTTATTTTCAGGTGTGTCCTCAGCCCAGAAGGTAACATTATTGTATATTGTATCACTAAAAATTACTGGTTCCTGGGTTATATAACCGATTTTCCTTTGGTAAGAAACAATATCAAGCGTTTGAGATGGGATTCCATCAATCTCAAAAGTACCTGTTTCTGTAGGCATCAGCCCCGCCAACAGATTAACTAATGTTGTTTTTCCACTACCGCTTTCACCAATAAAAGCTACAGTTTGATTCTTATTGATGAGAAGGTTTATATCTTTCAGTACCGGCGGTGCGCTTCCATAATTGAAAGATACCCCATTCAAAACTATTGATGATTCAAAACTCTTTAATGGCAATCCTTTTTTCCGATCTTGTTGTTCGGACAATTCTTTCATAAATTCAGTGAGATTAATGAGTGATCCGGATGCACTGAGGAAGCTGTTCCAATTATTCTGCAATAGCACCAGCGCATTAAGTGAGCGGTAAAAGAACATTAAGCTCAGGATAATAGCACCAATACTCTCCGAAAAATAGGTAATTTGTATAATGATGACCAGTACTACTACCATAATAACCAGCGGCTCCCTTGTAGCTGCCAATATAGAATTATAAAAGCCTATTTTTTTTGTGCTTCTTTCAATATGGTCTATTGCAGATCTCAGCTTTTTAGCATATAAACTAATGTAGCCTGTTGCTTTCAAATATTTAAAGAAAGCTACTTCCTGTATTAATAACCCCTGGAAAACATGACTTTCCTTAGTGATCTTCTTACTGGTTTCTTTAGTCTTTCTGTAAATTTGATTATATGTCAAATTGGACAGCGCCCCACCAATAATTACCAGTATAGCAAATTGAGCATCAGTAAAAAAAGCTAATACACTATATACACAAACGAGTACCCCGGCTTGTACAGCCATAAAATAACTTTTATAAGCCTGGGATACCCTGCCCACCTCACCAGATAAGGTGTTTTGTATTCTCCCCACATCACTCATTACAAAAGCCTTATATTTCAGATTGCTCAGCTTATTTACACTTTCATACCGGAGTTTCTTTATAAAATATTGCTGAATGATTACGTTGTAATACTGTTCAAAGAATTTTGCTACACCTTTCAGAAAGAAAAATACAGCTATAACGATTAATAGCGAATAGATAGTCAATCTTATACCTAATGACTCTATCCCCTCAACTAAAAACGATAGGCCTCCAAGTCCCTCACCTGTAAAACTTTCCTGGCCGCCCACCATCTCCAGCAAGGGAAAGAACATAGCCAGCCCAAATCCATCTAATACTCCGACTATCAAACTTAGAGTCAAAGTAAAAAAAATGCGATACCGCAAATGGGTATAGAAATAGGCAAAGTGTACAAAATACTTCTTAATGAGTCTTTTAAACTGTCTCAACATTTTTATATTATTCCCTTACTATTATATTTTAGAATTTATTACTCGAGTTCAGAAGCTCTAACAACTGGATCATCTTACAAAATTTAGAAGAAGGAACACGACCATTTATAACAATTGGTATAATAAGTTATTAACTGGTTTATTTCACTAAAATTTTCTGTACTACTGACTTTAATTTATCCTTATACGCATATTTATCATCTTGAAAAAGATAGTATTCTCGCTGCGTATCTATGTTTTTGATATTTACATTTTCCCTATCGCGCCAATGCTCAATAAATTCTGTAGAAAAATTCTTCAGATCAGTACATAAATGTATTGCTTCTACATTTTCAAGACCTCTGAAATGCACATAATACTTATACATATTATGCTGACTGGTTAAGCTTTTGCCATCATCGTATGCAAGAGCAAAATATGATTTCCTGAAAATCAAGGTCTCAATTAACATAGTAGTTAAGCCTCCCATAATAAATTCGGCGTTTTTAATCAGAGAAGGATAATAATCCAGACTGGGTTGGACAGTAGTTGTAGAATTCTGCTTTAAATAAGCATCTTTCAATTGCGGGTCTATAAGAATATGCCGAAGGTTACGATCAGCAATAGTATCTCTGCCCTGTCTCCAGGGATGCGGTCTGTAAATCAGTTTTACGCCCTCAAACAAAGAATGATTATCTTCCATTATCTGATCTATCCTTTCAAGTATTCCAGCCTCATCAAAGGCTACAGCAGTACCCACAAAAAGAATATATTTAAAATCAAAATATGAAGGCAGATATGAATCCCTCTTTTTAAAATATTGATCAAATCTGGGGGTACCTATAATGTATATATTTGACTCAATAAAGTCTTGTATATCGATCGCATGCTCTTTGCTTTGTTGTGACCATACTCCCAGATAATCGGGTTTTTCAAACAAGATCGATTTACTCGAAAGATTATCCCAATTATCAATCAAAAAAAGAGATGGTATATTTAAGGTTCTACATGATTTTACTATATCTACACCTATCGGATCATAGGCGGACGACGGGAATAATACAATCTCCGGTTTTAGCTCGTTTATCGTATTAAACAGATCAGAATTTATCTTATACAGTTTTTCAAATCTCTGCTTATAGAGTCTGAAGAATAACCCAAAAGAGAGAAATTTCACTTTATATTTTTCAAGATACTTTCCAAAAAGGGTAAATCGTAATTTGGAAGCTTGAGATATTATTATTTTAATAGTATTTAATAAAGTACCTCTTGGCATATCATAAACCCTTTTTATCCTAAATTCGAAAGAAGAAGATTTATTTCGGTACTTAAACATCAACACATTAAAGTAATTGTGCGATCTTCTGTTCTGTTTTTTATTTTCTTTATAAAACCCAATAAAATTTGGCTTTAGAGTAAGTTGATCCCTGATAGTAATCTGGTCAGATCCGATGTAAAAACAGTCAAATTGCTGTTCCATGCTATTAAATGCATCAGATTGAATATAATTCCTTATATACATATTGTGCGGAATTATAATGAGCACTCTCTCTTTACTCATATAAGGCTTTTAACTGTTTCAGCTAAGGATAAAGCATCCAGATTATGAGCCTTTAAAACTTCAGAGTTTATACCTGATTGTGGTAAACCTTCGACACCTAACATCCTGACCGCTCTATTATTCAGGAGATTATTAGTAATTAATAATTTTGATATCCTTTCTCCAAAGCCCCCTTGTGAAAAATGGTTTTCAACAATTACGAGAGGCCCATTACCCGATCCAATTGCTTCTTTAATCCACCTTTCATCAAAAGTATTAACCCAGGGTATAGCTATCAACTGGCATTCAATTCCATCTTCAACACTCAGTTTTTCAGTTGCTTTTAATGCCTCAACTGTCATAATAGAGCCAAGAGTAAGAAAAGTTGCATCAGTACCCTCTTTTAAAAGATCTCCTTTACCTAGCTCTATCTCCCTTATTATACTGAACTCTTTTCTGATCTCAATTGGAATAGAAGTAAGACGGATGTATGTACTGCCCTGATTCTTATTAATTGCCCAATCAAAGCAACTCTCTAATTGAGAAGTAGAAACTGGCTCTATAATCGTTAATCCAGGCATAGCCGACATAGCTGACAGATCTCTTACAGCCTGGTGAGAAGTTCCCGGCCCACCGGGCAAAACCCCAGCTAAAGACCCGACATAAATAACTTTACTCCCTTGGGTACAGTTATTATAAATCTGCTCTGAAGCACGGCTTGTCAAAAAACATGCAAAAGAATGCACTATAGGTATCAATCCTGCAAGCGCCATTGTTCCTGCCTGAGAAACCATGTCCTGCTCTGCAATACCACATTCTACAAATCTATCGGGAAATTCATTCTTGAAAGGGATCAGACCTGTATCTAATACCAGATCGGCATCCAACGCTACGATCTTTGAATTCTTACGGGCATGACCAAGAAGTACCTCGGAATAAACAGGTATCATTCGCTCTGTATCTGAAGCTATTCTTAGGGGTTCAAAATCTACATCCGTAGGTTCGGGTAATATCAGGCCTAATTTATCTGAAAGCTCTCCGATATTTTTCTTCAGTTCATCTTTAGCCCTTGCATAATCTTCCGGGCCCGGAGCGCCCGAATGATATTTGTAATATTCCTGATCATCAGACATCTCAGTATGTTCCATAAAAGATACTCCCTTTCCTTTAATGGTGTCTGCAATAATTACGAGCGGTCTGCCTTCAGACCCGACTGCTCCGAGAATACTACCTAACTTTTCATAATCATGTCCGTCACAACGAAGGACATCCAAACCAAATGCGGCAAATTTGGCTTCCAGATCGCCCAGATCACTTACATTCTTCACAAATGTATCAGACTGCAGTTTGTTATGGTCCACTATTACAGTTAAACGACCATTTCGCAATCTTGATGCAGTAATCAAAGATTCCCAGAACTGCCCCTCCTGTAATTCTCCATCACCTGTCAAAACAAATACACGTCCGCCGGGTCTCTCCAGCAAATCATCTGCAAATAAGAACCCTTTTGCCTTAGATACGCCCATACCGAGCGATCCTGTATTTGTATGAGCACCGGCGATACTCACGTCAGGATGTCCCGGAAGCCCACCAAGCCTTCTTAAAGTATGAATTTTATCAAAAGGGATAATCCCAAGAGCAGTATGAATACTATATAATCCAGGCGCATCATGACCTTTTGACGAGAAATACCGGTCGGATGGCTTCAATACGTTTAAATAAAGCCAGCTCACTATATCCATGCCCGAAAAACTACCTCCTAAATGCCCCGAACCTGCACGTGAGATCATATATAAAGTATTAAATCTTGCCATCTGCGCAAACAGATAGGTTTTCTCCTTAGCAGGGATTTCTTTCTGCATAAGCATATCGAAAGCTTCTTTAGGATAATAAGAAATTAATACACCTTCCGTAGAAGATTCTATTGACTCTGAAGTACTGTAAGTAATTTGTTCACCCATAATTATAAAAAAATCATAAAAGATTGCGTTTAAATGGCTCGATACTAATCTCCGGCAGAGTTGCCATGCCTAATTCAAGAAGATGTTCGGCTTTCCACCAATCAAACTCCTGATTCACATCCAGGCCCTCCTCCTCAGTTGTTAGAAACGGGGCTAAAACATGTCCTGCTATCGAATGTTCCTCTTTAACGACTCTGGTCCATGCTATTTCGAGACTGGCATTTTGAACATATACTTCCGGTAATCCGGCATACTGTCTGCTATGCCATGGCAGTTCAGCAGGGGTTAAAGGGATTAATGGGATCATGTTCTTACCCCGCAAAATCCACATTTTACCAGGATGCTGGCTGCACTTCTCAACAGCCCGCAGGGAATCGATGCCTGGTAATGATAAAAATTCAGACATTGCACGCCGGATCGTATCCGGCTTCCGGAATGGACTGGTAGGTCTCAAAATACTAAATACATCGTAGAGCTGATTGCGCTTACTTAAAATATCCAGGATCCACTCAACCCATTCTATATCCGGAGATGTATCGCCTGAGATGGTTGTACTTCTGAGCACCGGAACTTCCGCGCCATAATAACGTGCAATTTCAGCATAATCTTCACTATCAGTAGCACATACAACAGAATCGAATACGCCGCTGTCGATTGCCGACCTGATGGAATAAGCCAGTAACGGATGATCGCCCAACATGCGTATATTCTTATTTTTAATACGCTTCGAGCCCGCCCGGGCGGGTATCAAACCTATTGCTTTTGTCATATCAAAGAACTTCTTACTAAAAATGAAATATTTTTGAGTTCGCTATAAACGTCAAGCGCTTCAGTGCCCGGTTCCCTGGTACCATTTCCTGATGAACCGATCCCCCCAAAAGGCATGTGAGCTTCACTTCCGAAAGTCCCGATATTTACATTTACTACTCCTGCTCCCACTCTTTGAGCAAACCACATAGCCCTGTCAACATTTCTGGTATGTATAGCAGCAGTTAATCCATATTCACTGGCATTAGCCAGTTTTAAAGCATGATCCATATCAGAGACAGGATGAAGGGTAGCCACAGGACCAAATACTTCAAGCTTCGATAATTCAGCATCTTCATTTAGACCACCAATCAACGTTGGCTCTATATAATAGCCGTTAGCCAGCGGATCCTGCTGAGGGGTCTTCCCTCCGCACAGGATCTTCCCCCCCCCGACTACGGCACGCTCTATTGCAGCAAGAATATTCTTTTGCTGATTAAGATTGATAACGGGCCCGAGATTACTCCCCTCATGAATACCAAGCACAAGACTTTTGGTTTTCTCAATCAATTTCTCAACGAATTTATCGTAAATATTTCTGAATACCAGGATCCGGCTACCGGCAGCACATCGCTGCCCCGCATTACTAAAAGCACTGAGAGCAGCCCAATGCACTGCCGCATCCAAATCGGCATCATCACATACAACAAAAGGATTTTTTCCACCCAACTCCAGCGAAACTCTCGCTAATCGTTCTCCTCCAACTTTTGCAATCCATTTTCCAACTTTAGTGGATCCTGTAAAACTCAAAATGGCCACAGAGGAGTTTTCTACAATGGCCGCACCTGAAACATCCCCCTTTCCCTGAAGCACATTTAAAACCCCATCAGGAATCCCAGCCTTCTTCGATAACTCTCCTACCTTAAAAGCAATTTCAGGAGCATCCTCTGAAGCTTTTAAAACCACTGAATTTCCACAGATTAACGCAGGGAATATCTTCCAGGCAATATTCGCTATAGGAGTATTAGCCGGTACAATCAATCCGGCAATTCCTATGGGCTGTCTTATTGTATGAGAATATTTTCCAGGCATTCCGGATGTTAATGATCTGCCATATAATCGCATGCCTTCACCAGAGAAAAACCGCCCCTGTAAAATAGCAGCATTCACTTCGCCCCGGGCATCATTCAAAGATTTACCTGTCTCCCTGGCAACAGTTGAGCTAAGTTCATCCCGGCTCTCTTCCATTAATTTGACAAGTTCGGTTAGAATATTGCCTCTTTCCACAGGCGTAATCGAAGACCAGCTCTCAAAACCTCTGGCAGCTGCATTTATAGCCAGGTTTACATCACTTGAATCAGAATTCGTCAATTCACAGTCAAGAAGACCTGTATGCGGATTATATTTAGGCAAGACATCTTTACCATCCATAGATTGAGCTTGCCCATCAATCCAATTTGATATTTTTCTATCTGTCATATTGCAGTCCAGCCCCCATCTACTGTCATTTGAGAACCAGTCATATATTTGGATGCATCACTGGCTAAAAAAAGCAATGCTCCACTATATTCATCATAATTAGCCATTCTACCTATCGGGATTCGTTCGCAATAGGCCTTTAAAAAATCTTCATCCTGCCCGTTAAAGACACCGGCTATAACCAAAGTATTAACACGGACACCATTTTTAGCCCAATACACCGCCAAATACCGCGTTAAATTTATCAAAGCAGATTTGGAAGCAGAATATGCAATTGGTTTATAAAATACTTCACCTCTTTTTCGTCTATATTCATATATCGTCTGATCGGGAGATACAACTCCATAAATAGACGAAATATTAATAATAGAACCTTTATTACTTTTTGCCATCAATGAACCTAAAATCTTGCAGGCCAAAAATACACCCTTGACGTTGACATCCATAACTTTATCCCAGGAAGCTTCAGGATAGTCTTCAAAAGGTCCGGTTTCTTCTACGGGAGCATTGGGCGGAGAATCTATTGCCGCATTATTAATTAATACGGTTGGGCAACCAAATTTATTCCGGATCTCAATGGAAGCATTTTTCAGGCTAGTACTGTCCGTAATATTACAAGGAATAAAGATGAAATCATTTTTATTCCTGGCTGATAAACTATCTATTGCTTCATTCTTTATTAAGTCTAATGCAACAACCTTAGCTCCATGTTCTAAGAAAGTCTTTGAATATTCTAACCCTAATTGCCCGGAAGCTCCTGTAATAATAACAATTTCATTGGAGACGGTAAAGATTTTGGAATTCATATCTCGCTATTAAAATTCATATCGAATGCCATAGACTGATAATAACTATGGTATATCAAATCACATATCTCCCTTACAGCACCATATCCGCCTGGCTTGCTCAATATGAATCTGACATGAGGCTTCACTTCTTCATAACAGTCTGCTACCGCAACAGGAAATCCAACTTCTTTAAAAGCAACAATATCATTAATATCATTCCCTACAAAAGCCGTTTTAGCCAAACTTACCTTATTGGCCAGTGCCCATTCCAGAATTGCCACTGATTTATCATTGATCCCCTGCAAGCATTCCATTTTTAGTTTTTTGGCTCTTGCACTAACAACCGGATTTACCTCAGTTGAAATAATCAATAATTTAATTTCCAACACTCTTAACCTGTCAAGGCCAAGACCATCACTTCTCCAGCATCTAACCGATTCAACCCCATGCTGGTCAACAATTACAGTATTATCTGTAAAAACACCATCAAAGTCAAATACAACCGCTTCTATTTCATTAAAATTCATACAACCAGAACTAATTCAGATTATCAAAAAGGAAATGATCATCTTCCTGTAACCCAGTTTTAAGAGTTTTACCTATAATGTTTTCTATTTCGTACGGCGGTAATCCACCACCCGGTGATTTTATAGCAATATCCTCTTCCATTATTTCGTGGCCGGCAGACAGATCTCTTTTTGCTACCAGTGATTTCGCCATTTTTTTAAGTGGCTTCTTTTCGCTTTCCAGCAATTGCTTATCAGAACTTCCAAGTAAAACCGGGATACGATTTAAATTCCTGACTAATTTGCGTAAACCTTCCGGCTCTAATGAAAAAGACTGATCTGTTCCCTTCCAGGATCTATTCAATGTAAAGTGCTTCTCAAAAACCCTGGCCCCTAACATATAACCAACAGATGCGGCATCTATTCCATTCTCATGATCAGAAAGACCTATAATTATATTAGGAAATAATCTCTTTAACTCAGGGATTACATTCAAATTCATATCCTCGACATTTGCCGGATAGGATGCGGTACAATGAAATACAACTAATTGATCATTATACTCCAAAACAGTATCAACAGCGCGTTTTATGTCTGTAAATGTGCCCCCCCCCGTACTTAAAAACACGGGCTTCCCCTGTTTCGCAATTCTCCGTTGTAAAGGAGTATTCAATAGATCGCCTGATGCTATTTTAAATGCAGGCATATCCAGATCAACTAAAAAATCTAAGCTTTCAAAATCAAAGGCGGTAGAAAAAAAATGAATTCCAATTTCTGAAGCATATCTGATCAACTCTAAATATTGCTCTTTATTAAATTCGAGTACCTCCCTATGCTCACCATAAATCGGAGCATAACTATTCTCGCTATTATATGGTTCATTATATAATGCTTTTGTATACAATGTTTTATTATTTCTCTTTTGTAACTTAACCGCATTAGCTCCTGCTTCTTTTGCTGCAAGAAAAATTGATTTGCAAGTTTCAAGATTGCCCTGATGATTGTGACCTACTTCCGCGATAACATAAACACTATCGGGATTCTTCTTAAGGTTGGGTATAATGTTATTCATAATTTATTCAATTAATTATCCACTTTTTTTAAAATCTATTCATTCTTCCGATAAAAAACATAATCAAAGATATTGGGATTCTTATGCTTATGTTTTTCTTTAAGAAAAAGGCCATGGTTTTCAAGAAACTGGCATATCTCCTCTACTGGTTGATTAACTTGATCGATCTCAACTTGTAAACTTTGAAGGCTTTCATTTCTTAATGTAGCTGATGCCCCTTTGAGAATTTGAAACTCAGGTCCGTCAACATCTATCTTCATTATTGTAGGTGATGGAATACGATACTCAGCAATCAAAGAATCAAGAGTTTGGGTTTTTACTAAATAATGAAATATAGTTTCATTTCTATTTGACTGTAATTCTTCTTTTGTTAATCCCATATGCATACCTACTCCTCCATCAAAACTATTTAATCCAAACTCAATTATCCTGTTTTCATCATATAAAGGTACATTTATAGGAATTATTTTATCCCCAAGTTTATTTAAGCTAATATTTTGACATAATTCAATAAATGTACTTGGTACGGGTTCAAATGCAATAACTTTACCTTGATTTTTTAATAATGTTGATGCTATCAACGAATAGGCACCTGTATTTGCCCCAATATCATAAAACACCCCGGATTCTTTTAAATTTGAACTAATCCATTCAACTGTTTGAGGTTCTTTCTTACATGAATTTAATCGGATGTAACTAACTAAAGAGGTTATTATCATCGAAATATTGGCTTTAGGGTAATCTAACCTCCCAATGAAACCTCGATTAATAAATGATACTTTAGTCTCTTGGGGAGCAACACTCCATAGCGAATTAATAGTCTTATATAATAGTTTGTTTATTAATGTTGCTTTTCCTTTCATTTGATTTTTTTTAATTAACAATTCTTTCTTTGATATAGAGGCTGCTGTGGATATTTCTTTATTTACCAACCAGAATACTTAAACCTTCCGATACAGAAATTTTGGGATTATATCCTATGAGATTCTCTGCTTTCTTAATATCTGCCAAACTATGTTTCACATCTCCCTTTCGTTCTTCCCGGTAACTCGCCTTTAAATCGATACCTATTATTTCCGTTATTTTCCCCCACAATTCATTAAGCGTTGTACGCTCACCATAGGCTATATTAATTACTTCATGCTTCTGTATGTCTTCAGCAAGTAATGCTTTTATATTGGCTTGTACTGCATTTTCTACGAACGTAAAATCCCGGCTGGTTTCACCATCACCATTAATAAAAGGCACCTCATTCTTAAGAGCCGCTTCAATAAATAAGGGAATAACCGCCGCATAAGGCCCCTGAGGATTTTGTCTCGGACCAAAAACATTAAAATAACGTAAGCCAACAGTATGAAAATCATAAACGCGGGAAAATACTGAGGCATAGAGTTCATTTACATATTTAGTGACTGCATAGGGGGATAACGGATTGCCGATTTTATCTTCTACCTTAGGCAGGTCAGGATGATCTCCATACGTACTGGAACTTGCTGCATAGATAAATCGTTTTACCTGAGCATCACGGGCTGCTAACAGCATATTCAGAAATCCATTGATATTTACTTCATTGGATGTAATGGGATCATTGATAGAGCGCGGTACAGAACCCAGTGCGGCCTGGTGACTCACGTAATCTATACCTTCCACTGCTTTGTGACAAGTATTTAGATCACGAATATCACCTTCGATCAACTCAAAGGCCGGATTGGATTTGAACTCTTTTATATTGGCATGTAAACCAGTGGAAAAATTATCTAAAACCCGAACTTTACCGGCACGATATTTTAATAAATATTCAATTATATTGGAACCAATGAAGCCAGCTCCGCCGGTAACTAAAAAGCTTTTAGCAGATAAGTCCTCTTTATGATAAGCTATTTTGTACACGTTATGGTCTGAAATTATAAGATTGCTGCATTTTACCTACTGCTCAACATTAAATCTTAAAGCCGGGCATCGACAATTTCCTTTGATAATATTCCTTTTACATCGTAGATCACTTTATTTCGCTTGCAGAGTTTATCTAAATTTAAATCTTTGAATTCATCATGCGATACCGCCAGAATAATGGCATCACAGTCATCAATATTTTCTAAATCTTTTATTGAATCCCACCCGTATTCACGTTTCACTTCTGCCGGATCTGCCCAGGGATCGTATATAGAGATGTTAGTCTGGTAGTCTTTTAAAGTAGCTAAAATATCAACTACTCTCGTATTCCGTACATCAGGGCAATTCTCCTTAAATGTTATACCCAGGACCAAGATATTAGCATTTTTGACCGGTATCTCCTTTTTAACCATTAATTTGACCACCTCATGAGCAATGTATTCACCCATACCGTCATTTAAACGACGCCCCGCTAAAATAATCTCCGGGTGATAACCTACTTCCTGCGCTTTTTGGGCCAGATAATAGGGATCTACTCCAATGCAATGTCCGCCTACCAGGCCTGGTTTGAATTTGAGAAAGTTCCATTTAGTACCTGCGGCCTGCAATACCTCATCTGTATCTATGCCCAGACGGTTAAATATTTTTGCTAATTCATTCACAAAAGCAATATTGATATCCCGCTGGGAATTTTCAATAACTTTTGCCGCCTCAGCCACTTTGATACTGGGAGCCTTATGAGTACCGGCGATGATCACTGACCTGTATAACCGGTCAATTTTTTCGGCCGATTCATCTGTAGAGCCTGAAGTGATCTTCAAAATTTTGGCTACAGTATGTTCTTTATCTCCCGGATTTATGCGTTCAGGGGAATAGCCTGCAAAAAAGTCTTCATTGAATTTAAGCCCTGAGTATTTTTCCAGTACAGGAACGCATTCTTCTTCGGTTACACCAGGGTATACAGTAGATTCGTAAATAACGATATCCCCTTTACTCAACACTTTCCCGACAGCTTCACTCGCTTTATACAATGGGGTGAGTACCGGCCTCTTATACTTATCGACAGGGGTAGGTACAGTAATGATGTAATAATTACAACCTTCAATGCTTTTTAAGGTATTACTAAATGTGAGACCAACCCCTGAAACACTATCTGATGAAACCGCCTTCAGTAATTCATCTGACACCTCAAGTGTGCGGTCGTGCCCGTTATTCAGTTCCTGTATGCGGATCTCATTAATATCAAATCCGACCACCGGATATTTTTTTGCGAATTCTACTGCCAGAGGCAAACCCACATATCCTAAACCTATAATACCAATGTGAGTATTTTTCAGAGCATTCGTAGAATCATTTTTGCTCATATAATTGATTATAATTATGTTAAATAAGTCTTATTGAATAAATTATAAAAAGAAATATGACAGATCCATGCTATAATCATTCATAGCTGCTATCTTCAGACATAATGTCTTTTAAAAATTTTCTTAATACAAGAAATATGACAGACAAAAAGCCAAACAGGAATCCACCATACAAAAGTCCTTTTATTTCGCCAATCTTAGCCTTGTTTAGAGGAAAGACTGATTGATCTATCATCTGAATCAGAGGCGTTTCACGTCTTAAAGACAATTTTGCTGCTTCCAGACTTTGGATTAACTGGGTCAGTATTACTTTATTTGCCTCTATGTTAAATTGGGATCGTTGAACAGGAGCCGTTAGAACCTGGCGGGTAGGATTTAAGTTTGGTGTAGCATCAGCTGCAACGGCAGTTTGATAAATTGCGCCGCTAAATACGGCCATCACAGAGTCTGTCTGATGTTGAAGGACATTAAGATTTTCTAAAGATTTTCTTGTTCTCGTCTGTACATAAAAATCATTTACAGTCTTAACAATAACATCGTTAAATATTTTAGCGAAAAATTCGTCCTCCGCCTTCACTTCAACTTTTATGATACTTAATTTAGTATCTGGTCTGCTCACCGATAAGTAGTTTGCATTAATATCGTTAACTATACTTCCGAGAATGCTATTCTGTACCCGTGTAAACTGCTCTCCTGGCTTAAGATCAAAATGAATACCCTTCAATTCGGGATTCTCATCCCATTCTTCCCTCATTTCATTAAATTCAATATATCGGTCGATCAGTAATTGCTTTTTGCCTTCATACACCGTCTCGCTGAGTAAAGCTTTTTCAACCATACTGCGCGACTTATATAATTCAATAATATTATCGCCCTGGAATAAGCCTTCGCCCCCCCTTCCTATATTCATCCCCACCACAGAGGCTAGACCGGAGTATTGCCCCAATCCACTCCCTCCTCCTTCTTCCAGTACAAAAGTAGTAGAGGCAGTATAAACCGGGTTCTTAAGCAAAGAGTAAGTAAATCCTGAGATAGCTCCAATAAGACAGGCGAGCAAAATAATTTTCCATTTGCTTAACAAGTATCTGAACCATATTTCCGATGATAATATGATTTCCCGGAGTGATATCTCATCATTTTTTTCTACCATAGCGCTAAAGCATATTGATTTAAATTCTATTCGTGGTCAAACACCTGATGAGTTTTATCGCAATATACTAACTAATATAGCGGCTAATGATGCCAGGCCAGTTCCCATGCCAACCCATTGCTGCATATTCATTCTTTCTTTCTCTGCTTTTCTCGGAACAAAGATCTCTGCTCCTGGCTTAACTGTAGGGTAATTATTAAAAAATAATATTTTCTTGGTGCTTTCTACTGTTCCATTTGCATAAATAATATAGGAACTCCCTTTTTTTGCAAACTGGGAAAATCCACCCGCATTAGAAATATAACTTTTAAACCCTTTGTTTCTCAAATATAAAATGGAGGCTGGAGTCAAGACCTCACCTGTAATTTTAATAGTTTGCAACTCCTTAGGTATATAAATTACATCCCCTTCTTCCATAAAGATATCTACCTGCGATCCCGGAACATCCATAATCCGGGGAAGATCAATACCCACATAATCTATACGCCTGTTTTCAATATTATCAGCAACTTTAGTATCGGTATTTCCGGCATTATCCAAAAGCCGGGCAAATTGTTCGGACTTCAGTTCATCATCTTTTATTTGTGATTCGTAGGTTCGCTTAAGTGATGCCCCCTCTGTATATGCCAGGGCAGTCATCCCGCCCGCTCTTTTAATTAAGTCAGAAATACGCTCATCTTTTTTAATGAGCGTATAAGTGCCCGGAAATAACACTTCACCTTCTATTCTAACCTGCTTCTGAATTTCGTAACCTGAAGAAGGACGCACTGTAATAATATCAAAGGGAGTTAATTCAAATCCTGCCGCAATCTTCAAATCTTTATCTACATTGATCTGAAAAACTTCAGCTGTGATAGCTGAAGCAGATAAAGCATCACTGTTTTTCACTCTCCGGGAAATTTCAACCCGGTTAGGCGTAGCAGAATCTTTAAAGCCTCCTGCCTGGATAATCGCATCTTCAAGACTCATTCCTTCCGCATACTTAAGTTCACCCGGTTTGATCACTTCCCCTTCTACGCGAATATTATACTCTTCTTTCAGATCAAAAATAGAGGAGATAACCACGTTATCCTCACGTCTCAGCACAATGTCTTCTGCCTGTCCATTCATTATCTGCCTCAGGTCAAAGGACACCAGTTCAACCTCATTATTCGGCTTCAGACGAATAATAAATCCATGGTTCTGGAATGCATCCTCCTGCAAGCCATGAGCCTTATTTATTAACTGCAGCAGGCTAAGTCCGGGTTCAAGTTCATACTCACCTGGTCTGAAAACGGCTCCCTCAATACTTACACGGTTAGCAAAACGCTCCAGTATCCGGTCTACAAAATATTTATCCCCGGTATTCGGAAGATAAGAGGCAAACTGTTCACTGTTAATATCCATGATCTTACGCTCTGTATCCGTATTCTTCAGTACTTTCACGCGTGCTTTAAAAGCATTTTCAGTAAACCCTCCCGCATAACGAAAAAGATCAGCCAGAGATTCTGATGAACGTAGTTCAAAAATTCCGGGCCTCTTGACTTCTCCGGTAATTTCAATTCGCGACTGGTATACCGGTACCCGGATCACGTCCTGATCCTGTAATCTTAAGTTATCATTCATCTCCCCCTGCATCAGGAAATCATAGATATCCAGGGTAGCTATTTTTTTCCCTGCCCTGATCTGTTCAATATTCCTCAAAGATCCATTCACTGTTGGACCACCGGAAGCGTACAAAGCATTGAACACACTAGCCAGGGACGGCAGGGTATAGGTTCCCGGTTTAACCAGCTCACCGGTTAGAATGACCCTGATACTACGAATATTGCCAATAGCCACATTCAGATTAGTATTACCGTTTCGAAGACCGGAATATACTGTAGCCAGGCGTGAGCGCAGGTGCGAAGTCGCTGCTTCAATAGTTAAGCCACCTACTGATATCAGACCTACGTATTCTATGCTAATATTTCCTTCGGGACTTACTTTAGGTTTATAAGAAGCTTCTGAATTACCATAGATATCGATCTGGAGTTCATCCCCCGGACCAATAACATAATTCTTTGGAGTAGCAATATTCAGATTAGGTTCGAAAGTGAGGTCGGCATTACTAAAGAGATCGGCACCAAATATTTTGCTGCGAAAGATCTTCTCCGCATCAGCTTCAGGATCCTTCTGTGCAGGCACACTCTCATCAGTCTCGTATTTCTGCTCTCTTCCTTCTATATTCTTCTTTTCACCCTGCTCCCTCAATTTGATAACCCGTTCACGCAATTTCTTAATTTCTTCCGGCTGCATTCCTCTCGCCTGGGCGATCTGTTCCAGCTGAGCCTCACCCATACCCGATGAATCTATCTGACGCATGAGGGCCCTTACCTGGTCATCGCTCAGTTCGTCCACACGGGTATTACTCAAATTATTCTGATTGACCTGCGCTAAAGCCGGCATCCCAAGGCCAAGCACCAGAAATAAAGCGATAAAGCTGAATATTTTCTTTGTCATCATATCTTGTAATTGCGCAAAGCTAATTAAATCTCTGTTTAATAGAATACCCGAGGATAGGTATTTTGAATTTAATTGTTAAGAGTAAAGGTCTGGATTCGATTTGTAAAAGTTTAGATCCACCCTCTTTGATTCTCCCGTCTGTTGGAGACAGGTAGCAACTCCACGAGGATAGTCACCGATGATTTCTCCTCTCAAGCAATATCATCCTATTCAAAATAATTCATCGTATCAAACCCTCCGCTCTTCAGGTACTCATCCTTTTTCATCAGATGCAGATCTGATAATACCATATCCTTTACCAAAGCCGCTAAATCATATTTAGGCTGCCAGCCCAATTTTGTTTTCGCCTTCGCCGGATCGCCCACCAGAAGATCCACTTCCGTAGGACGGAAATACCTGGGATCAACCCTGACCACCGTTGCACCGGGTTTCAGATTAGCAGTATTGAGTTTCAGGCTGCCTGCTTTATCCTCATCCACATCAATGATCACCCCTTTCTCCTGTTCATCCTTACCGCTGAACTCTATATCGATTCCCAGTTCAGCAAAACTCATCCTGACAAAGTCCCGTACTGAAGTCGTAACACCAGTTGCTATAACGAAATCTTCCGGTTTTTCCTGCTGCAGGATCAGCCACATGGCTTCCACATAATCCTTAGCATGACCCCAGTCGCGCTGCGCCGATAAATTACCGAGATATAGGCAGCCCTGCAAACCTAAGGCAATTTTAGCCGCTGCGCGGGTTATCTTACGGGTTACAAAGGTCTCACCCCGGACCGGACTCTCATGATTGAATAAAATGCCATTACAGGCAAAAAGATTATATGCTTCCCGGTAATTCACCGTGATCCAGTATGCATACATTTTTGCGACCGCATAAGGTGACCGGGGATAAAACGGTGTAGTCTCACTCTGAGGAACCTCCTGAACCAGGCCATATAATTCGGAAGTGGAGGCCTGATATATTCTTGTTTTATTCTCCATGCCTAATATGCGCACTGCTTCCAGAATCCTCAATGTACCCAGACCGTCAGCATTAGCGGTGTATTCGGGAGTTTCGAAACTCACCTGAACATGACTCATGGCTGCAAGATTATAGATCTCATCCGGCTGAACCTCCTGGATGATCCGGATCAGGTTGGTTGAATCTGTGAGATCACCATAATGCAATTTTAAACGAACACCCTGTTCATGCGGATCCTGATACAAATGATCAATACGATCGGTATTCAGCAAGGAACTTCTTCGCTTGATCCCATGAACAAAATACCCCTTATTTAAGAGAAATTCTGTAAGATAAGCTCCATCCTGACCAGTGATGCCGGTAATCAGCGCTATTTTCATGATTCTATGCGATGCAATAAATTAAACATCTAATAAATTTAAGACAATTTCAAGAGTACAAGAGCTACAAGTCTGCATCAACTATCAACTGTCAATTGCTCACGGCTCCGCCCTTTCAGTCACATTTCACAATATGACATCCTGATAAAATATATAATCAGGCAATCCCTTAGGAAACCTGTATTTTCTCAACTATATTCTTTCTCAGGTCTACTTTAACATGCAGACCAAGATCCTCTAATAGTAAAAGAGCATAATTTCCTTTACTCTCTATTACCTCAGCTTCCTTATCCATCAATGCACCTGAACGGATTCTGATTCTGTCGTTCACATTTAAATTACCAGCCTCAATACCCTCATGATCGTATTGCATCAACCAGCTTTTCAGTAAATCCATCTCCTTCTTCCTGATCATTGCCGGTTTTCCACAGTGAAAAACATAACGAACTACCCCCGGAACTGTAAAAACACGATCCCTATCCCTCTCCTCCAGGCTAACAAAACAATAAGATCTGAAAAGCGGCTCTTCCACCCATTTCCACCGGTCGCTCCAGAGTTTCTTTCTTCTCAAAAAAGGACAATATACCTCTATACCCGACTGAGCCAATTTATCTGCAACAGTCTTTTCGCAACGCGATTTGGTATAGATTACATACCAGTTCATGCCAGATGGTGATCAAATATTAAAACCATCTCCTTATTGTGCTTTTGCACATACACCTCTGCATCGGCCTCTTCAAAGACCAGGTAACGTATCTTCCTTCCAATAAGCGGCTCCGCTTTTTCCACCAGATTACTCAGGTAATTCCTGTTAATATTATCCCCAATAATCATCAGATCAATAATATCCGAATCAAGTCCACGGGCGATCATTCCTTCCAGGTAAACGCGTTGTACGTTTCCGAGTCTATCAATAACCTTTTCAATCACTTCTTCTACACCAATAAACTTTCTGATAATACTATTCAGATCCTTGAACAAAGGATGAAGGGTATTTGCCCGATACAGCTTCTTATTGCCATCTGATTCTGCCAGCAATAGTCCTGCCTGCTCAAAGCGATTCAATTCCTGCCGGATACCATTGGTACTCTCATTAAACTCAGCTTCAAGACTTCTTAAATAGCCTTGATTATTGATGTTTAAAAAGAATTTAAGCAGGAGCTTAATTCTCGTTTTGGATGTGATCAGACTTTCGAGCATAACATTGAGTATAATTAATACTCATTATATAATTCAAAAGTAGAACATATTTTTAAAACGACAAGAAAAATTTAACAATTCTCTTTTCTGCTATTAGCTACAGGATTGTTTTGTAGATCAATAAGTATCTGAGAATAGAACTATCCAATGAGCCGAAATGAGGAAGCATATCATATATTAATAGTCAGTGCTTGCTAATTAACCTGAGTTCGAAATAAGGAAGGTTAAAATATCGGGTTGTAATTATCCATATAAGGTTTTGGAGCAGAATAATTTGTTTTTGGGAATCAATACCTGTTTATTATAGGCTAGTTCAGCCCTTTCCTCCGGGGGTAGTTCCGGCATGGAATTGCGTTCTATTTCAGATTACGAATAGCCGGAAGCTACCTCCTCCGGCAAGGTTTATTTTACCCGGAGCTGTTTTTCATCGGGACGGGCAGTCCGGCAAAAGGAGCATTTGCCTTTAGAAATAAACCTGGGTGGCAGCTCTGGCTTTTTTGCACTACTAAATTTTATGAAGTCTATTAAATCTGCTGCAAAAAACCAGGGCAGAACACGGGGCTGCCGGGACTGAAGAGGCACAGACCTTGCTTTCTAAAACAAGATAAAAAACAGTACC